>CANGFJ010000185.1 GCA_947453065.1 Pseudomonadota bacterium
GACCAGCTGGGTGTTCAGGTGCACCGTCTCGAGAGCACGATCGTCCGTGATCGCATCCTCAATGGCGAGCCGCGTATCGATGGCCGTGACTACAAGACGGTTCGTCCGATCTCGATCCGTGTCGGCGTGCTGCCACGCACCCACGGTTCGGCCCTGTTTACCCGCGGTGAAACGCAGGCTCTCGTCACCACGACGCTGGGCACCACGCGCGACTCGCAGATCATCGACGCGCTGGAAGGCGAGCGTCGCGAGCCGTTCATGCTGCACTACAACTTCCCTCCGTTCTCGGTGGGCGAGACGGGCATGATGGGTTCGCCCAAGCGCCGCGAAATCGGCCACGGCAACCTGGCTCGCCGCGGTATCAGTGCGGTGCTGCCGGCGATGGACGGCTTCCCGTACGTCATCCGCGTGGTGTCCGAGATCCTCGAGTCGAATGGATCGAGCTCCATGGCCTCGGTCTGCGGCACCAGCCTGTCGCTGATGGACGCGGGTGTGCCGATCAAGGCGCCGGTGGCCGGCGTTGCCATGGGCCTGGTGCTCGATGGCGGTCGCTTCAAGGTCATCACCGACATCCTGGGCGACGAAGATCATCTCGGCGATATGGACTTCAAGGTGGCCGGCACGGCCACTGGCATAACCGCGCTGCAGATGGACATCAAGGTCGAGGGCATCACGCCCGAGATCATGAAGGTCGCGCTGGACCAGGCCCTCGAGGGTCGCCAGCACATCCTCGGCGAGATGAACAAGATCATCAGCACGCCGCGCTCCAACATGTCGGAGTGGGCGCCGTCGATCATCACGATGAAGATCGACTCGGAGAAGATTCGCGATGTCATCGGCAAGGGTGGTGCGGTCATTCGTCAGATCACCGAAGAGACTGGCACGACCATCGACATCGAGAACGATGGCACGGTCAAGATCGCCTCGGTCAACGGTTCGGCCGGCCGCGAGGCACAGCGCCGGATCGAGCTGATCACGGCAGACGTGGAAGTGGGTCGTATCTATGAGGGTCGCGTTGCGCGCCTGATGGACTTCGGCGCCTTCGTCACGATCCTGCCGGGTCGCGATGGCCTGGTGCACATCTCGCAGATTTCCGATGAGCGCGTTGAGCGTGTCGGCGACAAGCTCAAGGAAGGCGATGTGGTGCGCGTGAAGGTGCTGGAAGTCGATCGTCAGGGCCGTGTGCGCCTGTCGATGCGCAGCGTGGACGTCGGCTAAGACGTCCCGAGGCGGGATTCAGGTCCCCAAAGCCCCGCAGCGGGTGACAGCTGCGGGGCTTTTTCGTTTTGGCATCGTTGTTAGCCGGCGTTTCGCTGCACGGGCGTGTCTGCCCGCGCCTCAGCCGGCTCTTCCCGCGCTACCCCACTGGCCGCGGCACTGGAAAGTAGGCTGAAAATGTCGTTCTGGACGTTGCGCCATCGCTGGTAGTTGCGCTCGGCAAGGCTGGCTGCCGACCCCATCGTTTCGGTGCCGCCTGGTGCGGCCTTCAGCTGGTCCTTGATCTCATGGTGATGAGCAGAGAGTAGCTTCATGCTCTGCTCAAGGTAGCTGCCGACAACACCCTGAACGGCGCCCCCATAGCTTCGAATGAGCTGCGACAGGAAGTCCCTGCTCATCAGTGGCTCACCGCGCTGTTCCTGCTCGGCAATGACCTGCAGCAGGATGGCGCGCGTGATGTCTTCCTGGGACTTCTTGTCGACCACGAGGAAGTCGATACGTTCGACGACCAGGCGGCGGATATCGGCCAAGGTGATGTAGCGGCTTTCTACGGTGTCGTAGAGCCGCCGGTTTGGATATTTCTTGATGACCCGTGGTTCACTCATCGCCGACTCCTCGTGCGAGTTGCAGAACGCCGGTTAGCGTCACTTACCATAGTACAAACAGACTTATAACCCCAAATCGCATTGCGATGGATGGATCTCCGCGACGCCTTCCAGTGCCTCTGGCCGCCAGTGGGTCACTGCCCAGGCGAGGATTTCCTCTACCGATGCCTTCCCCAACTGTGGGGGAGGATTCTGCCTTAGCAAGGCCAAGCCCCCCATCAGGGCTTGTGCGGGGGGGAGTTCGGCAAGCGCAGCAGCGCTGCGCGATTTGGACAACTTGCTGCCATTAGCGTCCAGCACGACTGGCAAGTGCGCATACCTAACGGGTGGCAGGCCCAGCGCAGCGGCGATTTTTACCTGCCAGCCAGTCGCCGGCAGCAGGTCGGCACCGCGAACGACATCGGTGATGCCCTGGGCGGCGTCGTCGACCACGACGGCCAGCTGGTAGGCGATCTGGCCGTCCCGGCGCCGCAGGATGGGGTCGCCCAGCGCTCGATGGGTGTGCCGCTGTGCACCCTGGAGTCGGTCGAAAAAACCGCATTCGCCATCCGGGTCCAAGCGCAGTCGCAGGCTGTAGGGGCCGGCGCCGGTGGGGCCGTTACGACAGCGGCCGGTGTAGGGACCTGCGGCGGTGTCCGCGCGGGAACAGCTACACCGATAGAGTGTTCCCGCAGCGTCCAGATGGTCCAGTGCCGCCTGGTAGGCGCTGATGCGCTGGGACTGGAGCAGGATGGGTTCGTCCGAATGGAGTCCCAGCCGGGCCAGCGTTGAGATCAATTCGTTTGTGGCGCCCGGCAGCACGCGGGCCGTGTCGAGGTCTTCAATGCGGATCAGCCACTGGCCCTGGTGGCGGCGGGCATCCAGGTAGCTGCCCAGGGCGGCAACCAGTGACCCGAGGTGAAGGCGACCGGTCGGGGAGGGCGCAAACCGCCCCCGATAGGTCGTCACACGGTCAGCGGTAGCGGTCGTCCCGGTCGCCGTACTGCTTCTCACGGCGTTCGCGACGCTCCTGCGCTTCGATGCTCAGCGTCGCCACCGGTCGCGCCTCCAGGCGCTTGATGCCGATCTGCTCACCTGTCTCGAGGCAGTAGCCGTAGCTGCCATCCTCGATGCGCTTGATGGCTTCCTCGATCTTGCGAATGAGCTTGCGCTCACGGTCGCGTGTGCGCAGCTCCAGGCTGAACTCTTCTTCCTGGGTGGCACGATCGTTGGGGTCTGGGAAGTTAGCCGCTTCGTCCTTCATGTGGGAGACCGTGCGGTCTACTTCCATCATGAGGTCCTGCTTCCAGCTGGCGAGGATCTGCCGAAAGTGATCCAGCTGCTCCTTGCTCATGTACTGCTCGCCGCGCCTGGCGACATAGGGCTGTACGTTGCGCGGGCCACTCAGGAGATTGCTGTCTGCCTCGGTGTCGTCGGGCGCTTCGATCGGCGCGATGTCCACGGGGGCAGGAGCGGGGGCTGGCTTCTTAGCTTCGGGTCTTTTTGGCGTTACAGTCACTGAGGGCTTTTTATCCAGACTTTTTGCGGCGGTCTTGAGAGGGGCTTTTGCCTTGGTGGCTGCGGGACGCGGGGGCGGCGCAGCCTTGGCAACGGGTTTGCGAGGCACAACAGTACTCTTCGCTGCGCTTTTGGCTGCAACGGGCTTCTTGGCCTTGCCACTCTTGGGCAGGGGTTTCCTCGCCGGCATCACACGCTCCTTGAACATCAACCCGTTGATGAAGGACGCGCGATTATACCGGCGCGACCTGCCCTGTACAGCGTTCCCGTTGAGCCGGCAAATCTGACCAAAGCGCCGGGTCTGGCGTCAGGGCAGGACGACTTCCGCAGGGGGTATCCATCCGGCCGCCCGGTGCTGGGCGACGACTGTGGTGTAGACGCCACCGCGCACGTAGAACTCCGCCGTCAGGCGCAGGAAACGTGGTGTGGTGGCGGCCACCATCTGGCCCATGATTTCGTTGGTGACCGCTTCATGGAAGCAGCCGCGATCCCGGAACGACCAGATGTAGAGTTTCAATGCCTTGAGCTCAAGGCACTTCTGGTCGGGCACGTATTCCAGCTTGAGGGTGGCGAAATCCGGCTGGCCCGTCTTGGGGCACAGGCACGTGAATTCCGGCATCGTGATGCGGATCGTGTAGTCGTTCTGGGGGGCTGGATTCGGGAACGTTTCCAGCTCTGTTGAAGGTTTGGTGCTCATAATTGTGCCGGATAATTTACACTAGCTGACGCGTTTGCGCGCCTTAAAACTGGATTTATCCTGATGCGTCTGACCAAGGTCAAGCTGGCCGGCTTCAAATCATTTGTTGATCCGACCACCGTTCACTTTCCCTCGAACCTGACGGGTGTCGTGGGGCCGAACGGCTGCGGCAAGTCCAACGTCATCGATGCGGTGCGCTGGGTCATGGGCGAGCTGTCGGCCCGGCACCTGCGCGGCGAATCGATGAGCGATGTCATCTTCAATGGTTCCAGTGCGCGCAAGCCAGTGGGCAATGCGTCAGTCGAACTGATCTTCGACAACAGCGACGGCAAGATTACGGGCGCGTACGCCAGCTACAACGAGATCTCGCTCAAGCGCGTGGTGTCGCGCGACGGCGCATCCAGCTATTTCATCAACGGCGCGCGCTGTCGTCGCAAGGACATCACCACGCTGTTCCTGGGCACAGGCCTGGGGGCGCGCAGTTACGCGATCATCGAGCAGGGCATGATTTCCCGCGTGATCGAAGCGCGCAGCGAAGACATGCGCTCCTTCGTCGAAGAGGCCGCCGGCATCTCCCGCTACAAGGAGCGGCGCAAGGAAACCGAAGCACGGGTCAGCGACACGCGCGAGAACCTCGAGCGTCTGCAGGACCTGCGCGACGAAGTCGAGAAGCAGATCCGCCACCTGCAGCGGCAGGCCACGACGGCCCGCAAGTACCAGGACCTCAAGAACGAAGAGCGTCGCCTGGGTGCCGAACTGCTCGCGTTGCGGTTGCGGGAGATCGATTCCGGCGCGGCCATCAATGACCGTGCGGTGCGTGAGTGCGACCTGGTGCTGCAGCAGGCCCTGGCTGGGCAGCGTGCATCCGAAGCCGCGGTCGAAAAGCAGCGTGAATACCAGTCTGGTGAGGGCGAACGCGTCGGTGCCATCCAGGCCCGGTTCTACGAGCAGGGCGCCGATGTCGCCCGCACCGAGCAGACGCTGGGCCATACGCGCGAGTTGCGCGACCGGCGCCGCGGCGAGCTGACCCGCGCCACCACGATGTTGGGGGAGCTGGCCGGGCAGATCACGCGGGACGAGGCCACGCGGGCGCAGCTGCAGGCAGAGATCGCCCAGCTTGCCCCAGGTGCCGAGCAGGCCCAGATCACCGAGCAGGCCCGTGCAGCGGCGCTGGAAGAGGCGCAGGAGGCACTGCAGGTCTGGCAGCAACAGTGGGAAGAATTCAATCGCAAGC
>CANGFJ010000186.1 GCA_947453065.1 Pseudomonadota bacterium
CCATATCGAAGCGACCGGCTTTGTTGATCCCTATCGCACTCGGGGACGCCGTTCTTCGCAGTCCTGCCGTCGTCAGCATTGCCACAGACCTTGATGGACGGATCCAGGTCTTCAACCCAGGGGCGGTGCGGTTGCTGGGCTACGCAGCCAACGAGGTGACCGACCAGCTCAGCCTGTCCGATCTGTGCACGGCATGGCAGCCGGGCTTCAAAGCCTTGGCGCTCAAGGCATCACAGTTGGTCCACGTGGAGTGTGAGCTGGTGTTTGTGCGCAAGGATGGCAGCACGATCCCGGCGAGAGGCTCGCTCAGTACATTGAATGGCGAGCAGGGCGAGCACATCGGCTATCTGTTGATCGCCACCGACAACAGCGCCCGCCTGGAGGCCGAAGCGGTGCGCGCGCAACTGGAGGCGCAGGTGCGCGAAGCGCAGAAGCTGGAGGCCCTGGGCACGCTGGCCGCAGGCATCGCCCATGACTTCAACAACATCCTGGCCGTCACGCTCGGCAATGCCGACCTGGCGCTTCGGGATTGCGCTGGCAATCTGCGCGCGCAGGACAGCCTTGAGGAAATCCGCAAGGCGGGCAGCCGCGGGCGTGAGTTGGTGCACCAGCTGCTGACGTTTATGCGCAAAAAAGACACCGAACTTGTTCTGGTGTCTCTGGCGCCCATCGTCGTGGACACGGTGCGCCTGCTCCGTGCCACCTTGCCGGGCCGGCTTGCTATCGAGGTGGACTGTCAGCCGGATGTCCCGCTGATCGCTGCCGACAGCACCCAGATCGTGCAGGTCTTGATCAACCTGGCCACCAATGCGATGCAGGCCATGCCCGTAGGTCCCGGCTTGATCCGCATCACTCTGAGCACCGTCCGGTTTGATGGGCTCCCAGCCGATGCCACCACAGTGCCCCTGACCTTCCGCAACAAACACCCGGATGGCGCGGTATGCCTCACGCTCAGCGATACGGGCCATGGCATGGATGCCGAAACGCAAAGGCGGAGCTTTGACCCCTTCTTCACCACCAAGCCTATGGGTGAGGGAACCGGCCTTGGCCTGACCATTATCCGGGGCATCCTGCAAACGCATGACGGCGTGGTAACCGTGGCTAGCCAGCCCGCCGAGGGAACACGCTTTGCGTTGTACTTTCCGATAGCCACAGCCCAGCTGTCTGCTTCAGTGGCCGACAGCCCGGCGAGCACAGCGGTCGAAGCGCCGCGGCACTACCCGAGCCTGCGCATCCTCTACATCGACGATGACCAGGCACTGGTCTTCCTGGTCAAACGGCTGCTGGAGCGGCGCGGAGAACGGGTCAGCGCCTATCAGAGTGCCAACGAAGCCTTGGCTGCCCTGCGCGCCGCGCCCACGGAGTTTGATCTGGTGCTGAGTGACTACAACATGCCCGGCCTCTCGGGTCTGGACGTGGCGCGCGCCGTGCGCGCCATCCGGCCAGATTTGCCGATGGCCATCACCACGGGCTACGTCGACGAGACCTTGGAGGCGCAGGCGGCCAGTGCCGGGGTGCGGGAAGTAATTTTCAAGGCCGAAGCGGTGGAGCAGTTCTGCGACGCCGTGCAGCGGGTCGGGCGATCCACGAGGGAATCCAGCTGATGAATGATGCAGTGACGGTGAATGTCTTTGAAAAGCTGGTCGAACTGCAGCAGGAGTTCAGCTACTTCAAAGAGAACTACCTGTTGGTCAACAAGCGGTACGCCGACTCGCTGGTCACGCTGACGGGGCTAACCGTCAGCGCCAAGGGTGCGGCCTTGAGGGCGGCGGCTGCCGCGCAGCTGGCCTTGGTGGCGACCAGCAAGGCGCTGGAAGCCGTCAAGAATGCGTCCGACCATAACCTCGCCGACGCAGTCCGCGCAGCGGCGGATGCGGCGTGGGCCGCTGCCGAAGCGGCCACGGAGTCAGCGGCGGCCGCAGCCGAATCGGCCTCCGTCTGCGCAGCAGCCGTGGCACAGCACGCCGAAGAGATTTCCCTGCAGGCCTCCGCGCAGGCGGCCCAAGCTGCCCTGTCTGCCGCCGCAGCGGCCTCCGACGCCGTGGCCATGTCGCGCAAGGCGGGAGCGATTGCGCTCTCGCACGGGCCGGCCGCCAAGAAGTAGCGGTGGCAGGCCGCGGGCGGCCGGTCGTGCCGGCGCTCGCCTCACAGGCAGAAGCCATCATCGACGATCAGGTTCTGCCCGGTCAGGTGACGGCTGGCATCGGACAACAGGAAGACCAGGGTGCCAGCGACATCGGCCGGGTCCAGCATGCCCGTGGCGCCGCAATGGCTGGCGTACTGCGCCAGGAAGGACTCCGGCTGCCGGTCACGGATGCCGCCGGGTGACAGGGCATTGCAGCGCACCCCATCGGCCTTGAAGTACTGCGCGACATAGCGCGTCAGTTGGATCACGCCGGCCTTGATCGCCGCGTACTCCACCGGCATGGTCATGGGCGTGTCGGCGTACAGCTCGAACCGCGGTGCCTGCGTGCCATAGATCGACCCCAGGTTCACGATGTTGCCGCCGCCGCTGGCGCGGAAATAGACCGCGAACTGCTGGGCGACCAGGAAATACCCGCCCAGATGCGACGCCACGTTGCCGCAGAAATCTGCGTAACCGACGTCCTCGAACTTTGCGCCCCAACTTTGGCTGCGCGGATAGGCGCTGTTCACCACGGCGTCGATGCGACCCCACTTCGACTGCACGGCACCGATCAAGGCCTGGATCGATGACGCATCGGTGATGTCGACCGGCAAGGCCTCGGCACGTCCTCCATGGATGGAGATGCCTGTCGCGACGGCCTGCGCCACCGCTGCATCCACATCGGCCACGACGGCCACGCCACCGTGGTCGGAAATCGCCTGACAGAACGCTCGCCCCAGCAATCCGGCACCACCGGTCACCACGATGACCTTGTCTTTCAGCAGGGGCGGAAGGGTCGGCGGCATGATTCTGCTCAGTTGTGTTTGCGAAAGACCGGCTTGATTGCCGGACCGACCAGGTATTTCTCAACGCCTTCGTCGAGTGCACGCCGGTACACGGCAAAGCTGCGGTCCAGCGCGTGCGCGGTCTGCGCCAGCTCGGCGTCACCGTGGCGAAAAGACAGCGCGATCCACGGCATCAGCACGCCGTTGCGGATCATCTCCTGGCAGAACAGCGTGCGCAGCGGCAACGAGACGGCGCCCGCCGCATCGAGGGTGAGGTAGTACGGCGAGCACGCCACGCCGCCTGCCTTGAAGCTGTGCGCGATGCCGTGCGCGCTGGCCTTCTGCGCCATCAGGGCAATGAGCCGTTCGCCATAGCGCCACAGGTGCTCGACGACCGGGTTGCGCCGCATGAACTCGACCGTCGCGACGAACGCGCCCAGGCCGGCCATTTCGGCGCCATGCGTTGTCGACAGCAGGAACACGCGCTCGCGGCCTTCCGCCTCGATGGACCCGAGTTCCATGATGTCGCGGCGTCCTGCCACGCAGGACACCGAAAAGCCGTTCGCCATGGCCTTGCCGAAGGTGCACAGGTCGGGCTGCACGCCGTACAGATGCTGCGCGCCCTTCAGGTGCCAGCGGAAGCCAGTGATCATCTCGTCGAGGATGAACACGATGCCGTGCTGGCGGCACAGCGCCTGCACACCCTGCAGGAAGCCGTCGCGCGGTGGCTCGGTGGCGGCTGGCTCCAGCACCACGCAGGCCATCTGGCCGGGATGCGCCGCAATCAACTGCTCGAGCGAGGTCAGGTCGTTGTACTGAAACAGTTTGGTCTGCGTGAGGGTCTGCTGCGGAATGCCGCGCGTGAGGGGCGTAGAGCCGATGAACCAGTCGTCATAGGAAAGGAACGGATGCTCGATGCAACGGGCCACCAGCTCGCGCCCGGTATAGGCGCGCGCGAGCTTCACCGCGGCAGACACGGACGTTGACCCGTTCTTGGTGAACTTCACCATGTCGACCGAGTCGATGAGGTCGACCAACAGCTCCGCAGCGTCCAGCTCGATCAGCGAGGGGCGCGTGAGGTTGTTGCCGAGATGGATCTGCGCGACAGCCGCCGCATCGATCTCGTCTTCGGCGTAACCGATGTGGACCGCACGCAGTGCCATGCCGTAGTCGAGGTACTGGCGACCTTCCGGATCGACGACATAGGCGCCTTTGCCGCTTGCCAGGATCTGCGGCGCATTGGCCGGGAACTGGTCAAAGCCACGAGAGTACGTGTGCGCACCGCCCGGAATGACCTTGAGCAGGCGGTCCTGATAGCTCATTGCGCCCCCGCAGCGGACAGCGCTTCCAGCTGCGACAGCAGCTGCAGCACGCGATGGTCGTCGAGCAGCGTGTTGGGGAAGAGACGCGGGTCGCCCTGCGTGACCGCGGCGATGAACAACTTCAGCTCCTCGACATAGGGTTCATCGGGATTGATGTAACCGGTTGCGACACTGCCGTGGCCCAGGCCAAAGCGCTGCCAGTCTGCGTGGCCGGTGGTGATGTGGCGCACGCAGTGCTCATCGGCATCGAACACGATCTGCCCTTGGCTGCCGACGATGCGCAGTTGGCGCGTGGCGCAGGGCCGTGAGAGCACCTCGACGGTGAGGCTGGCGAGCAGATTGCCCGGATACCGCAGCAGGCACTGGTAGAGGTCATCGATGTCCGCATCGAGCGTGCCGACGCGGGTGGCCACGCAGGCCAGGGGCTGGGGCTCGCCGAACAGGGCGTTGAGCCAGGTCAGTTCGAAGGGCACGATCTCGCGGCAACCGCCGGTCGCACGCTGCGACACGTAGTAATCGCTGATGGGTTCCCACGGATGCCAGTCCGGCAGGTACTGACCCGTGTGGTAGCTGAAGGTGAGCGGTCGGCCAATCACGCCTTCCTCCAACAGCGCGCGGATCCGCTGCGGGCCGGGGAAGAAGCGCATCGTGCAGGACGGCGCCATCAGCAGTGCTGTGCCCTGCACACGCTCATGCAGTCGAAGCAGGCCTTCGGCGTCCACGACCGAGGCCTCGATGAAGCACGGCAGCCCGCGCTCGACGCCCTGCCAGGCATAGCCCAGGTGCAGATCGGGCGGCGTCGCGATGATCAAGGCATCGGGACGGAACTGCTCGGTCGCCTGGGCGAAGTCGGCAAAGACTGCCACGCCGAAGCGGGTGGCGGCCTCGCTGCGCCGGTCCGCGCGCGGATCGACGCCGGCCACGTCGGTGTGTCCGAGGGCGTGCAGGTTGCGGATCCGGCGCTTGCCCATCGACCCGAG
>CANGFJ010000187.1 GCA_947453065.1 Pseudomonadota bacterium
GCCTCGCCCAGTGACCTCTGTGCGGCGCTGGCGCAAAGCCCGGCCAACATGACGCGCGTCAGCGATGCGCTGGTCGAGCGGGGCCTGATCACCCGCCTCCCCAGTGAGCAGGATCGCCGCCGGACGGTGTTGCGCATTACCGCTGCGGGCGAGCACCTGGTGCGGGAACTCCTGCCCAGCATGGCCACGTTTACCCAGGCGCTCTTCCGCGATTTCAGTGCCGAAGACAAGACTCGCCTGCTGTCCGACCTCAAGCGGTTGTTCGCCGCCCTTGATGGTCTTTCCCAGTACAAGCCCGCGGAGACCGCGCCATGAGACCTCTATTCCGCCGTACACAGGGGGTGGCCGTGGCCGTCCTGCTGGGTGTGGGACTGGCAGCCTGCGTGCTGCATCCGCCGACGATCCAGGCGCCGACGCTGCGCACGACCGTGCCGGTGGTCGCGTCCGCGGTCACTGCGCCCGGCCAGTGGCCGACATCGGCCTGGTGGGAGCGCTATGGGGACCCGGTCCTCGACCAGTTGGTGGCCCAGGCGCTGCAAGGCTCGCCCAGCCTGAGCGCGGCCGATGCCCGCTTCAGCTCGGCCCGGCAATCCGTCCGTATCACGGGTGCGGCCCAGGGTGTGCAGGTCGAGGGCAACGGGACGGTCCAGCGCCAGCGTATCAGCGACAACGGGCTGCTTCCGCCGAAGCTTCTGGGTTTCAACTGGTACAACCAGGCGGACCTGGGCGTTTCTGCCAGCTACACCTTTGACTGGTGGGGCAAACAGCGGGCCAGCATCGAGGCCGCAGTCGACGAGTCCCGCGCTGTCCAGGCGGATCGCAAGGCGGCCGAGCTGGTGCTGGCGGCTGCCGTGGCCGACAGCTACTTCGGCTGGCTGGGCGACCAGCAGCGGCTGGGGCTGGCGCAGGCGCGTCTGGACCTGATGGAGCGCCAGGCACGCGTCAGTGCGCAGCGGATTGCTGCGCAGCTCGACAGCGGCGACAGCGTGCGTGTCGTCGTGCAGGACCTGGCCGCGACGCGTGAGCGGATGGCGGTGCTGGAGGGTTCTGCGCGTCTGCGGGTGGTCGCGCTGGCGGCCTTGCTGGGCCGCGGTGCCGAAACCCTGCCGCCGATGGTGCCGCGACCGCTGCCTGTCGTGCAGGCGGCGTTGCCGGAGTCGGTGCGCCTGGACCTGATTGCGCGGCGCCCGGATATCGCGGCCAGTCGCTGGCGCATTGAATCAGCCCAGCAGGGCCTCGTGGCCGTCCGTGGTGAGTACTACCCGGATGTGAGCCTGCGTGCCCTGGTTGGCCTCTCCAGCATTGAAATCGGCAGTTTGCTGAAGCCCGGCAGTGCCACGCCGTCATTTGGCGCGGCGATCCACCTGCCGCTGTTTGATTCCGGGCTGCGTGATGCGCGGTTCGGCGCGCGCCAGGCACAGGTCGAGGCCGCCGTGGCGGCCTACGACGAAGCGGTGTTTGCCGCCGCCCGTGAAGTGGCGACGGCTGCTTCGACGGCGCTGGCGATCAACGCCCAGCACCAGCAACGCGAACTGCAACGGGTCGAGGCGCTGGCGCTGGTCGAATCGGCCGGTGCGCGGGTGCGTGCCGGGACGGCCGATGTTCGCGCACAACTTTCTGCCAGCCTGCTGCTCAACCTTGACCAGGATGGCCTGGCACAACTGAACCTCGCCGCCCTGTCGGCCGACGTCGCCCTGCAGCGAGCGCTCGGCGGCGGCTATGTCGCAAGAGAAACCACGCCATGAACGAGACCGTCCCCCAGCCTGGTAACAAGCGCCGCAAGGTGCTGGGCACGCTTGCACTGACCTTTGCCGTGCTCGGCGCAGCCTGGCTGCTGCTGTCGCATTTCGTGCTCGCGCTGCGCGAGCGCACGGACGATGCCTATGTGGCGGGCAACCAGGTCGTCATTTCTTCGCAGTTGCCGGGCACCGTGACCGAAGTCCGCGTCCGCAACACCGCGCTGGTGGAAGCCGGACAGGTGCTGGTGCGCCTGGACCCGACCGACACGGCCACTGCGCTGGCACGGGCTGAGGCGGCGCTGGCCCAGTCGGTGCGCCAGGTGCGACAGCAGGTGGCGCTGGCCGGTCAGTACGATGCGACCATTCGGCAGCGTCGCCTTGAATTGGCGCACGCCGAGACGGATGTCTCGCGCCGTGCCCCGCTGCTGGCCGATCAGGCCATCGCTGGCGAAGAGCTGCGCCACGCGCGCGAGGCTGTGGAGCTGGCGCGCGTCGCGTTGGAACAGGCGCAGCGCCAGGCCGCAGCAGCCCATGCGCTGATCGACGGCGTGAGTGTGCAGGACAACCCGCTGGTGCTGGAGTCCAAGGCGCACTACCGGGATGCGTGGATCGCGGCCCGCCGCAATGCCATCGTGGCGCCTGTGCGGGGCTATGTCGGCCAGCGCAGCGTGCAACTGGGTCAGCGCATCGCACCGGGCCAGCCGCTGATGGCCGTCATTCCGCTGGATGACCTGTGGATCGACGCCAACTTCAAGGAAAACCAGATCCGCAACCTGCGCCTGGGCCAGAGCGTCTCGATACGCAGCGACCTCTACGGCAGCGAAGCGACGTATCACGGTAAGGTGCTGGGCCTGTCGGCCGGCACCGGCGGGGCGTTCTCGCTGCTGCCGGCGCAAAACGCGTCGGGCAACTGGATCAAAGTCGTGCAGCGCATTCCGGTGAAGGTGTCGCTGGATCCGGCAGAGCTGGCCCAGCGCCCGCTGCGCATCGGCCTGTCGATGACGGTGACGGTCGATACGCATGAGCGGGGCGGCACGGTGCTGGCGTCGGTGCCCGAGCTGGCGCCGCATCCGTCCACGGATGTGTATGCCAACGACCTGGCCAAGGCCAACACCGTGGCCGATGCGATTATCGCCAAGCACAGCGGCCTGGCGCGCTAAGCGATGGCCGAAGCGCCTGCACAGTCCCTGGAGGCGGGGGAGTACCCGCCGCTGCGCGGGTTCAAGCTCGTCCTGCTGACGATTGCCATCGCGGTCTCCAGTTTCATGGAGATCCTCGACATGACCATCGTCAATGTCTCCGTGCCGTCGATCGCAGGCAGCCTGGGCGTCAGCCCGTCAGAGGGCACCTGGGCGATCAGCTCCTACATGCTGGCTGCCGCTGTCGTGCAGCCCCTGGCGGGGTGGATCGGGCGGCGCTTTGGCGAGGTGCGCACCTTCGTCACCTCGATCGTGCTGTTTGTCATTTTCTCGGCGATCTGCGGCTTCGCAACCACCATGCCGATGCTGATCCTTGCGCGTCTGATGCAGGGCGTGGTGTCGGGGCCGATGATGTCGGTGGCGCAGGCCCTGTTGCTGCGCAATTACCCCGTACACCTGCGGGGCCTGGCTCTGGGGCTGTGGGCGATGGTGGTCATCCTGGCGCCGGTGGCCGGGCCGATCCTGGGCGGATGGATCACGGACAACTTGTCCTGGCCCTGGTTGTTTTACATCAACGTGCCGGTGGGCATCCTGGCGGCGCTGGCGTCCTGGTGGCTGTTGCGCAAGCGCGAGTCGCAGAAGGTGAAGGTACCCGTCGACATCGTGGGGCTGGTCCTGCTGGTGGTCGGCGTGGGCAGCCTGCAGTTCATGCTCGACAACGGCAACGAACAGGACTGGTTTGCCTCGACCGAGATCGTGGTGGCTGCCGTGGTCTCGGTGGTGGCGCTGGCATTCTTCATTCCCTGGGAACTCACCGATCCGCACCCGGTGGTGGACCTGCATCTGTTCAAGCGCCGTAACTTCGTGGTGGGTGCGCTGTCGGTGTCGGTGGCGTACTTCGCGTTCAGCGGCATCAATGTCGTCTATCCGCTCTGGCTGCAGACCACGCTGGGCTACACCAGTACCTGGGCGGGCTTTGCCGTCGCGCCCGTGGGCATCGTTGCCTTGTTCATGGCGCCGGTCATCGGCAAGAATATCCACCGCATCAACCTGCGCGCGGCGCCGACCATCGCGTTCTGTATCTTCTCGACCAGCCTCTATCTGGTGTCTACGCTCACCGACCAGGCCAGCTTCGAACAGTTGGCCTTGCCCCGGCTGGTGCAGGGCATCGGGCTGGCGCTGTTCTTCCTGCCACTGAACCAGATCGTGATGTCGGGGGTGTCGTCGCGTGAGCTGGCGTCTGCCGCCGGCCTGAGCAACTTCCTGCGCACGATTGCTGGCAGCATCTCGACGGCCGTGTGCATCTGGATGTGGAACGACCGCTCGGATTACCACCACGGCGTGCTCATCGAACACATCACGCCGGACTCCCTGGCGACCGCGGCCTACCAGTCGCAGCTGGCCGGACAGGGCTTTTCAGAGGGGCTGAGCTTTGCCTACATCGAGCGGGTCATTGGCATCCAGGCGTCGACGATGGGCGCCAATGACGTGTTCCTGATGCTCAGCGTGCTCTACCTGATGTTGATTCCGTTTGTCTGGCTGGCCAAACCGCCCTTCGGTGCGGCAGGTTCCGGAGGCGGCGGCCACTGACGTCGCCAGCGGCGTTGGCGTCAGCTCTTCAGGCGCCAGCCGCTGCGGATCATCCAGGCCGTCACTGCGAGGCACATGGCCAGGAAGACGCCGATGAACCCCAGGCTCGCCACCAGGCTGACGTCCGCGGTGTCGTAGAAGCTCCAGCGGAAGCCGCTGATCAGGTAGACCACCGGGTTGAACAGCGTCACGGTGCGCCAGAAAGGCGGCAGCATGTCGATGGAGTAGAAGCTGCCGCCCAGGAAGGTCAGCGGGGTGACCACCAGCACCGGCACGAACTGCAGCTTTTCCCAGCTGTCTGCCCAGATACCCAGCATGAAACCGAACAGGCTGAAGGTGAAGGCGGTCAGTAGCAGGAAGGCGATCATCCACAGCGGGTGTGCCACGTGCAGCGGCACGAAGAACGCCGACGTCACCAGGATGAGGGTGCCGATCAGCAGCGACTTGGTGGCCGCTGCCCCCACATAGCCCAGCAGGATTTCCGTCGTCGACACGGGTGCCGACAGCAGTTCGTAGATCGTGCCGGACCACTTGGGCATATAGATGCCAAACGAGGCATTGCCGACGCTCTCGGTCAGCACTGACAGCATGATCAGCCCGGGCACAATAAAGGCACCGTAGGGCACGCCACCGATTTGTGTCATCTGCGAGCCGATGGCCGAGCCAAAGACC
>CANGFJ010000188.1 GCA_947453065.1 Pseudomonadota bacterium
GGGTGGCTTCGGCCACCTGGGCGCGCACGCCGACGCCGGCGTTGTTGACCAGCAGGTGCACGCGGCCGAACTTCTTCTCGGCCTCGTCGGCCATTTTGGTCCAGCCGGGAATGTCGGTGACATCGTGCTTGATGGCATGGATGCGCTTCTTGTCTTCGAACAGGGCCAGGGCGGCTTCGATCTGGCTGTCGTCGATGTAGCCCAGAATGACTTTCATGCCCTGGTTGTAGGCCGCGCGGGCGATGCCAAGGCCAATGCCGCTGGAGGCGCCGGTGACGTAGGCGACCTTGCCGGCGACGTCGCGCAGGGGGGCGAGCCGGGGCGCCGGGGTGGAGGCGGATTGGGCCAGCGCCACGGGGGACACCAGCGTGCCGGTAAAGCCGGTGGCGGTGGCGGCCAGTGCCATGCCCCCAATGAAGCGGCGGCGGCCGGGCTGGAAGGCATCGAGCAGGTTGGTCATCGGTGTGTCCCCGTGTGTTGTTGTGTGGCGCCCCGGTTTGGAGGGGCGCTGGCGCGTGAGGTTCCGTCTGTCGGCATTCGGGCGCAACGGTCAAAATGCTGCCGGGCAGGGGTGCTCTACGCTATAATTGGAAGTTTCCCCGTACAATCAGAAGGTTAGCAACAGTGGGCGAGCAAACAATGGCTCTTTTCACGGGCAGCGCCAACCCGGCACTGGCCCATGATATCGCCCGTCACCTGAAGCTGCCGCTGGGCCGCGCGTCGGTGGGACGCTTCAGCGATGGTGAGGTGAACGTCGAGTTGATGGAGAACGTGCGCGGTCGCGACGTCTTCATCGTGCAGCCGACCTCGCCGCCGGCGAACGATCACCTGATGGAACTGCTGGTCATGGTCGATGCCTGCCGCCGTGCGTCGGCCGCCCGCATTACCGCCGTGGTGCCGTACTTTGGCTATGCGCGCCAGGATCGGCGCCCGCGCGCCACGCGCGCCGCCATTACCGCCAAGCTGGTGGCCAACATGATCTCCGGCGCGGGCGTTGATCGCCTGCTGACGGTCGACCTGCATGCCGACCAGATCCAGGGCTTCTTCGACATCCCCGTCGACAACGTCTATGGCTCGCCGGTGCTGCTGGGCGATGCCTGGCGCCAGCGCCACGAGAACATCATTGTCGTGTCGCCGGACGTGGGTGGCGTGGTGCGCGCGCGCGCGCTGGCCAAGCAGCTGGATGACACGGATCTGGCCATCATCGACAAGCGCCGTCCGCGCGCCAATGAAGTGAAGGTCATGAACATCATCGGTGATGTGCGTGATCGCACCTGCATCCTGGTCGATGACCTCGTCGACACCGCCGGCACGCTGTGCCAGGCCGCCACGGCGCTCAAAGAGCAGGGCGCGAAGAAGGTCATTGCCTACATCACCCACCCGGTGCTGTCGGGCAAGGCGATCGAGCGCATCAGCACGTCGGAGCTCGATGAGCTGGTGGTCACCGACACCATTCCGCTGAGCGCTCCCGCGCGCGAGTGCAGCCGCATCCGCGTGCTGTCGGTCGCCGCGCTGCTGGCCGAGACCATCCGCCGCGTGCGCGATGAAGAGTCGGTCAGCTCGCTCTATATCGACTAGTTTTTTGAAGGTGACGCGCTGCTGGTCGCGGCAGGGCGTCGTTGTGTAAACGTCAGGAGAAGACAATGCGTACTATTTTTGAAATCGCCGCCGAATCACGCAAGGACCAGGGCAAGGGTGCGAGCCGCCGCCTGCGTCATGCGGGCCAGGTTCCGGCCATCGTTTACGGCGGCAACGCCGAACCCGTCGCCCTTTCGCTCAGCCACCAGAAACTGATTCTGCTGGTCGACAAAGAGCAGTTCTATTCCACGGTCGTCATGGTCAATGTCGAGGGCGACAAGCAGCCGGTCATCGTCAAGGACGTGCAGATGCACCCCGCGAAGAATGCCGTCATGCACGTCGACCTGCAGCGCGTGCTGGAAGACCAGCCGATCCGCGTGCACCTGCCGATCCACTTCCTGAACGAGGCCACCAGCCCCGGCGTCAAGCTCAAGGGCGGCACCGTGTCGCACATGCGCACGGACATCGAGATCTCGTGCCTGGCCAAGGACCTGCCGGAGTCGGTCGAAGTCGACATGGGCGCCATGGGTATCAACGAGACCGTCAAGCTGTCGGACCTCGTGCTGCCGGCTGGCGTCACGATTCCGGAACTGGCCCATGGCCACGATGCGCCGGTGGTCGTGATCCACGCGCCGCGCGTCGAGAAGGAAGTCGAAGGCGAAGCGGCCGAAGCCAAGGGCGGCGCCAAGGCTGCAGGCAAGGCTGCACCGGCGGCCAAGGCCGCGCCGGCCAAGAAGTAAGCCCCGACGTCTGCGCGTTACACCCTGCCCGCCATGCCAGGTACGGCGATCCAGCTTATTGCCGGCCTCGGCAATCCGGGCAAGGAGTACGCGCAGACGCGCCACAACGCCGGGTTCTGGCTCGTCGACGAGCTGGCCCGGCGCCATGGTGGCGTCTGGCGGATGGAGTCACGCTTCAATGCCGAACTGGCGCGGGTGCGCATCGGCGGCGAGGAAATCTGGCTCGTGAAGCCGATGGCTTACATGAATCGCAGCGGCGGCGTCACAGCCGCCGTTGCGAACTTCTACAAGATTCCGGCCAGCAGCGTGCTGGTGGCCCATGACGAGCTCGACCTGCCCGTGGGCGCCGTGCGCCTGAAAGAGGGCGGGGGTGCGGGCGGGCACAATGGCCTGAAGGACCTCATCGCCACCTTGGGCGAAGGCTTCTGGCGGTTGCGCCTGGGCATCGGACATCCCGGGTCCCGCGACCTGGTCACCCAATTCGTGCTGAACCGTGCTTCGAGCGCGGAGCAGCCACTCCTCGATGACGGCACCTATGCCGCCGCCGAGATCATCCCGCAGGTGCTCGAACTGGGCGCGCAGGCGGCGATGAAGAAACTCCACACCAAAGACAGCAAAGAGAAGGCGTAAGGCTTATGGGCATCAAGTGCGGCATCGTCGGGTTGCCCAACGTCGGCAAATCCACCCTGTTCAACGCGCTCACGCGCGCGCAGATCGCGGCCGAGAACTACCCGTTCTGCACCATCGATCCGAACGTTGGCGTGGTGGGCGTGCCCGACCCGCGCCTGGATGAGCTGGCGATCATCGCCAAGCCCGAGCGCGTGCTGCCGACGGCCATGGAATTCGTGGACATCGCGGGCCTGGTGGCCGGCGCGTCCAAGGGCGAGGGCCTGGGCAACCAGTTCCTGGCGCACATCCGCGAGACCGATGCCATCGCGCACGTCGTGCGCTGCTTCGAGGATGACGACATCGTGCACGTGGCCGGTGGCGTGAACCCGATCGCCGATATCGATGTCATCGACACCGAGCTGGGCCTGGCTGACCTGCAGAGCGTCGAGAAGGCCGTGGACCGCGCGGCCAAGCTGGTGAAGTCCGGCGACAAGGAAGCCGTACGCAAGCGCGACCTGCTGGTGCGCCTGCGCGAGCACCTGAACAATGGCAACCCGGCCCGCTCGATGGAGATGAGCGAGGACGAGCGCAAGGAGCTGCGCGAGCTGCACCTGATCACCATCAAGCCGGTGATGTACGTGGCCAACGTCAACGAGACGGGCTTCACGAACAACAAGTTCCTGGATGCCGTGCAGGGCCGTGCCGACCGCGATGGCGCGGTGGTGGTGGCAGTGTGTGCGGCCATCGAAGCCGAGATCGCGCAGCTGGAAGATGCCGAGCGCCTGGAGTTCCTCAAGGACATCGGCCTGGACGAGCCGGGCCTGAACCGCGTGATCCGCGGGGCCTACCAGCTGCTGGGCCTGCAGACCTACTTCACCGTGGGCCCGAAGGAAGTGCGCGCCTGGACGGTGAAGGCCGGCTCGACCGCCCCGCAGGCTGCGGGCGTCATCCATACAGATTTCGAGCGGGGCTTCATCCGCGCCGAAGTCATTGCCTATGACGACTACATCGCCTGCAAGGGCGAAGCCAAGGCCAAGGAGACCGGCAAGCTGCGGCTCGAGGGCAAGGAATACCTCGTCCGCGAGGGCGACCTCATGCACTTCCGCTTCAACGTCTGAGCCCCGATGTACGCCTCGATCATACTGCCGACGTATAACGAGGCGGGCAGCCTGCCCAGCGCCATCGAGGCGCTGCGCGCGGCGCTCTCCGGTCGTGAAGACTGGGAAATCATCGTCGTCGACGACAACTCGCCCGATGGTACCTGGCAGCTGGCGCAGCAGATGGGCGTGGCCGATGCACGCATTCGCTGCTATCGCAGGCTGGATCGCCGTGGGCTGTCGTCGGCCATTGTTGACGGGCTGAGCCTGGGCACCGGCGAGCGGCTGCTGGTGATGGATGCCGACCTGCAGCACGACACGAGCAAGGTGCCGGAGCTGCTGGCCGCGCTGGACAGCGCCGACGTCTCCGTGGGCAGCCGTTTCATGCGCGGCGGAGGCACGGGGGAATGGTCCAAACGCCGTCTGTTCCTCTCGCGCATGGCCACGCTGGCCTGCCGTCTCGTGCTGGGCCTGCGCACCTCTGACCCGATGAGCGGTTTCTTTGCCGTGCGGCGGGATGCCTTTTTGCAGGTCGCCCCGCGCCTGAACCCGCGCGGCTACAAGCTGCTGATGGAGCTGCTGACGCTGCTGCGCGTGCGGCCCGTGGCCGAAGTGCCTTATGTGTTCTCGTCTCGCCAGGTGGGGCAGAGCAAGCTCTCGGGCGGGGTGGTCTGGGAGTTCTTCCTGTCGCTGGTGGAGCTGGGCACGCGCAATGTGGTCAGCGCGCGTTTCGTTAAGTACGGGCTCGTTGGCCTGACCGGCGTGGGCGTTCAGTACGCGAGTTTTTATCTGCTCTGGTCGCATCTGCTCGGGGACGAGCCGGGCACGTTTGCGGCCATTGGCACAGCGGCCGTCTCGAATTACCTGGCCAACAACAGCTGGACGTTCTCGGAGCGCCGGCATACCAGCCGCACCGACGTGCTGCGTGGTTTTGGCCTGTTCGTGGTGATCAGCGCCTGCGGCGCCTTCATCAACCAGTCGGCCACTTGGTACCTGGCGCACCTGGGCTCGCTGCTGCCGCTGGCCATGGCGGCAGGCATTGCGGTGTCGA
>CANGFJ010000189.1 GCA_947453065.1 Pseudomonadota bacterium
TAGCGGAAGATCTCGGGCGTGGGCACCACGGTGTCGGCGGTGTCGGCCAGTTCGCCGTCACCGATTGACAGCGGCAGCACGTCCGGCTTGGCCCCGATGGTCCCCGACTCGTAGATCAGCAGCACGTTGGGGGCATGTGTCAGCCGTGCCAGGTTGGCGGCTGTGGAGGGCAGGCCAATGCCGACAAAGCAGACCGCGCCGTCGGGCAGGCGACGGGCCGCAGCCACCGTCATGATTTCATTTGTCGTGTAGTTCATGCGCCGCTCCGCGTGCTCTGCGCCAACACCCGCCGGAAGCCGTCGAAGTCGTCGGTTTGCAGGATGTGTTCGCGGATCCAGGTGGTGAAGGTCTCGCGCTCGCGCGCGATGTCGTCCCAGGCGATATAGAAGCGGTTGTCGCGCGCGTAATAGCCGTGGGCATACGAAGGTGCCGCGCCACCGGGCTGCAGGCACACCGCACTCACCACGGCCCGCGGCAGGATGCAGGCGTTGGGTGGGGCGTCCAGCTTGTCGACGATTTCTTCGACCGTGACGATGACGCGGCGGGCCGCCATGGCAGCCTCTTTTTGTACGCCCAGGATGCCCCACAGCAGCACGTTGCCGCGACGGTCGGCCTTCTGCGCGTGGATGATCGTGACATCCGGCCGTATCGCCGGGCTGACCGCGAGTTCTTCATCGGTGAAGGGGCAGCGGATGAAGCGGATGTTGGGGTTGTAGCGCGGCAGGTCGGAGCCCTGGTAGCCGCGCAGCACCGAGAAGGGCAGGTTGGCAGCGCCCGCCACATAGGCGTTGGCCATGTCGGCATGGCCGTGTTCTTCGAGTGCCAGCGCATGGGGCCAGCCCCGTTCCACCGCGTCGCGGAAGCGGTGCAGCGACCCGACGCCCGGGTTGCCGCCCCAGGAAAACCGCAGGCGCGTCGCGCAGCCGGCGCCGATGAGCTGGTCGTAGACCAGGTCGGGCGTCATCCGCACCAGGTACAGGTTCTTTTTGCCCTGGCGGATGAGCTCATGGCCCGCGGCACAGGGGATGAGGTGCGTGAAGCCTTCCAGTG
Organism: Pseudomonadota bacterium; assembly: GCA_947453065.1. Taxonomy (GTDB): domain Bacteria; phylum Pseudomonadota; class Gammaproteobacteria; order Steroidobacterales; family Steroidobacteraceae; genus ZC4RG30. The sequence goes on from CANGFJ010000189.1 coordinate 1,051, forward strand.
CGACGCAGTCGCCGTCATTCACCAGGGTGGAGACGGCTTCGCGAAGGCTAATGAGTTCGGTCATGGGCGTATCCCGCAGATCAGGCCGGCGCCTGCCCGTTATAGGCATGCTGCAGCAGCTCGGTGATGGCCGCGCGTTCGATAGGGCGCGGGTTCCAGTAAGGGTTCTGGGTGGCAAGGTCTGCGGCGCGCTCGATGCCCTCTGCGGGCATGCCGAGGGCGGCCAGACTGGTGGGTGCGCCCAGCTGAGCGGCCAGGTCAAACAGTGCACGGGCCGGATCGTCCCGGCCCAGTGCGCGACGCAGGACAGCCAGCGCCGCCGGTATCGCCGGTGCGTTGTAGGCAATGGCGTGCGGCAGCACCACCGCATGTGTTTCGGCATGCGGCAGGTTGAAGCTGCCGCCGAGGGTATGGCAGAGCTTGTGGTGCAGGGCCATGCCCACATTGCCCAGCACGATGCCGCACAGCCAGGCGCCGTACTGCGCACTGGACCGGGCGTCGATGTCTTGCGGGTGCAGCGCTACGCGGGGCAGGGCGGCGGCCAGGGCACGGATGCCTTCTTCGGCCAGCAGCGCCATGATGGGGTTGCCGTCCTGCGCATAGAGGCCTTCAGCCGAATGGGCCATGGCATTGAGGCCGCTGGTCATCGACAAGCCGACCGGCAGGGACAGCGTGAGCTCGGCGTCGTAGATCACCGTGCGCGGCAGGACGCGCGGATCCTTGCCCGTTTTCTTCACGCCCGCCTCGGTGATGCCATAGATCGAGGTCATCTCCGAACCGGAGTAGGTCGTGGGTATGGCTAGCACCGGCAGGCTGCCTGCTGGCGCCTCCAGCGCGATGGCTTTGCCCAGGCCGATGGTGGAGCCCCCACCGATGGCCACGACGCAGTCGGCCCCCAGTTCGCGCGCCTGCGCCCGGGCTGCTCGCGCGGTCTCGATGGGCACGTGCATCGCTGCCTGGGTGAAGAGCCCTGCGGTTCGCGCCCCGAGGCGCTGTGCGACATCCTGGGCCATGCCCACTTGTCCCGGGGTACAGAGCACCAGTGCGCGACTCGCCCCCAGCAACTCGATCTCGCGCTCCAGGTGGCGCAGGCTGCCGGCACCGAAGATCACGCGTGCCGCCGTGCCCAGGTACGTGAATTCGTTCACCGGAAAGGATTCCCCCGCGTTTTTCTTGTCATTTGGGCCGGGCAACATGTTGGGCGGCCTGTTTTGCTTTGTCCAGACAGATCGTCATCCTGTTTGACAGGCTGACCCAATCAGCCCTACAGTTTTCAACACAATTATTAGCGCGGTAACGCCGCGTTCGGGGGCCTCTATGTCCGATCGGATCCAGGGTTTGCATCACATCACGCTGTGCACCGGCACGGCCCAGGGTGACGCCAACTTCTTCGTCAAGATTCTTGGCATGAACCTCGTCAAGAGGACCCTGCTGTACGATGGGAAAGAGCCCATCTACCACCTGTATTTTTCCGATGCCGTCGGTACGCCGGGCAACCTGACCACCTGTTTCCCGTGGCGCCGTACGGGCCGCAAGGCCAAGTCCGGCTCTGGGCAGATCACGCTCACCAGCTACACCGTCCCCGTCGACTCGCTCGACTGGTGGAACGAACACCTGCAGAAGCATGGCGTCAACGTACTGGAGCGCTATGAGCGTTTCGGCCAGAAGGTGCTCAAGATGGAGCACCCGGACTGCCCGGCCCTGCATTTCGAACTCATCGAAGACGCCACCGACACGCGCGAGCCTTTTGCGTCGAAGTACGTTCCCGCGAAGTACGCGCTGCGTGGCTTCCACAGCTGGACCGTGACGCTGCGTGACCTCGAGGACATGCACTTCTTCATGAACGAAGGCTGGGACCACAAGAAGACCGGCACCGACGGCGCGTTCACGCGCTACGAAGTCAACGGCGGTGGTCCGGCGAAGATCATCGATCTGCTGCTGCGCCCTGACCTTGCGCCGGGCAACTGGTCCTATGGTGAAGGCATGGTCCACCACGGCGCGTTCGGCGTCGAAGACCTCAAGGTGCAGGAGCAGGTCAAGTTCGACGTCGAAGGCCTGGGCTTCACCGACTGCTCGGACGTCAAGCACCGCGGCTACTTCCAGTCGGTCTACATCCGCACGCCCTCGGGCGCGCTGTTTGAAGCCACGCACACGCTGGGCTTCACGGTAGACGAGCCGCTGGAAACCCTTGGCCAGGGCTTCATGATCTCGCCGCAGTTCGAGTCGCAGAAGGAAGAACTCCTGCGTCGCCTGAACGACCCGATCGATCTCTGATCTTGCGGCCCTCTCACTCGTCGGTGCGTGTCACCACGCCCGACGGTGTGGGGGTTGTTGCACAGGACTGGACTGCTCCGGCTGATCGCCGGGGCCGTCAGGACATCCTGTTCCTGCACGGCTACTCCCAGTCCCACAGCTGTTGGCAGCACCAGCTCGAAGGCCCCCTGTCACGCGAGTTCCGCCTGGTCACCTATGACCTGCGCGGCCACGGTGACTCTGACAAGCCCGACGATCCGGCGTACTACCAGGACGCGCGTCGCTGGGCGGATGAGCTGCATGCGGTCATCACGGCACTGGACCTTCACCGGCCGGTGATCGTGGCTTGGTCCTATGCGGGCCGTAACCTGATGGATTACCTCTCTGCCTACGGCGAGTCCGCGCTGGGCGGTATCGTGTTGGCCGGCGCCAGCACGAGCACGGCACCGGAGCGCCTGGGGCCGGACGCACAGTGGCTGAGAAAGATGGCCGATGCCGACCCTGCCGTGGCCACCGCTGCGACGCGGGCCATGCTGAAGGCCTGCTTTGCGCATCCGCTACCCGAGGTTGAGTTCGAGGCGCTGCTGGCCACGAACCAGCGCGTGCCGGCGCAGATCCGTGGTTATTTGCGGGGACGTGTCTCGCCGGACTACGGACCGGTGCTGCGCGCCCTGCAACGGCCTGCGCTGGTCATTCATGGCGAGCAGGACACAATCAACCTGCCGGCCATGGCCCACTATTCGGCCAGCCAGTTGCGCGATGCCGAATTGCAGCTGTATGCGGGCGTGGCCCATGTGCCGTTTGCGGAGGCACCGGCGCGCTTTGATGCCGACATGGCCGATTTCATCGGCCGCCGCATCCGGGGGTAGCGCGGGCGGCTACCCTCCGGTGCGGTGCCCAGGGCACTGAGGCCCTGATTCTTGTCAGGGCCAGAACTTGCGGCTGGCGATCGCTGCGCCTTCCGACAGCGCCGCCATCTTGGCCCAGACCACGTCCGGGTCTACGCCACCTGACCCTACGTGGATGCTGAAGCCGCAATCCACGCCGGCCATCACATTGTCACGACCCACCAGGTGGGCATAGCGTCCGATGCGCTGGGCCACGAGCTCCGGATGTTCGATGTAGTTGGACTGGCATTCGATGACACCCGGGATGAGCATCTTGCCTTCGGGCAGCTTCACGCTCTCGAACAGCGACCACTCGTGCGCGTGGCGCGGGTTACCGGCCTCGAACTGGATGGCATGCGGCTTGGCTTTCCAGATGATGTCGATGATGTCGGCCAGCGGCACATCGAAGTGGTGCGGGCCGGGATAGTTGCCCCAGCACAGGTGCATGCGCACCTTCTCGGCAGGAATGTTGACCAGCGCGCGATTCATCGCCTCGACGTGCAGTTCCATTGATGCGCGGAAATCAGTCAGACCCAGGTGGGCGAACTGCGTGTGACGGCCCATGGCAAGGTCCGGGCAGTCGATCTGCAGCATCATGCCCGCGGCCACGATGGCCTCGTATTCATGGCGCAGTGCTTCGGCCACGGCAAAGACGTAGTCCTCGTGGCTCGGGTAGTAATCGTTGCGGAAGAAGAAGGTGGTGACGCCCGGCGAGGCGGAGCTCAGGAA
>CANGFJ010000190.1 GCA_947453065.1 Pseudomonadota bacterium
CACCAGTTTGTACAGCTGGGCCTTGTCCTGCCGGTAGCGGGAACGGTTGGCATCGATGTCTTTGAGCATGACATCGGAGGCCGTCTTGATCAGCTGCGCAGGGCCGCTGGTGTCCACCATCGCGCCCGCGGCGCCCAGCGCCGCATGGGCTGGCAGGGCCAGCAGCAGGCAGGCACACAGCGCGGCAAGGGCGAGGCCCTGTAACTGAAAGCGGGGACGGATCATGGCTTGTGGCTCTCCTCTTTGGCGCTGCCGCCACTCTTGCCCGCAAAGGCGGCAAAGAGCTTGTTGACGAGCTTCTCGATCACCATCGCCGACTGCGTATTCTCGATCTGACTCTTGTCGGCCAGATAGGTTTCAGATCCACCCGGATCAATACCCACATATTTGGCGCCCAGCAGGCCAGCCGTCTCGACGTTGGCCCAGCTGTCGTCGGGGATGCGGTCGTACTGCCGGTCGATCGACAGCGCCACCACGGCCTTGTAGTCGGTGGAATCGAAGGCCACCGAAGTGACCCGACCGACCTTTACGCCGGCCATGGTGACCGGCGCGCCATTCTTGAGATCGCCGACGTTGTCGAAGCGCGCGGTGACGCGATAGCCATTCGACGCATCGACGAAACCCAGCTTGCCACCGGGCAGCTGCGTCGTGAGAAAGCCCAGGGCGGCAAAGCCCAGCAGGACAAACAACCCCGTGCCGATTTCCAGACTGCGATGTGCGGGCATGGAAGTAATTCCCCTGATCAAGCTTTGAGAAACGCCGCGGTGAGCATGTAGTCGATCACCAGCGTCATAACGGAAGAAGCGACGACCGTGCGCGTGGTCGCAAGACCCACGCCCTCTGCGGTCGGCACCGCGTTGTATCCTTCGTAAACGGCGAGCAAGCTGCAGATCACGCCAAACGCCAGGCTCTTCACGATGCCCTCGTTGACGTCACTCAGCTCCACCGCATTCTGCATCTGTGACCAGAACGTGCCCTGGTCAACGCCCAGCAGCGTGACGCCCACCAGCTGTGCGCCAAAGATGCCGATGACATTGAACACGGCGGCCAGCAGCGGCATGGCGATCAGGCCACCGATGAAACGCGGTGCAATGACACGACGCATCGGGTCCACGGCCATCATCTGCATGGCCGTGAGCTGGTCGGTGGCGCGCATGAGACCGATCTCGGAGGTCAGGGCCGTGCCCGCGCGGCCGGCAAACAGCAGCGCGGTGACGACCGGCCCCAGCTCCTTGAGCAGGCCCAGTGTCGCCGCGACCCCCAGCGCCGACTCGCTGCCGAAGCGCGCCAGTAAGTCATAGCCCTGCAGACCGAGCACCATGCCGACAAACAGGCCGCAGAGCATGATGATGATGAGCGAGCGCGCGCCGCAGTTGTAGACCTGGTGCGCGATCAAACGGGGCCTGGCCAATGCCGGCCCACAGGCACGCAGCACTCGCAGCAGAAACAGCGCTACCGACCCAAAGCGGGCCAGAGACGCAGCAAAGGCACCATTCATGTCAGGTCCTCGCTGCCCAGCAGCTGCGCGCGGTAGTCACCCGCCGGGTAGTGAAATGGCACCGGACCATCCGCGTTGCCTTCCATGAACTGGCGCACGGCCGGCTCAGGCGTTGCACGCAATTCCTCGGAACTGCCTGCCGCGATGACCTTGCCGCCGGCCAGCAGGTAGCTGCGATCGGCAATGGAACTGACTTCCTGCACGTCGTGCGACACCACGATGCTGGTGATGCCCAGCGCATCGTTGAGCTGGCGGATGAGCCGGCAGACCACGCCCATGGAAATCGGATCGAGGCCGACAAAGGGTTCGTCGTAGATCAGGATCTCCGGATCCATGACGATGGCACGCGCCAAGGCGACACGTCGGGCCATGCCGCCGGATAATTCCTGCGGCATCAGCAAGGCAGCACCCCGCAGTCCGACCGCATGCAACTTCATGAGCACCAGCCGGCGCAACAGTGGCTCGGGAAGCCGCGTGTGTTCGCGCACAGGAAAGGCGACATTCTCGAAAACATTGAGGTCGGTGAGCAGCGCGCCGTTCTGGAACAGCATGCCCATGCGACGGCGCAGCGCGAACAACGCGCGCTGCCGCATGGCGGCCACGTCATCGCCGAACACCTGCACGGTGCCCGACGCCGGGGCGACCTGCCCCGTGATCAGGCGCAGCAGCGTGGTTTTGCCCGTGCCGCTGGGCCCCATGACGGCGGTGATGCTGCCACGCTCAACCGTGATGTCGACGCCGTCAAAAATCTTCCGGGATCCCACCCCGTAGTGGACGTTGCGCACGTCCACCACAAGATCCCGCGTCATAGGGTCATTCACTAGGTGGCCTGGGCGTCCATGCCTTCCTTGTACTGACCACTGCGCGCAAGTCCATTCAGGCGCGCCCACTTGCCGAAAGCAGCCTGGCCAGCACCCAGGCTGGCAGGCTTGCCTGCCCAGGCGGTCAGGGCGGCATCCTGCAGCGCGCGGCCGTAGCTGAAGGTGACCTGCCACGGCAGGCCGGCCTGCTGGTTCATCAACGACAGGTGCAGGGCCGCCTCGGCCGAACTCTGCCCGCCCGACAGGAAGGCAATGCCCGGCACGGCCGACGGCACATAGCGTTTGAGCGTGCGGACGGTGGCGTCGGCCACGGCCTGCGCGTTGGCGCGGTTGGCGTTCTGCTTGCCGGAGATGACCATGTTGGGCTTAAGGATCATGCCTTCCAGGTGCACGCGATGCGCCGCGAGCTGGGCAAACACGGCCACCAGGGCCGCGCTCGTGACTTCTTCGCAACGCTCCAGCGAATGGGCGCCGTCCATGAGCACTTCGGGCTCGACGATGGGAACAATGCCGGCTTCCTGGCACAGCGCCGCATAGCGGGCCAGCGCATGGGCGTTGGCGTCAATGGCAAAAGCGGTCGGAATGTCGGTGGCGATATCGATGACCGCGCGCCACTTGGCGAAGCGGGCACCCAGCGTGTGGTACTCGGCCAGGCGCTCACGCAGGCCATCCAGTCCTTCGGTGATCGTCTCGTTGGGGAAGCCGGCCAGGGCCTTGGCGCCCATGTCGACCTTGATGCCCGGGACAATGCCCAGTGCATTCAGGTGATCGGCGAACGGCACGCCGCCCGAGGTCTTCTGGCGCAGCGTCTCATCGTAGAGGATGACGCCGCTGATGTGCTTGCCGATATCGGGGCTCGTGAACAGCATCTCGCGGTACACGCGGCGGCTTTCTTCCGTCGACTCCAGGCTGATCTTGTCGAAGCGCTTCTTGATCGTGCCGGAACTCTCGTCGGCAGCCAGGATACCCCGGCCCGGTGCCACCATTGCCTTGGCAATACGTTCAAGCTCGCTGCGGTTCATGCAAACTCCTTAATCAAGAATTTTGGGTGCCTGGAAGGCCTTGAAGCATAGCAAATCGGTCTCGCTTCCGCCCTGCTGCACCACCACAAGCTGTGCAAAAACGACAAGTCAGGATTGGCAGCGAACGCAATCAGCACTAAACTAGTCCTACATTCCTGAACCGCCACCCAACGGATCCCGCGATGCTCCGCATCAGCAAGCTTACCGACTATGCGACGGTCATCCTCGGCGCCCTCGCCGCAGACCCGACCCGCCAGCAGACCGCCACGGAAATCGCCGAAAGAACCCGCGTGGCCGCGCCAACGGTCAGCAAGGTGCTCAAGCAGCTACAGCGCGCCCAGCTGGTGAGTTCCTCGCGGGGCCTGCATGGCGGGTACCGACTGGCCCGTCCGGCACGGGAAATCAGTGCCGCCGCCATCCTGGACGCCCTGGAAGGTCCCGTGGCCCTGACCGAATGCGCTGGCGAACACAACCACTGCGGAATCGAGGGCACCTGCCGAGTCGGCGGGGCCTGGCAGCGCGTGAACCGCGCCATCCACCAGTCGCTGCAGGAAATCACGCTCGCCGAGCTGGCGGGCCTTGAGACCGGCACCACGCACTTTGCCGCCTTCGATCTGCGGCTGCGCAACGGATTGAACGCAGGCCAACACAAATCATGAGCACACCCGAAACCAACCTCGACGAACTGCTGGCACGCCGTTACCAGCATGGCTTTGTCACCGACATTGAGTCCGACACCACCCCACCCGGGCTGGATCGGGACACGGTGAAATTCATCTCGCACAAGAAGGGCGAACCCCAGTTCCTGCTGGACTGGCGCCTGCGGGCGCTGGACCGCTGGTTCATGATGAAAGAACCGCACTGGGCCAAGCTGCAGTACAAGCCCATCGACTACCAGGACATCTCGTACTACTCCGCGCCCAAGGCCAACACCGACGGCCCCAAGAGCCTGGAAGAGGTCGACCCGAAACTGCTGGCCACTTACGCGAAGCTGGGCGTGCCCTTGCACGAGCGCGCGCGACTGGCCGGCGTGGCGGTGGATGCGGTCTTTGACAGCGTCTCGGTGGCCACGACCTTCAAGGACCGGCTCGGCAAGGCGGGCGTGATTTTCTGCCCGTTCTCCGAGGCCGTAAAGGAACACCCGGAGCTGATCGAGCGCTACCTGGGCACCGTCGTGCCCTATGCCGACAACTATTACGCGGCACTGAACTCCGCCGTCTTCACCGACGGCTCGTTCGTCTACATCCCCAAGGGCGTGCGCTGCCCGATGGAACTGTCGACCTATTTCCGCATCAACGCAGCCAAGACCGGCCAGTTCGAACGCACGCTGATCATCGCCGACGAAGGCAGCCACGTGAGCTACCTGGAAGGCTGCACGGCGCCCATGCGCGATGAGAACCAGCTGCATGCGGCCGTGGTGGAACTGCTGGCGCTGGACGACGCGCAGATCAAGTACTCGACGGTGCAGAACTGGTACCCGGGTGATGAGAACGGCGTCGGCGGCATCTACAACTTCGTGACCAAGCG
>CANGFJ010000191.1 GCA_947453065.1 Pseudomonadota bacterium
CGCGTCGGTTTGAGCGCGCTGAGCTTCAACGCCCTGGGCGATGCCGGCAACGACACGAGCAGCTTCGGCCCGTCGCTGAGCTGGGCCTTTCTGGACTACGGCCGCATCCGCCAGCGCATCAAGGCGGCCGGTGCGCGCAACGAAGCACAGCTGGCCGACTATCAGCAGACCGTGCTGCTTGCGCTCGAAGACACCGAGAACGCGTTGTCGAACTACGGCCGCGAGCAGCAGCGCCTGCAGCACCTGGCCCAGGCCGCGCGCGCCAGCGTGCAGGCCGCAGACCTGGCCACACAGCGCTTTGAAGGCGGCGTGTCCGACTTCCTCACCGCGCTCGATGCCTATCGCAGCGCCCTCGAGGCCGAAGACCTGCTGGCCGCCAGCCAGACGCGCGCCGCAACCTCGCTCATCGCCGTGTACAAAGCACTCGGTGGTGGCTGGGAGACGGCAGCCGCGCAGTAATGCACTATGGGCGCATCGCATGAGCAGCCCTTCCTCGCCGCGCAAAGTCCTCATCGTTGACGACCACCCTGTCGTGCGACGGGGCTTGCGCGCGCTGATCGATGCCGAGCCTGACCTGGTCGTCTGTGGCGAGGTGTCGGCCGAGCACGAAGCCCGCGCGGCCATCCGCACGCTGGCCCCCGATGTGGTCCTCGTCGATATCTCGCTGGCAGAAGGCGATGGCATCAACCTCGTGCGCGATGCGCACGCCCATCACCCCACGCTGCCGCTGCTGGTGCTGTCGATGCATGACGAAGCGATCTATGCCGAGCGCCTGCTGGCGGTGGGGGCCGCAGGCTACGTCATGAAGCAGGCCGAGCCCGCGCAGTTTCTGCAGGCCCTGCGCACCGTGCTCAAGGGCGAGACCTATCGCAGCGAAGCCCTGCGCCAGCGGCAGGACGCCGCATCCAGCGAGCCAGCGGGCGAGCTTGTGCCCCTGTCCACGCGCGAGTTGCAGGTCATCGGCCTGATCGGCCGCGGCATCAGCTCACGCGAGATCGCAGATCGCCTGTCCGTGTCGGTCAAGACCGTCGAGTCCCACCGCCTGGCCATCAAGGCCAAGCGCCACCTCGCCACCAATGCCCAGCTCGTGCAGTACGCCATCCAGTGGCATGCGGCCAGCACCAACGGCACAGCGTGAGCGGCATCGATCCGGTCATCGCGCCGCCCTTGCTGGCCTGGCATGCGCTGCATGGCCGCCACGACCTGCCGTGGCAGCGCGAGCGCAGTGCGTATCGTGTGTGGGTGTCCGAGGTCATGCTGCAACAGACGCAGGTGGCCACCGTCATCGGTTATTTCGAGCGCTTCATGGCGCGCTTTCCGGATGTGCAGTCGCTGGCCGTCGCACCGGCCGATGAAGTGCTGCACCTGTGGTCGGGCCTGGGCTACTACGCGCGCGCCCGCAACCTGCAGCGCGCCGCGCAAACCATCTGTGCCGCGCACGACGGCCAGTTCCCCACGCTGTTTGATGATGTTGCCGCCTTGCCCGGCATCGGCCGCTCTACCGCCGGCGCCATCCTGGCCATCAGCACCCAGCAGCGCCACGCCATCGTCGATGGCAACGTGCGTCGCGTGCTTGCGCGACTGTTTGGCATCGAGGGCCGCCCCGGCGAGCGCGCCTTCGAGAACGAACTCTGGCGCGTCGCCGAACGCGAAACGCCGGCCGAAGACGTGGCTACCTACACCCAGGCCATCATGGACCTGGGCGCCACGCTCTGTACCCGCCGCAACCCCGAGTGCGTGCGCTGCCCGCTGAGCGCGGTCTGCGTCGCCAACGCATCGGGTCGTCAGCACTCACTGCCCGCGCCCCGCAAGGCCAAGGCCCGCGGCCAGCGCGAGGTCGTCATGCTGCTCGCGCAGCGCGAGGATGGCAGTGTGTGGCTGCAGCAGCGCCCGCCCAGCGGCATCTGGGGTGGCCTGTGGTCACCGCCCGAGTTCGCCACGCACGGCGAGGCCGAAGGCCTGCTGCCCGGTGCCGCCGATGGCCAGCAACTGCCGCCCATCGACCACGTGTTCACCCATTTCGACCTGCGCATCCTGCCCCTGCTGGCCGCTGCGCCCGAAGGCTGGAACCCCGCAGGCCTGTGGTATAACCCGCGCCGTCCCGCACGCGTCGGGCTGCCCGCCCCGGTAGCCACGCTGCTTGAAGCCCTGGAGATCCCATGACCCGTACCGTGCATTGCGTGCTGCTGAAGAAAGAGGCCCCCGGCCTCGACCGCCCGACCTACCCCGGCCCGCTCGGCCAGCGCGTGTTCGCCGAAGTCTCCAAAGAAGCCTGGGCCCGCTGGGTCAAGCACCAGACCATGCTCATCAACGAGTATCGCCTGACCCCCGTCGACCCCAAGGCCCGCAAGCTGCTCGAAGGCGAGATGGAAAAGTTCTTCTTCGGCGAAGGCTCGGCCACCCCGCAGGACTTCAAGCAGCCCGACTGACCCCGCAGCGTTGCAGCCGCTCGACGATCAGCGCAGCCACCCAGGTTGACGCACGCCGCAGCGGCAGCGGCCGGTTACCAAACAGGATGATCGGTAGCGTCCACTCCAGCAGCGGCAGCAGATAGGCCTCTTCTGCCGCATCGTGCCCCAGATAGCCCGCGGCCAGCTCGCGCAGCTGCGCCACGAAGTCCCGGTGATAGGCACTGATGCCCGGCAGCGCTGCAGGCACCTCGTGCCAGGGCTGCGCCGACGCATACAACTGTTCCATGCCCCGCAGCCACTCGGCCTCGTCCGTGCCCGCGTCAAAGTCCGTGCGCTCAATCAAGAACACCGGCTCCAGCCGCGCAAAATCACTGCCCACCGAGCGCTCGCGCGTCTCCGAAAAATCGATGACATAGAGGTTGTCGCGCTCGTCGGCCAGCACGTTGTTCAGGTTCATGTCGCCGTGCGTAATGCCCACCTTGCAGTCGATGCCCAGTGACGCACGACGCGGATACACCTCGGCCAGGAAGCGCCACGGGTTCGGCAGGTCGCGGCCCAGCGCAGGGCAGGGCAGCGTCGGGGCATCAATCAGGTCCCCCAGCACGCCGCGCGCCACCTCCGGCAGCATCGGGAACAGTCGCAGCGGCGTGTGGTCGACATACAGCGCGCGCGGCTCCGTGCGCGCCTGCCCATACCACGGGCGCAGCGTCTGCCCGGCCAACGTGCGGTGCAGGGTTTTGACGATGTCCCCGTCGCCCTCGATCCAGCGACGTTGCAGCGTGCGCAGGGTGCTCGCATCACCCGTCACGCCCACGAAGTTATAGCGCAGCCCCACCGCCTCGCCATGCACCGCGCGCCCCAGACCAATTGATGCGTTGTTCAGCACAAAGGGCCCGACATAGCGCTCATGCGCATCGTGCTCGCGATCCATCATCGCCGGCGGCCCCACCTTCAGCACCGTCGGCAGCAGGCGCCGGCCCTGCGCATCAAAGCTCTCGATCTGCCAGGTCGTGGCCGAGAAGCCGCCCGTCAGCGGCACCAGCTTTACCTGTCGGCAGTCCGCATACAGGCTGCGCACGATCAGTTCTGTTTCATCGTGATAGGCCGCGCCGCCAGCCGGAATGTCCACGGCCAGCGTGTGCGCGCCCGCCTCCTGCAAGGTGGCCGCGCTCCACACCCAGACGCGCGTGCCCGGTGGCAGCAGCGCGTCGTCAGCGCGCACCAGCGCATCGCCCGCGTGGCCCTGCAGTTGCGTCAGCACCGCGTCCAGCGGCGCGGGCAGGGCAGCCACCTCCAGACCCGGCAGCGGCAGCGTCAGCACGCCCGGCAGCGCAAGGCCCGCAGGCCCCGCAAGCGCCAACGAAGCCGCCGCGCCCTGCGGCGCATCCGGCGCCACCATGAACAGCCCCTGCCAGGCCTTGCCCGTGTGCGCGGCCAGCGCCGCCGCCAGTTCGCCCACCGTGAAGCCCGCCTGCAGCGTCAGCGCCAGGCCCGGCTCCCCCGTAAAGCTGCAGGCCTGCGCCAGGCGCAGGTACTGGCGCGCCGGGTCGGCCACCACCAGCGCGTCCGTCTCGCCGTCCGCAAAGGCCAGACCCAGCAGCCCCCCCAGAAACACAAAGTCCGCCTCGCGCGCCGCCGCCACCTCCCGCCGCACCCCCAGGCCACCGCGACCCAGCGACAGGCGCAGGTCGCCCAGGCTCGCCGCCGCCCAGCCCGCGTCCTGCCACTGCAACAGCTCGCCCGATGCGCCCGCAGCGGCGCTAACCGCCACCCAGCGCCCCGGCAGCAGCTCCAGCCGCTCGGCCGCCTGCGGCGCCGCCACCCCGCCCACCGCCGCCACCGCGTCGGCCAGCGTGGGCGCCTGCCGCCACAGCGCCGCCAGCCCCGTGATCGCAAACACCTCCGCCACCGCCGGCTGCAGCCCCACCAGCACCGTCGCCGGCGCCCCTGCCTTGCGCCGCCGCTGCTCGTGCGTCAGCAGCACCCGCAGGCCCGCGCTGGCCACATAGCCCAGCTCCGCGACGTCCCACACCACCGGCACCTCGGCCCCCGCCAGCACCGGCTCCAGCAGCCGCGCCGCCGTGTTGTTCAGCCGGCCCGCCAGCCGCAGCACCGGCACCCCGTCCACCGACAGCGTTGTGACGTCCAGATCCATGACTGTTCCCCATTCGTCCCTGAGAGAGGCAGAGCATGACATGCCCGATTGGCGCTTGACGCACCCCGACCCCGACCGGTCTAATAGCGGGCTCGCATCGCTGAAATCTCAGCGCCCAGGTAGCTCAGTTGGTAGAGCAGCGGATTGAAAATCCGCGTGTCGGTGGTTCGATTCCGCCCCTGGGCACCATTAAATCAATGACTTACGCTCGCTTCGGTAATACGGTAAATCTCGTTTCCGTGCCGTATTACTAAAAGCTAGGCGCGCTCC
>CANGFJ010000192.1 GCA_947453065.1 Pseudomonadota bacterium
CCGGCGGCCACTTGGGCGGATCGAGCGTCTCTTTGGTCGCACCCAGCTGCTTCAGCACGGCGGCGGTCGCCTCTGACGGCAGCGGCTTGGCTTCCAGATAGGTGGGCGGATAGCGCGACAGCGCATAGTCGATGGGCGTCATGCCGTCTTTGTCGGCCACGTCCAGGTTGGCGCCGTAGCGGGCCAGCAGCGTGATCGCCTCGTGCCAGCCGCGGATGGCCGCGCCATGCACGGCGGTGTCGCCCAGCACCGCGCGCGCGTTCACCTCGGCGCCGGCTTCCTTCAGCAGGCGGATCGCCTCGATGGCCTGTGCCTCGGTCTTGATGCGACCGCGTGTCGGGTTGTTGCCACGCCCCGCGCCGGCAGCGGCCATCAGCGGCGTATGGCCCAGGACGTTGGGCAGATCAACGAGCGCATGCGCCGCCAACAACAGCTTGATGACCGGCACGTCGCCGGCCTTGGCGGCGCGCAAGAGCGGCGTCGCGCCCGTGGTGAGCATCGGATCGGACAGGCGATCCTGCACCGCATGCCGGAACGGCGGCCGCAGCTTCAGCTGCTGGTTGACGTCGGCGCCCTTGTCGATCAGCAGCTGGATGAGCGCCAGGCTGGTGGCCTTGTCATCGGTCGGCAATTCGATACGCCCGCCGGACTGGATGGTGTTGAGGTCGATGGCGACGTACAACGGCGCCTGGCCCCAGAAATCCCACAGGTTGACGTTGGCACCGGCGTCGATGAGCGCCTTGGCGGCATCCCAGTGGCCGTTCATCAGTGCCAGCACCAGCGGCGTCGTGCCATCGGGATCGGCAAGATTCAGATCGGCGCCACCCCGGGCGAGCTCGCGCACGCAGTCCGTGAACCCTTCGCGGGCCGCGTACAGCAGCGGCGTAAAGCCACCGCGATTCATGTCCTTGGGCCGGCCCTCGGCGGTGACGCGACGCTGCCACTCCCGCACGACGGCACGGGCGTTGGGGTTGGCGCCCTTGCCGATGAGGAAACGGATCATCTGCGGCTGCCCCTGCGCCGCCGCCCAGATGAGCGCGGTCTGTCCGCCCCACTGCTCGCGCGCGTCGATCTTCGCGCCGTGCGAGAGCAGCACCTTGGCCGCCTCGATGTTGCCCGTGCGGGCCACGGCCATCAGCGCCGTCTGGCCTTCCGGGTTCGGGGATTCCGGATCGGCGCCGGCCTTGAGCAGCAGCCGCAGGATCTCGGTGTCGCCACGCCGCGCCGCCTCGCCCATCGGCGAGGCGCCATAGCGATTGGCCACCCGCGCATCGGCGCCGGCTTTCAGCAATTCGGCGACGCGCGCGGTGTCGCCGGCATAGGCCGCCAGCAGCAGCGGCGTGGAGCCATCGGCCGAGCGTGCAGTGACGTCGGCAGGCTGCCCGGCCTGCACCACCGTGCAGGCCGCCAGCAGCAGCGCCAGCATTCCCTTCGCCATCCCTGTCCTGCGCATCGGCTGTCTCATTCGAATCAGTATGAGGCCCCATGTTACGGCCTCTGGCGCCCCCGATCGATCGTGGGATCTACCGGTGTAGACTCGGGCCACCCAATCCGGGGGTCGAACGTTCCGTAAAGAGAAGCGCCACATGGATTACGCACTGATTATCAACGGCACGGCGCGCAAGACCGCCGACTACGCCGACGTGAAGAACCCCTCGACCTTCGAGGTGGTGGGCCGCATGCCGCTGGGCACCCCGCAGGACCTGGACGATGCCGTGGCCGCCGCCGCCGAAGCCTTCAAGACCTGGAGCGTCACCCCCGACGCCGAGCGCCAGGCCGCCTGCCATGCCATCGCCGCCAAGATCGAGGCGCACGCCGAAGAACTGGCGCAGCTGATCACCGCCGAGCAGGGCAAGCAGCTCAACGGCCTGGGCTCGCGCTTTGAAGTCGGCGGTACCGCATTCTGGACGCACTCCACCGCCGACCTGCAGTTGCCGGTCGAGGTCATCCAGGACAACGAGCAGGGCCGCATCGAGCTGCATCGCAAGGCCATCGGGGTCATCGGCTCGATCACGCCGTGGAACTGGCCGATGCTGATCGGCAGCTGGCACCTCATTCCGGCCGTGCGCACGGGCAACACCATTGTGATCAAGCCCTCGCCCTACACCCCGCTTTCCACGATCCGCATGGTCGAGTTGATGAACGAAGTGCTGCCGCCGGGCGTGGTCAACTGCGTCAGCGGCGCCGACTCGCTGGGCGCGGTGATGTCCGCGCACCCGGGCATCTCGAAGATGGTGTTCACCGGCTCCACCGCCACGGGCCGCAAGATCATGGCCTCGGCGGCCCCCACGCTGAAGCGCCTGACGCTGGAGCTGGGCGGCAACGACGCCGGCGTCGTGCTGCCAGACGCCGACCCGAAGGCCATCGCACCGGGCCTGTTCTGGGGCGCCTTCATCAATGGCGGTCAGACCTGCGCCGCGCTCAAGCGCCTGTACGTGCACGACAGCATTTATGACGCGGTCTGTGATGCGCTGGTCGAGTTTGCCGCCACCGTTCCGATGGGCGACGGCCGCGACGAAAGCAACCAGCTGGGCCCCATCCAGAACGAGATGCAGTTCAAGCGCGTCTGCGCGCTGGTCAACGAGGCCAAGCAGGCCGGCGGCCGCATCCTCTGTGGTGGCGCGCCGCGCGGCGGCAACGGTTATTTCTATCCGATCACCTTCGTGGCCGATGTGCAGGAAGGCACGCGCCTGGTCGACGAAGAGCAGTTCGGCCCCGTGCTGCCGATCATCCGCTACACCGACGTCGAGGACGCGATGCGTCGCGCCAACGACAACCCGCTGGGCCTGGGCGGCTCGGTGTGGAGCAGCGATGTCAGCAAGGCCAAACAGCTCGTGCAGCGTCTGGAGTGCGGCACCGGTTGGGTGAACAAGCACGGCGGAATCCAGCCCAATGCGCCGTTCGGCGGCATCAAGCAGTCGGGCATCGGCGTAGAGTTCGGACCGGAAGGCCTGAAGGAATACACCGTCACGCAGACGGTGTATTGCTGAACACACACCCACATCAGGAGCCCACTCATGGTCAGTCCGCGCGCATCCCTCCTCCCCGCCGTGCTGACCCTCGTGGGTCTGGCCTACGGCCTCCCGGCTGCGGCCGCTGCTGACGCGGCCGCCACCGCAACGCCCCGCATCAGCGCCCGCTGGCCCGTACCCGGCACCGGCGGCTGGGATTACCTGACCATGGATGCACCGCTGCACCGCCTGTTTATCGCCCACGGTGAGCAGGTCGAGGTGGTGGACACCCAATCCGGCGCGCTGCTGGGACAGATCCCCAAGCTCAGTGGTGTGCACGGCGTGGCACTGGCCGCGAACCTGCAGCGGGGCTACAGCAGCAACGGCCGCAGCAATACCGTCACCGAGTTTGATTACGCCACGCTCGCGGTCCTGCGCGAGGTGCCGGTGCCGGGCAACAACCCCGACGCCATCCTCTACGAACCGCTGAACCAGCGGCTCTTCCTCTTCAACGGCCGCAGCAAGGATGCGACAGTGCTGGACGCGAAGACCCTGGCCGTGCTCGCCACCCTGCCCATGCCCGACAAGCCGGAGTTCGCGGCCACGGATGGCAAGGGCCATGTCTATGTGAACATCGAGAGCGCACCGGGACGACTGGTGGCCATTGATGCGAAGAAGCTCAGCATCGACGCCAACTGGGAACTGACCGGCTGCGACGAACCCACGGGCCTGGCCATCGACGCCGTCCACGGTCGCCTGTTCTCGGTCTGTGATGACAAAGTGCTGGCCGTTACCGATACAGCAACCGGCAAGGCTGTCGCGCGCGTCGCCATCGGCAAGGGCCCGGACGCGGTGATTTATGACGCCGACCGCAATCTGGTGGTGGTGTCCAACGGCGAGGGCACGATGAGCTTCGTGCGTGCGGACGCAGGCGCCAAATTCGTGGTCACCGCCACGCTGCCCACGCAAGCCGGGGCCCGCACGATGACGTTTGATCCGCTCACGCACCGCTATTTCACCGTGAGCGCAAAGTTCGGCCCGGTGCCCGCAGCCACCGCGCAGCAGCCACGGCCGCGCGCCGCGCCGCTGCCCGACACGTTTACCGTGCTGGTGGCGGAATAGGAAACCGCAACGGGGCTAGTACAGCCCCGCCGTTCCGACGCCGCGCGGATCTGACGCGGCACTGACCTCGCCGGTCTTCGCGTCATACGTGACCACCTGCAGGTTGCCCCAGGTCTCGCGCTTGCGCAGCTGGTGGCCCTGCTTCTCCAGCACGGCGATCTCTTCGCTGCTGAGCGCCTTGTCCTCATACATCAGCACATCGGGCTGGTACTGGTGGTGGATGCGCGGCGCAGCCACGATCTGCTGCGCGCTCTTGCCATCGATCCAGTCGAGCGTGGCCAGCAGCACCATGCCGGTGATGACGCTGCCACCCGGCGACCCCACGATCAGGAACCCGCGCGGCCCTTCGACGAAGGTGGGCGTGACCGAGGAGAGCATGCGCTTGCCCGGCGCGATCTCATTGGCCGACGCACCGACCAGGCCATAGATGTTGGGCACACCCGGCTTGATCGAGAAGTCATCCATCTGGTTGTTCAGGATCAGGCCCGTGCCGCGCACCATGAGCCCGGAACCAAAGCCCGCATTCAGCGTGATGGTGCCGGCGACGCGGTTGCCGTCCTTGTCGAGGATGGAGAAGTGCGTGGTGTTGGTGCCGCCCGCGGCGCCTTCGGGCGCATCGGCCAGCGTGTCGCTGGGCGTGGCGCGATCAAGGCGGATGGCGGTGCGAATGCCGGCTGCATAAGCCGGATCGAGCAAGCGCTGCGTGGGGATCGACGTGAACGCCGGGTCACCCAGGTACACGGCGCGGTCACGCGCGGCGC
>CANGFJ010000193.1 GCA_947453065.1 Pseudomonadota bacterium
ACCGGTCGCGACAGGCTGCGCCACCAGGCCGCGTCGCCCTTGCACAACAGGTAGAGCCAGACGGCGACCGCGCACCAGGCCACGCGGTGCGCCAGCAACTGGAACAGCGGCACCGCAGCCATCAGGCTCCAGTACAGCGGGAACAGTCCCCAGATGAAATACGCGGTGGCAGCGGCGGCAATGCCACCGCGCGGGTGGGTCTGGCTCATCAGCGCTCGGCACGGTGCTGCGTCAATGCAGCGGGGACCGCGATCCTACGCTTATAATCATTGATTATCAGGCCTGCCGGGCGAGGATTACCGTTGAAGACAGTCGCCGAATTCAACATCCGCTACCAGCAACTGCTCGACGACGCGGGCCAGCCCACCGGTCCGCTGCCGGACTTCGCCCGCGACCCCGCCCAGCTCCACGAAATGTACCGGGTCATGACCCTGTGCCGCCTGTTCGACACCAAGGCCATCAACCTGCAGCGCACGGGCAAGCTGGGCACCTACGCCCCCTGCACCGGCCACGAGGCCACGCATGTCGGCGTCGGCGCAGCCATGCAGGACGCAGACGTGCTCTGCCCCGTCTACCGTGAATACGGTACACAGCTGTGGCGCGGCGTGACGCTTGCCGAGATCTTCATCTACTGGGGTGGCGACGAGCGCGGCACGAACTTCGCCGGCCCGCGCGAGGACTTCCCCTGGTGCGTGCCCATCGCCTCGCAGTGTCCGCACGCGGCCGGCGCGGCCATGGCCTTCAAGCTGCGCGGCGAGCCCCGCTGCGCCGTCGCCTACATCGGCGATGGCGGCACCTCGCAGGGCGCCTTCTATGAAGCGATGAACCTGGCCGGCGCGCACGCGCTGCCGGTCGTGTTCGTCATCGTCAACAACGGCTGGGCCATCTCCATTCCCGTGGGCGAGCAGACCGCCGCGCAGACGCTGGCCCAGAAGGCCATCGCCGCCGGCATTCCCGGCGTGCAGGTCGATGGCAACGACGTCATCGGCGTGCGCGAGGTCATGCAGGCTGCGCTCGCACGGGCCCGTGCCGGTGAAGGCCCGACCGTCGTCGAAGCCCTCACCTATCGCCTCAGCGACCACACCACCGCCGACGACGCCACGCGCTACCGCCCGGCCGGTGAACTCGAAGCCGCCTGGCAGCGCGAACCGCTGCTGCGCCTGCGGCGCTACATGGAATCCCTGGACTGCTGGGACGAGGGACGCGAGCGCGCCCTGCGCGAGGACTGCACCGCGCAGATCGATGCCGCCGTGCTGGCCTACCAGGCCAACCCCAAGGCCTCCACCGACTCGATGTTCGACCACCTCTTCGCCACGCTGCCCGCTCACCTGGTCGAGCAGCGCGAGACCGCACGGCGTTACGCCGTCGGCCACGGCTGAGGCGCGCCATGGCAAAGGTCACACTGGTTGAAGCCATCAATCTGGCCCTGAACTGGGAGCTCGGGCACGACCCTGACGTCGTGCTGCTGGGTGAAGACATCGGCAAGAACGGTGGCGTGTTCCGCGCGACCGTAGGGCTGCAGGAACGCTACGGCACGCTGCGCGTGCAGGACACGCCACTGGCCGAAGGCATGATCGCCGGCATGGCCGTCGGCATGGCCGCGCAGGGCCTGAAGCCCGTGGCCGAAATCCAGTTCATGGGGTTCATCTACCCGGCCATCGACCAGATCGCCAACCACATGGCCCGCATGCGCAACCGAACCCGCGGCCGCATCACCCTGCCCATCGTCATGCGCATGCCCCATGGCGGTGGCATCCACGCACCCGAGCACCACTCCGAAAGCCTGGAAACGCTGCTCTGTCATCACGCCGGCCTGCGCGTGGTGTGCCCCTCAACGCCCGCACGTGCCTATGGGCTGATGCTGGCGGCCATCCGCGACCCCGACCCGGTCATGTTCCTGGAGCCCACGCGGCTGTACCGCATGGCCAAACAAGAAGTGCTCGACGACGGCCTGGCCTTGCCGCTGGACGTCTGCCACCCCCTGCGCGAAGGCGAGGACGTGACCGTCGTCACCTGGGGCGCCATGACCCATGACGTGCTGCGCGCTGCGGAGCAGTTGTCGCTCGAGAAGATCGGCTGTGATGTCCTCGACCTGGCGACGCTCTCGCCCATCGACCACGGCAGCATCCTCGATTCCGTCGCCCGCACCGGCCGGTTGGTCATCGTGCACGAGGCCGCGCGCAACTGCGGCCTCGGCGCCGAAATCGCCGCCACCGTGGCCGAACGTGGCCTGTACGACCTGCACGCACCGATACGCCGCATCACCGGCTACGATACGGTGATGCCGTATTTCCGCCTTGAACACGACTACATTCCCAGTGTCGAACGGATCGCCGATGGCATCCGCGAGACGGTCCGGGCCTGACCGCCAGATCAAAGGAACCCCATTACATGTCGCGTTTTAATCTGCCCGATCTGGGTGAAGGCCTGCAGGAAGCAGAAATCGTCCGCTGGCACGTGGCCATCGGCGACCGCGTCACCGTCGACCAACCCATGGTGGCCATGGAAACGGCCAAGGCCGTGGTCGAAGTGCCCTCGCCCTACGCCGGCGTCATCACCGCGCTGTTCGGCAAGCCGGGGGACACCATCGCCACCGGTGCGCCGCTGGTCGACTTCCGCCTCGACGCCGAAGTGTCCGCACCGACCACCGCCTCGGGCGGCGTGGTCGGCCTGATGCCGACCAGCGACGAAGAGATCCGCGAAGCGCCAGCGCGCCGCGCCACCGCCGACGGCAGCGCAGTGCGCACCCGCGCCGTGCCCGCTGCGCGCGACCTTGCGCGGCGCCTCGGGCTCGACATCACCACGCTCGACGGCAGCGGCCGCGACGGGCTGGTGACAGTCGATGACGTCATGGCTGCCGGCCTGCCGCAGGCCGCGCCCCGCGCACCCGCCGCCGCCCCACCGCAGCAGATCACCAGCGCGCTGCGGCCCGCAGGCCCGACGCATGACGAGGGCGAACTCGAAGTGCTACGCAGCCTGCGCCGCGCGATGGCCCAGAGCATGTCGATGGCGCGCGACAACGTCATGGAGTGCACCGTCGTCGACGATGCCGACATCCAGGGCTGGGAGTCCGGCTCCGACTACACCGCCCGCCTGTTGCGCGCCATTGCGGCCGGCTGCCGCGCCGAGCCCGGCCTCAACGCCTGGTACGACGCCGCCTCGCAGGGCCGCCGCATCTTCAGCCACATCAACGTCGGCATTGCCGTCGACACGCCCGATGGCCTGCTGGTGCCGGTCATCCGCGATGTCGGCAACCGCACGCCACCGGAACTGCGCGACGAGATCAACCGCCTGAAGGTCGGCGCGCGCGACCGCACGCTGCCGGCCGCCGACCTGCGCGACTTCACCTTCATGCTGTCGAACTTCGGCGTCATGGCGGGGCGCTACGCCACGCCGGTCGTCGTGCCGCCGGCCATTGCCATCCTCGGCGCCGGCAAGGTGTCGCGCGATGTCGTCGCCGTGGGCGACCGCGTCGAGATCCATCGCCGCATGCCCCTGTCGCTGACCTTCGACCACCGCTGTGTCACCGGCGGCGAAGCGGTGCGCTTGCTGGGCGCAGTCATCGCCGACCTGGAACTGCCCCGCTGAAACACGCGCCCCCCTCCGCCGGGCGGCGGGCACTGGTCACGCGCGTCCTGAAAACGCTGCGCACCGGCCTCGGCGCCCAGGGTTCCGCCCTCGCGCTGTCTTTTGCCCAGGACTATCTCGACGGCCTGCCACTGGCCGACCTGCGCAGCCAATCCCCGCGTGCCGTGGCCGCCATGCTGCTGGACCACCTGGCTTTCGGCCTCCAGCGCCGCGCCGGCCAGACGCTGCTGCGGCTGGTGAATCCCCCCGCCCGCGAAGACGGCAGCCCCTACACCCTCGTGCAGCTGGTCTGTGACGACCTGCCCTTCCTCGTCGACACCCAGGTGATGACGCTCGCGGGCGCAGGCCACCCGGTGCAGGCCATTGCGCATCCGATCCTGCGCGCCCGTCGCGATGCCCGCGGCCAGCTGCAGGCCATTGGCGAGCCGGACGCGCCCGGTGTGCGCCAGGAATCGTGGCAGTGCCTGGTCATCGATTACCTCGAAGACGACACCCAGCGCGCCGAGCTCGAACAGCGACTGCGCGCCGCACTGGCTGATGTGCGCCTGGCCTGCCGCGACTGGCAGCCGATGCAGCGTGAACTGCGCGCCGCCATCGACGCCCTGCAGGCCGCACCACCGCCACTGCCCGCTACGCTGGTCGCCGAAAGCATCGCCTTCCTCGAATGGATGCTGGACGGACGTTTCGTATTCCTCGGTTCCCGCCGCTCCCGGCTGACCGGCCAGGGCGCACGACTGCAGCTGGCCACGGTGGCCGGCAGCGAGCGCGGCATCCTGCGCCCGCAGCGCGCTGTGCCGGCCCACGAAGCCCAGGCCCCGCGCGTGCGGGCCATCGACCTGCGGCGCGAGGCCACCGCGACCTCGCTGCTCATCGTCACCAAGGGGGCGCAGTCGTCGACCGTGCACCGTGCCGGCCCGCTCGACTACGTGGGCATCAAGCAGTTCAATGCCTCAGGCCAGGTCGTGGGCGAGCAGCGCTTCATCGGCCTGTGGACCTCGGCCGCCTATCGCAGCAGCCCCTTCGAGATCCCGCTGCTGCGGCAGAAGCTCGCGCAGGTCATCCGCCACTTCAAGCTGACGCCCACCAGCCACGACGGCAAGCGGCTGCAGCAGCTGCTGGAAACCTGGCCACGCGACGAGCTGCTGCAGGCCGAGGCCGGCGAACTCATCGACGCCGTCACG
>CANGFJ010000194.1 GCA_947453065.1 Pseudomonadota bacterium
CAGAAGGCGATGGTGGCGCCCGAGAAGCCGGCCCAGTCCGCTTCGCTCGCGCAGCCTGCCAGCCCGGTCCATTAAGCCGTATCGACGAGGGGCAACCCAGATGTTCATCACCAAGAAACACCTTCCGCGCCGCACCTTCCTGAAAGGGGCGGGCGTGGCCCTGGCCCTGCCGCTGCTGGATGCCATGATCCCCGCGCAAACCGCACTGGCCAAGACGGCCGCGGCGGCGAAGATGCGGCTGGGGTTCGTGTACTTCCCGCACGGCGCGATCATGGACAAGTGGACGCCCGCCACCGAAGGCGCGGACTACGAACTCAGCCCGATCCTCGAACCGCTCAAGGCCTTCCGCAACCAGACCACGATTATCAGTGGCCTGGGCAACCGGCCGGCACAGAGCGCTGCTGTGCACGCCATCGTGCCGGGCACTTGGCTCTCCTGCGTACATCCGCGCGAAACGCATGAGGCCTTTGGCGGCGTGACGGCCGACCAGATGGCGGCGGCGCACATTGGCCAGGACACACCGCTGCCCTCGCTGGAAGTGGCTACCGAAGCCCCCGGTGGCGGTGGCGCCTGCGACCGCGCCTACGGTTGCAGCTATTCCGGCACCATTGCGTTCCGCACGCCCACCACGCCGTTGCCGATGGAGTACAACCCGCGCAGCCTGTTCCAGCGGCTCTTCGGCCGCGGCAACTCGCCGGAAGAGCGCCGGCTGCTCTCGCAGCAGTATTCCAGCATCCTCGACATGGTCGGCAGCGAGGCCGAAGACCTCAAGAAGTCGCTGGGCGCGTCAGATCGCATCGTGATTGCCGACTACCTGGACAGCATCCGCGAGATCGAACGCCGCGTGCAGAAGACCGAAAAGCAGGACCTCTCGCGGCTGAAGCTGCCCGAAGTGCCGGTCGGCATACCCGATGCCTTCAACGACCAGATCAACCTGATGTTCGACATCATGGCGCTGGCCTACCAGGCCGACCTGACGCGCATCCAGACGTTCATGATGGCCGCCGAGGTCAGCAACATGACCTACAACCACATCGGCGTGGCCGATGCCTTCCACCCGCTGTCGCATCACCAGAACGACCCGGCCAAGAAGGAAAAGCTGGTGCGCATCCAGCGCTACCACACCGAACAGTTCGCCAAGTTCCTCAAGAAGCTCGCCGACATGCCCGATGGCGAGGGCTCGATGCTCGACCATTCGATGATTCTGTACGGCAGCAATATGAGCAACAGCGACGCGCACAACCAGTTCCCGCTGCCCACGGCGCTGGTCGGTGGCGGTTGCGGCAAGATGAAGTCGGGTCGCCATGTGCGCTACCCGGACCACACGCCGCTGGCCAACGCGCTACTCACCGTGCTCGATAAGTCCGGCGTGCCCGAGAAGTCCATCGGCGACAGCACCGCACTGCTGACGGAGATCTGACCTCGTGAGAGCCTGGATACCTGCGATTGTCCTGACCCTGGGTGGCATCGGCCTGGCGAGCGCTGCAGACGCGCCGCTGGTGACGGCTGCGCAGGCACGCGATAGCCATGCCGCGCTGGCACTGATTCACCAGGGCGTCGATGTGAACGCGGCAGGGGAAGACGGCACGACGGCGCTGCACTGGGCCACGCACAACGACGACATCGAACTGATCGACGCGCTGCTCAAGGCCAGGGCCAAGGTCAATACAGTCAACGACTACGGCGCAAGCCCGATGGCCGAGGCGGCCGTCATCGGCAACGTGGCCGTGCTGGAGAAACTGCTGAAGGCGGGTGCAGACCCCGAAGCCACAAACGCCCAGGGCCAGACGGCGCTGATGGTCATTGCGCGCACCCGCAATGTCGACGCGGCGCGCCTGCTGATCAAGCGCGGCGCGAAGGTCAATGCCGCGGAGAAACTGCGCGGCCAGACTGCCCTGATGTGGGCCGCTGCCGAGAGCCAGCCTGCGATGGTGCGTGAGCTGCTGGCCCGCGGCGCCGCGGTGAATGCCGTGACGCTGGTCAACCAGAGCCAGCGCCAGGTCAGCGGCGAGCCGCGCGCGCAGTACCGTCCTGCGGGCGGCTTCACGGCGCTGATGTTTGCCGCGCGACAAGGTTGCCTGGACTGCGCGAAGCACCTGGTCGAGAAGGGCGCCAAGATCGATTACGCCGATCCGGAAGGCGTGACGCCGCTCATCCTGGCGGTCAACAATTTCAATTTCGATACGGGTGCCTACCTGCTCTCCAAGGGCGCCAACCCCAACCTGTGGGACTGGTGGGGCCGCACGGCGCTGTACTGCGCGGTCGACCTCAACACCCTGCCACGGGGTGGCCGCGCCGACCTGCCGTCATTGGACAAGACCACCAGCCTGCAGATGATCGACCTGCTGCTCAAGGCCGGTGCGAACCCCAACCTGCAACTGAAGCTGCTGCCCCCTTATCGGGCCGTGGGCGCAGACCGCGGCGCCGATACACTGCTGACCATCGGCACCACGCCCCTGATCCGCGCTGCCAAGGCGGGAGATACGGCAGCCATCACGCTGCTGCTGGCCCATGGCGGCAACCCGAATCTGCCGCAGGTCGCTGGCATCAACGCCGTGATGGCGGCGGCCGGCGTGGGGTCGACCAACATCGACACGCGGGGCTCCCTCAAGACCCAGGCGCAGACCATCGCGAGCCTGACGCTGCTGCTGGCCGGTGGCGGGGAGGTAACCCTGCAGGACAGCCAGGGACGTACGGCCCTGCATGGCGCCGCCTTCTGGGGCTGGAACGAGGTCATCCGTCATCTGGCCGCCCAGCAGGCGCCGCTGGATGCCAAGGACTTAAAGGGGTTCACCGCCCTGGACTACGCGCTCGGCAAGGCAGGCGGGCAGGGCCGAGGCGGGCAGGGGGTCACCGTGCACCCGGACTCCGCCAAGTTGATCGAGGAACTCCTGGGGTCAAAGGCCACGGCGCAGCGCTAGAATGTAGCCGTTCAAAGGGTTTATTGAGGTAGTAGGCATGGCGGAAAAACGCCTGGTTTGGGATCTGCCGCTCAGGGCCTTTCACTGGCTGCTGGTGCTGGGCATTGTCGGGATGTGGGTAACGGCCAAAGCGGACGCCGATTACATGAACTGGCTGTCCTCGCGGGTGGACCTCTCCTGGATGGAGTGGCACTTCCGCATTGGCTATTGCGTCATCGGCCTGCTGCTGTTCCGCCTCATCTGGGGCGTGATCGGTCCGCGGCATGCCCGGTTTGCCAGCTTCCTGCCGGGGCCGACACGCCTGGTGGCGTATGTGAAGACCGTCCTGAAGCGCGATTCAATCCCGACGGTTGGCCATAACCCGGCCGGTGCGATCATGGTGGTCGTCATGCTGGGCCTGATCGGCACACAGGCTTTCACGGGACTGTTCACCTCCGACGACATCGTGTGGTCGGGCCCGTACTTCCCGGCTGTCAGCGCGGCGCTCTCGACCAAGATGGGCGGCCTGCACCACGAGGTGTACGAGATATTGCTCTGGGTGATCGGCCTGCACATTGCGGCCATCCTGTTCTACCGCGTGTACAAGCGGCAGAACCTGGTGTCTGCCATGGTCAGCGGGAAGAAGCCTGCGGCGCAGGTTCCGGCGAGCGAAGCCATCCGCAGTTCGGAATTGCTGAAGGCGTTGATTGTGGCGCTGGTGTGCGCGGGTGCGGTCTATGCGCTGGTGCACTACGCACCGCCGCCGCCGTCACTGGATTATTAGTCTTCGCCGCAGCCCCTGCGGCTGAAAACCGGGAGCAGGACGCTCCCGGTTTTCCCATCAACCTGACTGGACGAATTACTTCGCGCGGTACTGGTCGTGGCAGCTGCCGCAGGCCTTGCCGACCGCAGCAGCGGCCTTCAGGGTGGCGTCTTTGTCACCGGTCTTGGCGGCAGCGGCCATCGCCGTGGCAGCCTTCACCAGGTCGTCAGCCTTGACCTTGAAGTCGGCCTGGCTGTTCCAGATGCCTTCCAGCGCCGTCGTCTTGATGGCCGGGAACTTGCGGGTGTCCGCCTGGAACACGTCCGGGATGATCGCGCCCAGCTCGGCCACGCGCTCGGCAGCCTTCTGCGCGACGGCGGCGTCGAACGGCGTCTGGTTGCGAAGCATGCCGCCCACCGGACGGTTGCTGAAGCCGATGACCTTGAACAGGCCCTGGCGGGTTTCGACCTGGGCCTTGGCCTGGTCTTCCGGCGACGGCGGGCCTTCGGCGGCATGGACGGCGGCCACGGACAGTGCTGCTGCGAGGCCGATGCTGATCAGACGCTTCATTCTTGGATCCCCCGATAATCGTTGAAAAAACACTTAATAATTCTAGCAGATGGTCTGGCTAGATAGTCCAACTGCAGGCCTGAATCATCCCTGAACGCTACGGGGCGTACCGTATCGGCAACCCTGCGGGCAGTCAGGCCCCGCGACCCAATACCGAAGCCGTGGCGATCAATTCCTCGAGCAGTGCCATGGAGGCGCGCCCGGAACAGTTGAACGGGTTCAGCACCGGCTTCTGCGCGTACTTGAGCAGCAGGGACGGATTGACCTTGGCGATGTTCACCTGGCCCATGGTCCAGCCGCCGAAGCGGCGCTCGGAAATCTCGTCAAAGCAGAGGATGCGCACATTGGAATGGCGGTCATCACGGACGATGGCATTGAAGGTTTCGCAGACATCATCGCGGCTGCCTTCCAGCACCTGCAGGAAGATGTCATCGCTGTAGCACAGGATGCCCGTGATGCCGCGATCGGGGTTGTTGCGGCGGGACTGGACCATGATGGAATCGACGACCGCTGCCGAGAGGGA
>CANGFJ010000195.1 GCA_947453065.1 Pseudomonadota bacterium
CAAACAGCTCATCAAGTCGATCAAGGAAAGCGGCATGAAAGTGCAGGCGCAGATCCAGGGCGACAAGCTGCGCATCACCGGCAAGAAGCGCGACGACCTGCAGGACGCCATCGCGCTGCTGCGCAAGGCCGAGGCGGGCGTGCCGCTGCAGTTCGAGAATTTTCGGGATTGATTCGTAGCACTGCATGTCGAACTCACTGATCGCTTTCGCCGCCGTCATGCTGGCGGCGCTGGCCGTACCGGCTGCACGCCGCCACCTCACAGCCTGCTTCCAGATTGACCCTGCGCTGGTGACCGTTGCGCTGGGGCTGCGCACTGCGCTGGGCATGGTCGGCGTGCTGCTTGTGGCACGGGCCTATGGCCGGCTGGATCTGGGTGTGCCGCTCTCGCTGGGCATCCTGTTCGGCAATCTGGGCGACTTCGGCGATCCGTACGCGATCCGCGCGCGCACCATGCTCTACACGACGCTCGCCTGTGCCGCGTTCACCGTGGTGGGCGGCCTGGTGTCCGCAGTCTGGTACCTGCACCTGCCCGTGGCGATCTGTGCCGCGGCGCTCGTCGGCTATGCCGGCGCCCTGGGGCCGGCCAGTGGGCTGGTGGGCGTGTTCTGCCTGGCGCTGTTTTCTTTCTATGCCGGGTCGGCCATCAGCCCGGGCGTTGCCCTCCTGGATGGGGCCTGCCTGGTCCTGGGCGGTGTGGCGGCCATGGGCGTTACGCTGACCGCCGCGCCCTTTCGGCGCTTCCAGCCCACCCGTCGCAAGCTCGCCCTCGCCTACCGGCAACTCGGCGAGGTGTGCACGCACCCGGCCGAGCGGTGGTCGGACACCGGCATCGCCACAGCCGTGCTCGCGGCAGATCGTTCGGTCCGCCTCTGCGGTGCGGCCGGCGAGACTGCCGCCTGGTTGAAGACGCTGCTGGCCGGCGCGGAGCGTGCGCGCGCCCTGGTTTTTGCACTCTCGGCGCTGCCGCCGGACACACAGGTACCGCCGAGCCACGGCCCGCTGTTCGCGGCGACCGGCGACCTGAGCAAGGCCATTGGCGGTGCCCTGCTGCGCAAACGCGACGTGCCTCAGCTTGCACCGTTGCTCGCCCGCTTCAAGGCAGCGAGCGAGCGCTGCGAAGACCCGGCCAGCTGCCAGCTGGCCGCACAACTGTGCGAAGCGCTGGGCGATGCGGTGACGGCACTGGGTCAGGACTGGCCGGTAGGCAGGCCGGCGCGCACGGAATCGGTTGTGGTAGAGCGCGTGGGGTTGCGCGCCAGCTTGCGGGCGCACCTGCACGCTGGGGATCGCAACCTGCGGCACGCCGTGCAGATGGCCCTGGTGTTTGGGATCGCCACAGCCGTTTCGCTGGGACCGTGGGACACGCACCTTGCGCATCACGCCTACTGGATCCCCCTGACCGTGGCCTGGATCTTCAAGCCCGAGGCCGGGGGCACCGTCTCGAAACTGGGCATGCGCATCTGGGGCACGCTGATCGGCGTCCTGGTCGCAGCCCTGTCGCTGCACCTCGTCCACGAGCCGCTTGGCATTGCAGCCTTGCTGGGCGTCGGCGCGTTTCTGACCATCGCCTTTCTTAGCGCCAACTATTCCATCACCGTGATCGGCGTAACGATTCTGGTGTTGTGCCTGGCAGGGTTGGCGGGTGCTGCGACAGAGCCGCTGGCCGTGGCGCGGATGTGGGCCACGCTGATCGGCAGCGGCCTGGCCATGGTCGTGGCCCTGACGTATTCGCTGCGCATCGGGGCAACCGTTCCCGCGCAGCTTGCCCGGCTGTGCGAGAGCCTGCGCCAGTTTACGGTGGCCCTGACGGCCGGCGAGGACCGCGCTGCCATGACACGCCGCAGGGCCGCGGTGCTGCAGGCTCGGGTGGCCGCCACGAATGCCCTGCTCGCAGCAGAGACCGAACCCCGCAGCTATGGGGCTGCACAGGCCACGCAACTGGACCTGCCCGCTGCACGGGCCTTGCTGGTTTCACTACAGCGGGCGAGCGCGCAGCTGCTGCTGGTCGACATCCTGGGTGAGCGCCAGCAGATGCCTGCTGCGGCCTGGCAGGCCATCGAGGCCTCGCTGCATGCACTCGAACAGCGCTTGCATGCGCTCACTCTGACGACGACGGAACAACACGATGCCCCCTGAGATCGCCTCGCTCGACGATTCCCGCAAGTTGCTGTGGGAACTGGCCCTGCAATACGGCCCCAAGCTGCTGACTGTCCTGTTGCTGCTGGCGGTGGGGCTGTTCATGGCCCGGTGGGTGGGCCGCACCAGTGAACGCGGGCTGCAGCGACTGGGACTGGAGCCGCCCGTGCAGCTGCTGCTGTCACGATTGGCGCGCGTTGTGGTCATGGTGCTGTTTGTGATCATGGCCCTGCAGAACCTGGGCGTAGACCTGCTGCCGCTGATCGCCGGACTGAGCGTGGCCGGTGCAGGCGTGGCGCTGGCCACGCAGGGCGTGCTGAGCAACGTGGTGGCGGGGCTGACCATCATCTTCACGCGGCCTTACCGCGTTGGGGAATACATCTCGATCATCGGCGTAGAAGGACGGGTGGAGGCCATCACGCTATTCAGCACGGCGCTGACGCACGCAGACCGGTCCGTTATCGTGGTGCCCAACCGCAAGGTGGTTGGCGAGGTGCTGCACAATTATGGCCGGATCCGGCAGGCCGCCCTGACAGTGGGCGTGGCCTATGAAGCAGACCTGATCCAGGCCCTGCACGTGGTCGCCGAGCAAGTGAGGGCCAACACACGGGTGCTCGCAGACCCCGCGCCGCTCGTCCAGGTCAGTGCGCTGGGCGAGTCGGCGGTTTTCATCACCATCAATCCCTGGGTCGCCGTTGCAGACTATGGCGCAATAGAAGGCGAGCTGAACCTGGCCATCGTGACGGCCCTGCAACGGCAGGGCATCGTCATTCCGTATCCGCAACGGCAGGTACACCTGATCGGCAGTGGTGCCGTCAGGTGACAGCGGTGGCCTACCGCTACTTCGCCCTGCCCTTGTAGCCCTGCGCGATCATCGGCAGCGTGAAGATCTCCACGAACTGCTGGGTGTTGGCCACGCCATAGAGCGTCTTCTTGTCGGGACCGCTGAACATCACGGTGATCAGCGGCAGCGGAGAAGGGATCTCGCCCAGCACTGTGCCGTCCTTGTCGACCACCTGCACGCCCGCGCCGCCCGTGCTGTAAAGACGCCCCTGCGCATCCACGGCGCTGCCGTCATCGCCCACCAGCGCGAACTGGCGCTCGTTGGTGAGCGAGCCATCGCGCTGCACGTCGTAGGCCACCATGCCGGCAGGTCGCCCCGCCGAAGGCGCGGCGGCGGGCGTACCGGCCAGGCGACCCGTCACATATAGCGTCTTTTCGTCGCGACTCAGGATGATGCCGTTTGCGCCTGTGAGCGTGCCGTAATGGCTGACCACGCCCTTTGCGTCGGCGTGGTAGACACCGCCCATCGTGAAATACACGCCGCCTTTGCTGTCGGCGCTCAGGTCGTTGAGCAGGGCACCCGTGCAATCCAGTGCTTCGCCGTTGTACTGGTTGGCCAGAAGCTGGCGCCTGGGCTCCAGCTGCCAGATCGCCTGCGGCAGGCCGCGCTGCACGACAAACAGCGCACCGCGCGTATTGCGCGAGAGCGCGCCACCCGTGTTGGTGTCGGCATGCGGATATGAAACGGCGCCACGAGCATCGAGCTTCATGACCTTGCTGTCGGAGTTCTGCGCGAACAGCACGCCGCCGTCGGGGGTGGCCACCGGGCCATCGGCGTTGTTGCCGGTGCCCGTCCAGACGGTGGTCCAGGTCTGCCCGGCGGCGATGACACCGGGGATGGCCGCTACCGTGTAGTCCCGGTGCGGCGGTGGCGCGGCCGCCGGGGCCCGGGGTGTGAACGCTGCCGCCGGGGCAGGTGGGCTCTTGCAGTGGCTGGCCAGGTAGTCCTGGTATTTCGCGTCACGAGGCGCCTGCACGCCGGGCCCGGTCTGCTGGGCCTGGCTCTGGCCTGCAGCCAGCAGGGCGCCGACAAGGCCCACGGTCACTGCGAACACGGTTCTGGAATACATGCTGCCCCCGATATTTTTTGTTGTTCCGGCTGAGATCTGCTTGAGCGTATCCCAAGAGGGTACACGCACTACACTCCCACGCTGAGTACTCCACCGCACCAGGCCACCCATGTCTGCCGACACCCGCGTGATCGACAACCTCCTTTCCCGCAGCTCGCTGGCCGGCGCCTTCATGGCCGCGCCCGCGCCCAGCGAGGCAGAACTTCGGCAGATCCTGGGGGCCGCACAGCGGGCCGCCGACCACGGTCGGTTGCGGCCGTGGCGCTTCTTCGTGGTGCGCCCGGCTGACTACGAGGCTTTTTTCGACCAGCTGGCCGCCGCCGCGACCCGCGTGCAGGGCGACCCGACGCGCTACGCGCAGAACCGCGACAAGTACCGGCTGACGGCGCGCGCGCCACTACTGGTGGTGGCGGCCGCCAAGATTGACCCGGCGCACAAGGTCGCGCCCATCGAGCAGGCCTTCGCCGCGGCCGGCGCGACGCAGCTGGTCCTGAATGCGGCCCATGCGCTGGGCTACGCCAGCTTCCTGTTCTCGGGCGCCGGAGTGTTCGACGTGGAGTTCAAGGCAAGCCTGAACTTGGGCCCGGCGGACCACCTGATCGGGTTCATCTGCCTGGGCAGCCCGGCAGGGCCGGGAAAACCCGGCCCGACAGCCGCGAATTCTGTTCTGGAAGGCCTCGCAAAAACGG
>CANGFJ010000196.1 GCA_947453065.1 Pseudomonadota bacterium
AGGGAGCGCCATTTAAATCAATGGCTTACGCGCGATCCGCGCGGAGCCGGCCCCGCTCGGCGGCGGCCACGTGCCGTTTCACGGCCACAAAACTGTCCGGCGTCACCGAAATAGAATCGATCCCGCACTCCACCAGGAAGGCGGCAAACGCCGGATGGCTGCTGGGCGCCTGCCCGCACAGCCCCACTTTCGCCCCCACGGCATGGGCTTCATCGATCACGCGGCGGATCATCCACTGCACGGCGGCATCCTGTTCATCGAACAAGCCCGCCAGTTCGGCGGAGTCCCGGTCCACGCCCAGCGTCAACTGCGTGAGGTCGTTGCTGCCGATCGAGAACCCATCAAAGCGCGCTGCGAATTCGCGCGCCAGAATGACGTTGGAGGGGATCTCGCACATCACGTACACCTGCAGCCCCGCTTCACCGCGACGCAGGCCGCTCTCGGCCATCACGGCCAGCACCTTGTCCGCCTCGGCCACCGTGCGACAGAACGGAATCATCACGATGACATTGCTCAGGCCCATCACCTCGCGCACGCGACGCAGCGCCTGGCACTCCAGCGCAAAGGCCTCGCGATAGCGCGGCGAGTAGTAGCGTGACGCGCCCCGCAGGCCCAGCATCGGATTCTCTTCAGCAACCTCGAACGGCGCACCACCCAGCAGGTGGGCGTATTCATTGCTCTTGAAGTCGCTCGTGCGCACGATGACCGGGCGCGGGTACTGCGCGGCGGCAATGCGCGCCAGGCCGCGGGACAACCGGTCAATGAAGTATTCGCGCTTGTCGGTATAGCTGGCAGTCAGTGCATCGATCTGCTGCCGCACCTCGACGTCGGTGATCCGCTCTGGCTGCAGCAAGGCCATCGGGTGAACGCGGATCTGCGAGGTAATCACGAACTCCATGCGTGCCAGCCCCACGCCATCGGCAGGCAGTCGCCACCAGCGCAGCGCAGCGGCCGGGTCTGCCAGATTGAGCATCACCTGCGTGCGGGTCAGCGGAATGTCAGCGACATCCACCTCTGTCACCGCGATGTCGGCCCTGCCCTCGTACACCTGGCCCTGGTCCCCCTCCGCGCAAGACACCGTTACGTCCTGACCGTCCTGCAGACACTGCGTGGCGTTGCCCGTGCCCACGATGGCGGGCAAGCCGAGCTCGCGACTGACGATGGCCGCATGCGAGGTGCGGCCGCCGTGGTCGGTGACGATGGCGGCGGCGCGCTTCATGATCGGGGCCCAGTCCGGGTCAGTGTTCCCCGTCACAAGCACCGATCCATCAATGAACCGCGCGATGTCTTTCGCGCTTTCTATTCGGCAGACACGACCTGCAACGGCTGCATCGCCGATGCTGATGCCGCTGACCAGGCTGCGACCCTTGTGGCCCACAGCGTAAGTCTTGAAGCTCGCCTGGGCGCGACGCGACTGCACCGTCTCAGGACGCGCCTGCACGATGAACAGTTCGCCACTGTCCCCGTCCTTGGCCCAGTCAATGTCCATGGGCGCGCCCTTGTGTTGCTCGATCACACAGGCCCAGCGCGCCAGCTGCAGCACTTCATCATCCCGCAACACAAAGGCCTGCTGCTCGTCCACCGAGGTGGCGACATTGCGCGTGGTGAGGCCATCGGCTGAGGCATACAGCAACTTCTGCGCCTTGCCGCCGCGCTTCTTCTCGATGATTGGCACCCGGCGTTCATCGGCCAGCAGGGGCTTGAAGACCTGGTACTCATCCGGATCCACCGTGCCCTGCACGACGTTCTCGCCCAGTCCCCATGACGCATTGAGCAGCACGACACTGTCGCAGCCGGTTTCGGTGTCGATCGAGAACATCACCCCTGCGCCGGCGCGATCAGACCGCACCATCTTCTGCACGCCCACCGAGAGCGCAATTTTTGTATCCGCAAAACCCTTGGCCTGGCGATAACTGATGGCGCGGTCGGTATAGAGCGAGGCATAGCAGCGGCGGCACGCTGCCAGCACGGCCTCGGCACCCTGAATATTGAGGAAGCTTTCCTGTTGACCGGCGAAACTTGCCTCCGGCAGGTCTTCGGCCGTGGCGCTGGAGCGCACCGCCACGTCGACGGCCTGACTGCCACAACGCGCTGACAAGCGCTGATAGGCGGCGACGATCTCCCGTGCGGTGTCTGCAGGCCACTGTCCGCCCAGGATCGCCGTGCGGATGCACAAGCCTGCTTGCTGCAAAGTGAGTGTGCCAGCGCGCTGCGCTGACAGCGTCGTCTCGATCAGCGACCACAGGTCATTGGCGCTGAGGTAGTGCCGGTACGCTTCGGCCGTGGTCGCAAACCCCGGCGGCACCACGACGCCGGCGCTGCCCAGCCTGCGCGTCATTTCACCGAGCGAGGCATTCTTGCCGCCAAAGCGCGCGACATCCTGCCGGGTGATGTCCTCGAAGACGGCGACTTGCGGTACAGCAGCCTGATTCATGGCCGCGCCTAAGGCCGCAACGCCACCTCGATCACCTGTTCATTGCGCAATGACCCGGCCACCGCCTGCAACTGCCCGGCCAACGTGTCGATGATGTCATCCATTGAGAGTACGCCCTGCAATTCTCCCAACGTCCCCACGACCGGCAGGCGCCGCACGCCGATGCGGCGCATGGCCTGCAAGGCCTTATCGAGGGATTCGGATGCGGCGATCACCACGGGCTGGCGGGTCATGACATCCCCCACACACAGCGTCTGCGGCGCCACGCCGCGCGCCAGCACCGACACCACCAGATCGCGATCGGTCAGGACGCCGATGGGTCGCGGCGAGCCATCATGCAGGTCCGGCTCCACCACGACCAGGTAGCCCACATGCCGATCCCGCATCAGGGCGGCCGCAGAACTGATTTCGTCAGATTGACGAACCGTGACGACAGCCTTGCGGCAGAGATTTCCGACATGCATTGCGGCGCTTCCTCTTCCTGATGGTGCGCAGGCAGTCTATGCCGGCGAGCCACGCAGCCGCGTAGGTAGAAGTGCGCACCGGAATCGGCATCAGGCCAGCAACACACTCACTGCGGTCACGACACCCAGCACCGCGAAGGTTCCGCCCGCCACGGGAAAGAGCGTGCGCCGACCCAGGAAATACAGCGACGAGAGCACCAGCCCCAATTCCAGGAAGCCCTCGCCCAGATCAAAGCGCAGCGCCATGGACTCGGCCTGTTCAGTCTTGCTGTCTTCGGCTTCCGCCAGTTTCTTGATGCCCTCGGCATCACTGGCGTATTTCTCACGCTGTGCGCCGAACACCGCTTTGGCTGCGTCGGCACGATCCGGAGCAAGCAGGCCCACCACCTGTTCACCCACCTCACTGCTGTGCTCGCGGATCTTCTTGGCCTGGTAGAACGACCACTGGTCGTTCGAACTGGTGCGATGAATGACCGCCGCGGTGTGTTGGCGATGCGCGGCAATCGTGACGATGGCCAGCACGATGCCGATCAGGCCAACCTGAAAGCCCACGCGCTTGCCCAACGGGTCATCACCGGCGGTGTGATGCCCGGCATGCACTTCAATTTCAGCCATGTGCCGACTTCTCCGCCTGCGTGACCTGCGGCGCCACCTTGGGCACCGGACTGGCCTCTGGCTTCACGTCCACCTCGGCCTCGGCCATGGCGTTCTTGAAGCCGCGCACGGCGCCGCCCAGGTCTGCGCCGATGGTCTTGAGCTTCTTGGTGCCGAACACCACCAGCACGACCAGCAGGATGATCAACAGATGACGCGGTGCAAACAGGTCCATGGGGCTCACTCCGGGCTAATGAATGTAAAAGAGACAACACGTGTCGTGCAAAGTTCGAGGCAAGGCAGACCTCAAGCGGCAGGCTGATCCCCGCGTGGCATCGGCCTGCCGGGCATCTCAGTGAGCAAGCCACCGACGCCCATGGCCATGACATCACGCGCCGAGACATCCAGGCCCACCGCGAGGCGGCGCAGCACGAAATCAAAACCGTTGAGTTTGGGAGAGCGTGCGCAGGTCGGCAGGCCCACCACCACGCAGCGCGAATCGGCGCGCTGCACCTGGCCCAGCACCAGCAGGTTACCTGGGTCCACCGGCATACCCGCATGGACCACCTGCCCGCCCGCCTGCACCATCGCTGCCGGCACGACATCGGCGCGGTCCACGGTCGCCGCAATGCCCGACACCAGCACCACGTCCAGGGCCGGGTCGGCTGCCATGCGCGCCAAGGCCTCGGCCACCGCGGTTTGTTCATGCGGCACGACGGTCTCGGCACACAGTTGCGCCTGCAGCGGCAGCAAGCGCTTCTGCACAGACTCGCGCATCTTGGTCAGCACCGAGGCACGCGTGTCGGGCAGTGATGTCAGGATAAGCCCCACGCTGATACGGCGAAACGCTGCCACGCTGATCGCGGCGTGCGCGCTTTGCGCGAGCGACAGCACCTGCTCCAGGGCAGCACGCGGCACGGCATAGGGAATCACCTTGATCGTTGCCAGCATCTGACCTTCGGCCACGGGCTCAAACGGCAGCAGCGTGGCCACCGTCAGCGACTCGTGCACCGCGTTGATCGCGTGGATGCGCGCGGCGTCGATGCACACAAGCCCCGCGCTACCGGCCAGCAAGTTGGCGCGGCCCGTGGTTGCCACGCCGCAGACTGCCTGCACGCCCGCCAGGGCCTCGGCCAGCCGCCGGGCGGCCTCGTCTTCCTGCACATCGCCGTCATCCAGGCGCGCGACCACGACCTGCGCAAGCCCCGCCGCC
>CANGFJ010000197.1 GCA_947453065.1 Pseudomonadota bacterium
CGACATAGCTGCGGAACTGCGCCACCACCAGCAGGTAGATCAGCAGCATGCCCGCCGCATAGGCGATGCCCATGTCGCGGAAGGTCTCGTAGGTGATCTGCCACTCGCCGTCCCATTTGATCGAGAAGGTCCCGGTGTCGGCAGGCTGGGCCACATAGAACTGCCCCAGCTGCTGGCCTGCCACCTGTTCGTGCCCAAGGCGACCGGCGATGGCGAACATGCCATACAGCGGACTGTCGATCTGGCTGGCCTCATCGCCCGTCACGTACACCACCGGCAGCAGGTCCTTGTGATAGACCGCCCCGTCCCACGGGGCCCGCTGCACGCTGACCAGTTCAGACAGCGGCACCAGCTGGCCCTGCGCGCCCCGCACACGCAGCGACAGCAGCCGCGCTGCCTCGGCCTGCTGGCTGGCGGCCAGCCGCAGTCGCACCGGCCGTGCGTACTTCGATGCGCCATCCTGCAACCAGGTGGCATCCTGCCCCGCGACGCCCGCTGCCAGCACTGCCGTGATCTGCGCCTGCGACACGCCCAGCCTTGCGGCGCGCACGCGATCGACCACATAGGTTTCGCGCGGCGAGTCCGCCTCGACGCTGCTGTCCACATCGACGATGCCGGGGGTCGACGTAAAGACCTGCTGCAAGCCGAGCGCCACCTGGCGACTGCGGGCGTAGTCCGGCCCATAGACCTCGGCCACCAGCGGTGACATCACCGGCGGACCCGGCGGCACTTCCACCACCTTGACCGAAGCGCCATGCCGCAGACCGATGGCGTTGAGCTCGGGTCGCAGTGCGCGCGCGATCTCATGGCTCTTGCGCACGCGGTGGTGCTTGTCGACGAGGTTGACCTGCAGGTCGCCGACATTGCCACCCTTGCGCAGAAAATACTGGCGCACCAGACCGTTGAAATTCATCGGGGCCGACGTGCCCGCATAGCCCTGGAAGTCCTGCACTTCCGGCACGCGGGCCACCACGCCCGCCAGTTCCTGCAACAGGGCGTTCGTGTCTTCGAGGGTCCGGCCTTCGGGCAGGTCGACCACCACCTGCAGTTCGGACTTGTTGTCGAACGGCAGCATCTTCATCACCACCAGCTGCACCACGGCCAGGCTCGCGGCCAGCACCACCAGCATGCCCATGCCGCCAAACAGCAGCCCCCGCCGCCGCCCGGCGCCCGCGCCGCCGAGGAAGGGACGCATCACGCGCTCGAACAGGCGATGCAGCCACGATGCCTGCGCACCGTGAGCCACAGCACCGTGCTCAGTGGCAGGCTCGTGCCGCGCCAGCAGCTTCAGCGACAGCCACGGCGTGACCACCAGCGCGATGCCCAGCGACAGCAGCATGCCTGCGGACGCGTTGATCGGGATCGGCCGCATGTACGGGCCCATCAGGCCGCTGACAAACGCCATCGGCAGCAAAGCCGCGATGACCGTGAAAGTCGCCAGGATGGTGGGCCCGCCCACTTCGTCCACCGCCAGCGGGATCGCTTCGCGCAGGCTCAACCCTCCGCGTCCGCGGTGCCGATGGATGTTCTCGACCACGACGATCGCATCGTCCACCAGAATGCCGATCGAGAAAATCAGCGCAAACAGCGACACGCGGTTGAGCGTAAAGCCCATGCCCCAGCTCGCAAACAAGGTGACGGCCAGCGTCAGCACCACGGCCGTGCCCACCACGATTGCCTCGCGCCAGCCCAGTGCAAACAGCACCAGCAACACCACCGAGCCGGTGGCGAACACCAGCTTCTGGATGAGCTTCTGTGCCTTGTCAGTGGCAGTCTGCCCATAGTCGCGCGTTACGCTGACCTGCACGCCTACGGGAATGAGTTGCCCTCGCAGCTGCGCCAGGCGCGCGGTGACCGCCTGCGTGATGTCTGCGGCATTGCTGCCCGGTTGCTTGGCAATGGCGATCGTGACCGCCGGGGCACGCCCCATCGCCGGCCCACCACGCCCGGCCGGCGTGCCGTGCCACACAGACTGCGTCGGCAGGTCGGCGCCCTCGCTCACCTGCGCGACATCGGCCAGCCGCAAAGGCTTGCCGCCCGACAGACCGATCACCAGGTTGTCCACATCGCTGCGATCGCGCAGTGGCGTACCGGCCGTGACCGGCACGGCGCCGCCGGCCGTCACGCGCTCACCGGGCTGCGTCACGACATTGGCCGCCTGCAGCGTGGCCGACAACTCGCTCACCGTCAGCCCATAGGCCGCGAGCTTCGCCGGATCCAGCGTGACCAGCACGGCGCGTTGCGGCGCGCCCAGGGTGTAGATGTCGCGCGTGCCCGGAATGCGTTTGAGCTCGCTCTCCAGGCTGTGCGCCACGTCGGCCAGTTCGCTGGCCCCGCGCGCCGTGTCGTCCGTCCACAGCGTCAGCGCCATGATCGGCACGTCATCAATGCCCTTGGGCTTGATCAGCGGCTGGCCCACGCCCGCGCCGGCCGGCATCCAGTCCTGGTTGGAAAACACCTGGTTGTAGAGCCGCACAATGGCGCTCTGCCGCGCGACACCCACCGTGTATTCCACGGTCAGCACGGCCATGCCAGGGCGGCTCACGGAATAGACGTGCTTGACGCCCTCGATCTCCGAGAGCTTCTGTTCCAGCGGCGTGCTGACCAGGCGCTCGACCTCACCGGCGCTCGCGCCTGCAAACGGCACGAACACATTGGCCATGGTGACGTCGATCTGCGGCTCTTCCTCGCGTGGCGTGATGAACACCGCCACCAGGCCCAGCATCAGACCGGCCAGCGCCAGCACCGGCGTCAGCGGGTTGGCCACGAAGGCACGCGCAATGCGCCCCGAGAGGCCCAGAGACTGCACCGGCTCACTCATGGGCAGCGCCGCCCTGATGCTGGGTCACCAGCCACTGCGTGGCGGCGACCGGATCCACGGCAATCCGCTCGTCCCCCTGCAGGCCTGCCAGCACCTGCACCTGTTCACCCAGCCGCTCGCCCAGACGCAACTGCCGCAGCGTCACGCCCGTGTCGGTCACCACATACACGGCACTGACCTCGCCCCGCTGCACCAGCGTGGCAGCCGGAATGCGCACGGCGCCGGTCACACCCGGCAGCGGAAAGAGCACCGTGGCTGTCATGCCCGGTGCCGGCGCCCCCTCCAGCGCCGGCAACTGCACCCGCACCGTCACGGTGTGGGTCAGCGGATCGGCACTGGGATACACGGTGACTGAGCGGGCGGCCAGACGACGCCCATCAGCCAGCAACACCTGCGCCGCGCCTGCTGCGCGAATCGCCGCACCGTCGACCTGTGGCACTTGCACCTCGACGCGCAGGGCACCCGGCGCATAGAGACTCAGCAAGCGCTGGCCCGGTGCCACCGCTTCACCCGGCTCAACGTCACGCGTGGCGATGAGCCCCGCAAAGGGCGCGCGCACCACGGTATAGGCGGCCTGCTGCTCGGCTTGCCGCAGCTGGGCTGCCGACGCATCGCGCGCCGCACTGGCGCTGTCGCGCGCGGCACGCGCCAGGTCATGGTCGGCACGCGATACCAGCTGCCGCCCGACCAACTCAGTGGAACGACTGAAACGGCTCTCTGCTTCGACCAGCACGGCCTCGGCCGCCTTGAGCTGGGCGCGCGCCGTGTCGACACCCGCCTGCTGCTCGACCCCTGTGAGCCGCAACAACACCGCGCCCTCGGCCACCGCATCGTTGACGTCGACCGACATCGCGCTGATGCGCCCCGTGGTCTGGGCCGACAGCACCGCCTGCCGCACGGCCTCGACGACCCCATCCCAGCTGCGGCTGCCGGCCCCATCGCCGCCACCCACCGCCACGGTGACCAGCGAGGGCTTGGCCAGCCCCACCGGACTCCGCGGCTTCTCGCCGCAGGCCACAACAGCCAGCGCACCCAGGATCACCACGGCCAGACGCATCGGTTTCACTACGTTCATCCCCTAGAAGGCGTTTCCGGCGCCAACGCCCAGCTTGCGGAACACGCTGGCCGCAGGACAGAAGCCCGTGAAGCTGGACTGCAGCAGGTTCAGCCCGACAAAGGCGGTCAGCCACAGCCACTGCGGCGACACCCAGTGCGCAAGGCCCAGGCTGACAAGAATGACCAGGCCAGCAAAGGCCATAACGGCGCGATCAATGTTCATGGTTTCTCTCCGTGAGTCTCGGTGTGTTTGAGTCGTTCGATCCCCAGCAGGCTGAGGATGTATTTCTCGTAGATGGGCTCGGACGTCCCGGCGCGCATCTTGTAGAGGAAGTATTTCTCGAAGGCGATCTTGGCCAGATGCACCCACTTGCCCTTGCGCGCCCAGGTCACGTTGCGCGGCGGGATCTGTGGCAACGCCACGAACGCAGCACCCGTGTCACCCATATCGGCCAGGCACACGGCATTCCAGGTGCCTTCGAAGGTCGCCGGCTCGCCCGCCAGTTCGGCCTTCAGGTTGCGCACGATGGTGGTCACCATCGACTCGATCATGAAGCCAGTCTTGGGCACCCCCGTGGGCACCGGCGTGGCCTCCGGCGGGGCAATGGCCACGCACACGCCGGCGGCAAAGATCTGCGGATATCGCGTGCTGCGCTGGTGCTTGTCGACCAGCACGAAGCCGCGCGGATTGCACAGGCCCGGCACCGCCGCCACGGCCTCCACGCCCTTGAAGGCCGGCAGGAACATCGAGAAGCGGAACGGCAGGCGGCGCGTCTCCAAGGGCTGGCCCTTGGC
>CANGFJ010000198.1 GCA_947453065.1 Pseudomonadota bacterium
AACGGCCGTGCCGGCGTCACCTCGGCGCTGGAGATCATGGCCCGCGAGCTGCAGGTCAGCCTGGCGCTCACCGGCTGCAACGACATCCGCGATGCCTCGCCGGAGATCCTCTTCCGCGAATAGCTCACTGCGGCAGCCACAACTCCCGCTGTCGTCATTCCGGGCGGTCGCTGGCCTCGACCAGAAAGGCATCCGGGTCTGTTCGTTGCAGCAGGTGTTCGATGTCGCGCTCGGCGGCCAGCCAGTCTTCCATCTCATGGCCTGGTTCGAAGCCGCGGCTTTCTGCGCGGTAGTAAGCGGCCTGCTCGACCATCTCATTGCGCTGCATCGGCTCGAAGTGGGCCGAGTAGAGGGTGAAACTGCCGTTCCCGGTCTGTGCGGTGTCGCCTGCAGGTCGATGTTTGTGCTTGCGTGTCATGGTGCGCTCCTGGACAGGGCTGGTTGCGGTGACTCGGGCCTGGCCTGGCGGGCGGCAGACTCGAGCAAGAAAATCGTTTCCTGGTCGCTGACCTGATCAAACTCCTGATACCACTCGCCGACAGATCGAAGCGTGGCGGGCAGCTTTGCGAACACCACGGCATCGGCGACTTCACGCACTCGTGCGGCCGCTTCCACCGAGGCCACCGGTGCAGCCACGATGACGCGCGGGGCGCCGCGGGCCCGCACGGCCTGCACGGCGGCCAGCATGGTGGCGCCCGTGGCCAGACCATCATCGACCAGGATCGCGGTCTGTCCGGTCAGGTCCAGTTCGCCCAGGTGCTGGCGGTAGTGCGCCTCGCGCCGCTGCAGTTCGCGCTGCGCCTGCCGGGCCAGGGCACTGAACACCTCGGGTGTCACGCCAGTGCAGCCTGTCGATTGTTCGTCGTGAAAGACCACGCCGCTTGCGACAGCCCCCACCGCAAATTCCGGATTTTCCGGCAGCCCGATCTTGCGAACCGTGATGATGTCCAGTGGCGCCTGCAGACTGCGCGCCACGGCCAGCGCCGTCGGCAATCCGCCGCGCGGCAAGGCCAGCACGGTCACGGGCCGTTGCAGCGGTGACTGCAGCAGACGCCGGGCGAGGAATTCCCCGCCCTCAGTCCGGTTCCGGAACTGCAGCGGTGCGTCCATCACGCCGATGCAGAAAGCCTGGACCGCATTGCGGCCCCTGCCAGGGTCTGTGGGCCGAGCAACACGCCCAGGTCAGGGGGGCAGAGTTCGCTCCATTCCACGCCAAACCCTGTCGCGGTACGCCGGACGATGCAGCCGTGCAGTTCAACGCAGGCCTGTGCCTCGGAGGCGGTAAACACGCGGACCTCGATTTCGGCACAGTGTCGACCCTGGGTCGGTACCTCGCTTTCCACGCGGCAGCCGCTGACGCTGATGTCGCGCAACCAGCCACGAACGCGATGCCCAGGGCTCACGGTGAGTTCCACTGGGAGGCGCAGATCAACACGTTCACCCCATCGATGTTCCATGATCGTGCTCCGTGTCCGAGGAGCGGCGAAGGTGCCACTGTGCGCAGCGGCGCGCCATGCGAGAAAATGCTTATGTCGAATGCTTGCAGCGCAATATGGATGGGACGCAGCATGCTGCATGCACACACCCAGTACTGACGGACTCAGCGCCGCTGACGCGGCGCACCGCCTGGCCCGCGATGGCCATAACGACCTGCCCGTGGATGCGCCCCGCTCGCTGCTGCGCCTGGTGCTGGAGGTGCTCTCCGAGCCGATGTTCGCGCTGCTGCTGGCCGCTGCCGTCATCTATGCCCTGATCGGCGACCACATCGAGGCATTGGTGCTCTGCGCCTTTGCGACGGTGTCGGTGCTGATCACGGTCGTGCAGCAGGGTCGCAGCCAGCGTGTCCTGGATGCGCTGCGTGACCTGAGCAGTCCGCGCGCGCTGGTGCTGCGCGACGGGCAGGCCCTGCGCATTCCGGGGCGCGAGGTCGTCACCGGCGATGTCCTGCTCTTCACCGAAGGCGACCGCGTGGCCGCCGATGGCGTGCTGCTGTCGGGCAGCGCCGTCGAGGCCGATGAGTCGCTGCTGACGGGCGAGTCCTTGCCCGTTGCGAAGCAGGTCGATGCCCAGGGGCAGGGAGGTTCCCTGCTGTATTCCGGCTCACTGGTCGTGAAAGGCCACGGCCGGGCATTGGTGACCGCCACCGGGAGTCGCAGTGAAATCGGCAAGATCGGCCTGGCGCTGCGGCACACCGCGCTGGCCATCCCTCGGCTGCAGGCCGAGACCACGCGACTGGTGCGGATCATGGCGGTCTTCGGGCTGGTGGTGAGCCTGCTGGTGGTCGCCATCCAGGGCCTGCTGCACGACCAGTGGCTGGAAGGCGTGCTCGGCGGCATTGC
Source organism: Pseudomonadota bacterium (assembly GCA_947453065.1). Lineage (GTDB taxonomy): Bacteria > Pseudomonadota > Gammaproteobacteria > Steroidobacterales > Steroidobacteraceae > ZC4RG30. The sequence continues at coordinate 2,340 of CANGFJ010000198.1, forward strand.
CGTGGGCATGAGCATGTTGCCGGAGGAGTTTCCGCTGGTGCTCACGGTCTTCATGGTCATGGGCGCCTGGCGGCTGTCCAGTTCCCGTGTGTTGACGCGCCGCGCCTCGGCGATCGAGACGCTCGGTGCCGCCACCGTGCTGTGCACGGACAAGACCGGCACGCTCACGCACAACCGGATCTCCGTCGTGCGCTTGAGCGCCGGCGAGCACCGCTGGCACAACACGGATGGCGAACCGGCGCTCGCGCAGCACGGCACGCTGTGCCGGCTGCTGCGCATCGCGCAGCGCGCCAGCGATCCGGCGACCTACGATCCGATCGATGTGGCCTTGCTGGCTCTGCCCGGTGCCGCCGAAGACGGCGCGCTGCAGAGCGTGCAGGACTATCCGCTGCAGCCCGGTCTGCCCATGGTGGGGCGTGCCTGGCGAGACCCGATATCCGGGCAGGGCCTGCTGGCTGTCAAAGGGGCACCCGAGACGGTGCTGTCAGCCTGTGGCATGGACGATGCGCTACGCGCGCAGATCCTGGCAGAGGTGGCCGCACTGGCGCAGGAAGGCATGCGTGTGCTGGCCGTGGCACAGGCCGACAGTTCGGCCACTGTGCCGGTGGCCACGCTGTCGGCCGCGCACCTACGCTATGCCGGACTGGTGGCCTTTGCAGACCCGCTGCGCGATTCGGTTCCCGAGGCGGTGCGCCAGTGCCGCAGTGCTGGACTGCGCGTGGTCCTGATCACGGGCGACCATCCGCACACTGCGCGGGCCATCGCGCGACAGGCGGGCCTGGTCGAGGGCGAGGTGCTGGTGGGTGCCGACATGGATGCCCTCTCTACGGCGGAATTCGCGCAGCGCGTGGTGAGCGCCTCGGTCTTCGCGCGCATCACGCCGGGCCAGAAGCTGCGCATCGTCGAAGCGCTCAAGGCCGCCGGCGAGGTGGTGGCCATGACCGGTGATGGCGTGAACGATGCGCCGGCGCTTAAGGCGGCAGACATCGGCATTGCCATGGGCAAGCGCGGCAGTGACGTGGCGCGCGAGGCGGCCGCCTTGGTGTTGCTCGATGATGATTTCGGTTCCATCGTGCGAGCCGTGCGCATTGGCCGGCGCATCTACGACAACCTGCGCAAGACGATGGTCTACATCCTGGCGGTGCATGTCCCCATTGCCGGCATCGCCTTGCTGCCATTACTGCTGGGCCAGCCGATGCTCCTGACACCGATGATCGTCGCGCTGCTGGAGATCATCATCGACCCGGCCTGCTCGGTGGTGCTGGAGGCCGAGCCCGAAGAGGAAGACGTGATGGCCAGGCCGCCGCGCGATCCGACGGCACGGTTGCTGAGCCTGCCTGTGGCGGTGTGGAGCCTGATTCAGGGCGGGCTGGCGCTCGCCATGGTGCTGGGCGTCCTGTGGCTGGCGCGGGTGCCGGGCATGTCCGAGGCCCACCTGCGCGGCGTCGCGCTGCCGGCACTGGTGGGCGTCAACCTGGTGCTGATCTTCGTGAACCGCAGTCTGGCAGCGTCCTCGCTGCGCACCCTGCTGCGCGCCAATCCCAGCTTCTGGACCATCCTGGGTCTGGTCGTGGCGCTGAATGTGGGTGTCCTCTATTGGACACCGCTGCGTCGGTTCATGAACCTGGACTCACCCAGCCTTCAAGAGCTGGCGCTTTGCGGCATCGCCACGGCCCTGCTGCTGGTGCTGCTGCAGGGCCTGCGGGCGTTCAGATCGCCATCGGCGTGGCGATGAACTGAACGCCGCGTTTGCCGCGTGGCGCACGCGTCGCAAAGCTGCTGGGCTTGAGCACCAGCACGTCACAGGAGAGGGCATCCAGAATGCGCTCGGCCGTGTTGCCAATGAGCAGGCGCTTGATGCCGGTGCGGGAGACCGCCCCCATCACCACGATCGAACTCTTCAACTCACGCGCCAGGTCCGGGATCGCGTCGACGGCATGACGCCCGACCAGGTGTCGTTGCGCCTGCGGCAGGCCGCTGTCCTTGAGTGATTTGTCGAGGGCGCCCTGGGCGTGCTTGGCGGCTTCGGCCTCGATATAGGCCGACAGGTTCGGCAGGTTCACATCCAGCTTGGCCACGTCGATGGTCGAGGGCACAAAGGCGTGGGCTGCATGCAAGGTGCCCTGCAGCGCACCGGCAAGTGTCTTGCCCGCATCCAGAATGGCATTGTCGAGTTTTGCCGGCTTGGCAAAGCTGTGGCTGGGGTCGATGGCCGCCAGCACCACGGGCTTGTCGTAGGCCTGCCCTGATTTGACGAGCAGCACCGGCACATGGCTGCGCCGGAGCAGTTCCCAGTCATTGAAGCGCAGCAACCAGGGCGCCACATGGC
>CANGFJ010000199.1 GCA_947453065.1 Pseudomonadota bacterium
ACTGCGGGGAGCCGCGCGGTCGGGAACAGCATCACGCGACGGGGCGCGGCCAGGCGGGCGGGGACGGGCAGGAATTCGGGATTTCATGGGCGGAGTCTGGGGCATGCGGCCGCCCTTATCCACGCAGACGCCGTTATTCGGTCGCGCGCACGCCCGTCACGAAGTACTCGGTGTCGCCGAAACAGGAGGTGGGGATCCACTTGTGCTGCGCGTATTCCAGCGCGACGCGCTTGCCGACGGTGGCATTGATCTTTGCCGCCACGGCGTCATCGCGCACGCTGAAGGTGAACTTTTCGGTCAGCGTGCCAGGCATGGTGACCATGGCCATCTCGCCTTCCCAGGTCTTGCACACATAGCCCTTGAGCGAAAGCTTCTGCACATAGCCGGCGCGCTCGCCCTTGGCATACGACCAGTTCAGCGTCAGCCAGGTAAAGCCACTGGCACCCAGCAGGACAACCACCACGAAGGCCAGGACAAATTTGGTCACGGTCGATCCTTAGAAAGTGCTGCCGGGAAAATCCAGATCCTCGAGTGTAGCGCCCCCGACGACCTGCACGATCTGTTTGCCATAGCGCTCAAGCTTGGCCGCGCCCACGCCGGTGACCCCCCGCAACTGCATCAGCGAGTCGGGCAGCCGCTGCGCGATCTCGCGCAGGCTGGCGTCATGGAGCACGGTGTAGGCGGGCACTTTGTGTTCATGGGCAATCGCGCGGCGCCATTCGCGCAGGGCCTGGAACACCGCCTCATTGGGCGCGGCCAGGCTGGCCACCACCGGTGCCACGCCGGTGCTGCGCCCGCGCCGACGCGCAGCAACCCGGGGCTGCGCCTGGCGCAGGTTCAGGCGCCGCGTGCCGGCCAGCACCTCGCGGCTGTCGGGCCCCAGCTTCAGCACGTTCCAGTTGACGTGGTCCACCGTCACCAGCCGCATCATCACCAGCTGACGCAGCACCGAGCGCCACTGCGCCTCGTCCAGGTCTGTGCCGATGCCGAAGGTACTCACGCGCTCATGGCCCCGCTGCAGCACCTTCTCGGTCTGCTGGCCGCGCAGCACGTCGATGATGTGCTGCGCGCCAAAGGAAAACCCGCTCGCGCTCTCGCAGCGGAAAATACAGGACATCAGCTTGCGGGCGGCATCGGTGCCATCCCACTGCGCGGGGGGCTCGATGCAGTTGTCGCAGTTGCCACAGGGCACGCCCTGCTCGCCGAAGTAGTCGAGCAGGTGCAGGCGGCGGCACTGCACGGTTTCGCACAGGCCCAGGATGGCATCGAGCTTCGTGCTGGAAATGCGTCGGTAGGCGTCATCGGCCTCGGACTGTTCGATGAGCCGGCGCTGCTGCACGACGTCGGCCAGGCCATAGACCATCCACGCGTCAGCGGGCAGGCCATCGCGCCCGGCACGGCCGGTTTCCTGGTAGTAGCCCTCCACGCTCTTGGGCAGGTCCACGTGGGCGACGAAGCGCACATCCGGCTTGTCGATGCCCATGCCAAAGGCAATGGTCGCCACCATCACCACGCCATCGTCCTCGATGAAGCGGTTCTGCCGCGCTTCGCGGTCTGCCGCGGCAAAGCCTGCGTGATAGGCCACCGCCTCCACGCCGTTGTCGCAGAGCATCTTGGCGGTCTCTTCCACCGACTTGCGGCTCAGGCAATAGACGATGCCCGCCTGGCCCGCATGCTCCTCCTCGATGAAGCGCAGCAGCTGCCGACGTGGGTTGTCTTTCTCGGCAATGCGATAGCGGATGTTCGGGCGGTCAAAGCTCTCGACGAACTGCCGCGCCTGCTGCAGTTGCAGGCGCTCGATGATCTCCTGCCGCGTGGCCGCATCGGCCGTGGCCGTGAGCGCAATGCGCGGCACCGTTGGATAGCGTTCAGCCAGGCGCGCAAGGCCGATGTAATCAGGCCGGAAGTCATGCCCCCACTGCGACACGCAGTGCGCCTCGTCGATGGCAAACAGCGCCAGCGGCAGCTCATCCAGCAGCGCCAGACCGCGCTCCGTGAGCAAACGCTCGGGCGCCATGTAGAGCAGGTCCAGCTCGCCGGCGCGCGCCCGACGCTCCACCGACTGCGACTGCGCCCAGCTCAGCGAAGAGTTCAGGAACTCTGCGCGCACGCCGGCTTCGTGCAGGGCCGCGACCTGGTCCTGCATGAGCGCGATGAGCGGCGAGACGACGATGCCCACGCCGTGACGCATGAGCGAGGGGATCTGGTAGCACAGGGACTTGCCGCCGCCGGTGGGCATGAGCACCAGCGCATCGCCGCCACCGGCCAGGTGCGCCACGACATCGGCCTGCTGGCCCCGGAAGCCGGGGTAGCCAAAGACGTCCTGGAGGATCTGCTGCGCGCGCGGGTCGGTCTCGGGCATGTCGGTAGGTCGGCGGCTCGCGGTGGCAGGGGGGCCCGTTCGATGCGAACATCGGGTTTGACGGGGCGACAAATCTACAACTAATCGAGGGGTGTCCTATGAAACGAATTCTGACTCTTGCAGGCCTTGCGGCCCTTGCCAGCTTCCAGGCCCATGCCCAGGCGCCGGCCGCTGCCGCGCCCGCTGCGCCGGAACTGCCGCTGGCCGTGGCCACCGAATGGGCCCAGGCCGCCATCGCCTCCTGCACGGCTTCCGGCTACGCCGTCACCGCCACCTACCTGGCCGCCGATTACACCCCTGTTGTGATCCTGCGCAACGACGGCGCCCAGGGCAGGACCGTCGACATCGCGCGCCGCAAGGCCTACACCGTGCTCAAGACGGGCAAGACCTCCGGTGACTACGGCGCCTCGGTCGCGCTGCCGGCCGGCACGCCGGCCCCGACGCCGGTGGCCGGCGCCCTGCCCGGCCTGCCGCCGGGTGCCAACGTCGACCAGAACCTGATCATCTGGGCCGGTGGCCTGCCGGTGAAGCTCGGTGGCAAGGTGGTGGGCGCGGTGTCCATCTCCGGCGCCCCGGGTGGCGACAAGGACGAAGCCTGCGCACAGGCTGGCCTGGCCAAGATCGCCGGCAAGCTCGCCGCGCACTGATCCGCTGTCAAACGCCCAAGGAAGACCACCCATGCAACTCAAGCCCCTCATCCTCTGCTGTGGACTGGCGCTGGCCAGCGTCGGCAGTGCCTATGCCCAGGTGCCGCCCGTTGCCGCGCCCGACCAGATGGCGCTGCTCAAGAGCAGCGACCCCAAGCTCGCTGCGAACAAGAAGCTGGTGTTCGACATGTGGCGCTCGATCATCCAGGCCGGCCGCACCGACCTGGCAGAGAAGTTCTTCACCAAGGACTACATCCAGCACAACCCGAACGTGGTGACCGGGCGCGATGCCATGGTGGAGTACATGAAGAAGACGCGGCCGGTGCGGCCCATCGACCCGACCATCACCTTCCCGGTGATCTCGATCATGGCCGAGGGCGACCTGGTCCTGATCTCAACGGTCACCTACGAGGATGACCCGGACAACCCGGGCAAGCGCTACGCGGGCACCCACTTCGACCAGTTCCGCATCGAGAACGGCAAGATCGCCGAGCACTGGGACAGCGTGCCGAAGAACAAGGCGACCGCGTTCATCAACCCGAACCTCATCAAGCCCTGAACCGCAGCGCCGCGCGTCACAGCGCGGCGCTTTCCCGGCTTACGGGTACGGCTTGCCCGTGACCGGGTTTGGATAATGGAACGGCACGATGTGCGGCGACGGGTAGGTCAGGTACACCGTGGTCGGTAGCCGGTCCGGCGGCGGCAGGAAGCTGTCGGGCCGCGTGTTGGGCGTCGCAGACTTCGCCCAGCCCTCGAACGAGGTGTACATGACGAACGGCGCGCGAATGGTCGCGATCTTCCAGATGCCGTTGTCCTTCACATACGTGTTCTCGTAGATCACGTCTCCCCAGCCACCGCTGCTGACCACCAGCGCCTTCATGCGCAGGCTGCCCGTGCGCCCGTCCGCGTTCACGGTGACGATGGGCTGGAACTGCATGTGGTTGATGAGCCGCCCTTCCACGGGTCGCTCGGTGCCCATGCCCGTGCGCAGGTATTCCAGCACGCGCGCCTTGCCGACGAACACACCGCGGCCCCCGATCTCATAGGTACCGGTGTCGGCGAACAGTTCGCTGATTTCGGTCCACTGCCCCTTGTCCACGAAATAGCCGTAGCTCTTCTGCACGATCTCGATGTCGTTGGCGTCCTGCAGGGCCTGCAGGCGCTTGGCCAGCGCCGCGGCCGCAGGCGGCAGGCCGGTGAGCACCGGTGGCGGCAGTCGTGTCATGGTCTGCGACGGCGCATCGGCCTTGATCGGCGCGCCAGTCACCGGATGCACGTAGTGATACGGCGGCAGGTACACGCCGGGCAGCGAGCGATACACCTCGGTGGGCGGACGGTCCGGCGGCAACACGGCGCTGGGCCCTGCTGCGGGAATCGGGCCACGCGTCCACATCAGGTCATAGTCGGCAACAGCCGTCTGGTAGAAGTGCAGGCGAGCGATGCGCCAGGCAGTGCCGACCTTCACGTACTCGTTTTCGTACACACCCAGTCCCCAGGCGCCCACGCTGTTGGGCTCGCCCAGTTGCTGGATACCTTCCCAGCGGCCCCAGGCACGGCGCCCATCGGCAGACACATGGATGACCGGCTGCAGCTGCAGGTGGTTGGTGAGCCAGCCGGCCTTGGGCCCTGCCGGAGCCAACAACAGCAGCGA
>CANGFJ010000200.1 GCA_947453065.1 Pseudomonadota bacterium
AGGAACTCGTCGCGCTCTTCTTCGACGGATGGCTCGAGGCCCAGCAGGCCCTGCTTGCGGGCCACATGGCTCCACTCAACCATGCGTGCGATGAGTTCGTCAGCCTTCAGGACCGGCGGGCGGAAGACCCAGGGCAGGATGGCAAAAGCGTGTTTGAACACCTTGATCGGGGTCTGGATGAGCACGGCAGCAAAGGTGCCCACGACCACGATCATGAACGCAGCGGAGGACAGCAAGGCATGCAGGCCCGCGCCCTTGAGTACCGCACCCACGAGCACGGCAACCAGGGCCAGCACAATGCCGACGATGCTGAGAATGTCCACCGGAATGCGTTCCCTCGATCAGTCAGGCGCGCAGGTCGCGCCAGTCAGCCAGCCTGGCCCGCAGACGCACCATCGCCTGGCCATGCAGCTGGCACACACGCGACTCGGTGACATTCAGCACAGCGCCGATTTCTTTCAGGTTGAGTTCGTCGTCGTAATACAGGGACATGATCAGGCGCTCGCGCTCAGGCAGCTCGGCGATGGCCTGGGCCAGCGCCGTGCGGAACGCGCCGTCCTGCGTCTCGCGCAGCGGGTCGGACAGGCGGTCGGCGACCTCGCCGGCCGAGGGCATGTCATCCAGGCTGGAGATATGGCTGCTGGAGGCGTCCTGCACGACGCGGTGGTAGTCCTCCAGCGAAATGCCCATGTGCTCGGCCACTTCCGAGTCGCGTGCCTCGCGGCCCTGCGCAAGCTCGATCGCACGCATGGCCAGCGCGGCGTCGCGCGCCTTGCGGTGCACGGAGCGCGGCGTCCAGTCGAGCTGGCGCAGCGCGTCGATCATGGCGCCGCGGATGCGGATGCCGGCATACGTCTCGAAACTCGCGCCGCGGTCAGCGGTGAAATTGGCGGCCGCCTCGAGCAGGCCGATCATGCCGGCCTGGATGAGATCGTCGACCTCGACGGAGGCCGGCAGCCGGCCCGCCAGGTGATAGGCGATGCGCTTGACCAGCTCCGCATGGCGCACGACCAGCTCGTCGCCATCGCGACGCATCTGGGAGGCGCTGTAGGCGGTAGCAGCGCTCACCTCACCGGTTCCAGCTGTGCGGCGGTGGGCTGGGCCACCAGGCGTTCGACGAAGAATTCGAGGTTGCCGCGCGGACCACTGGCGATGGGCCAGCTGGCGGCCAGCTTGGCCAGACGCTTGAACGCACGCGCCGCGGGACCGGAGGGAAAAGCCTCGATCACAGTGCGCTGCTCGCGGATGGCCTGGCGGACCAGGGGGTCGTCGGGAATTTCACCTGCGTATTCGAGCATGACGTCAAGAAAACGACTGGTAACCCGCTCTAGTTTCCGGAAGAGCGCTTCGCCATCGCCGGGCTTGATGGCCATGTTGGCCACCACGCGGAACCGCATCATGCCGTGGTCGCGACGCAGTACCTTGATGAGGGCATAGGCATCGGTCAGGGAAGCGGGCTCGTCGCGCACGACGACCAGCACCTGCTGCGCGGCCTGGCAGAACTGGCGCACGCCGTCGGCGATGCCGGCGGCGGTGTCGACCAGCAGCACATCGAGGCCGGTGGTGAGGTTGCTGAACGCCTGCACGAGGCCCAGGTGCTCGGCCGTGGTCAGCTCGGAGAGCCGCGCCACGCCCGAGGCGGCGGGGATGATCTTGAAGCCCTGGCGGGTATCGGTGACGGCCTCTTCCAGGGTGCACTGGCCGGTGATGACGTGTTCGAGCGTGAAGCGCGGCGTGACGCCGAGCAGCACATCGACGTTGGCCAGGCCCAGGTCGCCATCGAGCACCAGCACACGCTTGCCGGCCTGCGCCAGCGCCGTGGCGAGGTTCACCGTGACGCAGGTCTTGCCCACGCCACCCTTGCCACCACTGACAGCGATGACCTGGACGGGCTCGGGACGGGCCGCGGCGCGGATGCCTGCGGCCTGCTCGGCGTCGAACTTATGCAGTGACACGGGCGATTCCTCCAAAACGACGCGTCAGCAGCTCTTCGCCCGCGGTGGCCCCGGCATGCCGTGCGATATGGACGGCGCGGGTGACCACATGGTGGGCACGCGCCGGAACCAGATCTTCGGGGATCCGCTGACCTTCGCTGACGTAGCTGACTGGCAGGCCCGTACGGACCAGCATCGATAGAGTACCGCCAAGGCTCGTGGCTTCGTCGAGTTTGGTGAGCAGGCAGCTGGTGGGCCGGAAAACCGCAAAACGGTCGGCCGCCTCCTCGATGACGCCGGCCTGGGCCGCGGCAGAGAGGGTCAGGCAGACCTGGATGCCGGCGCGGTCGGCGACGGCGCCAAACTGCAGGGCGCGCGCGGCCAGCTCCGGATCGCGCGGGCTCATGCCGGCGGTGTCGATGAGCACCAGGCGACGCTCCGGCAGGCGCGCCAGCAGCACCGGCAGGTCGGCCACGTCGTCCAGCGTGAAGGCCTCGACGCCCAGCAGGCGGCCCAGGACCTTGAGTTGTTCCTGCGCGCCGAAACGCTGGCCATCGACCGACACCAGCGCGATGTCGCGCGAGCCGTGGCGCATGACCCAGCGGGCTGCGAGCTTGGCGATGGCGGTGGTCTTGCCGACGCCGGTGGGCCCCACGAAGGCCACGCGACCGCCGCGCTCCAGCAGCACGTCGCCGGTGACGGCAATCCGTCGCGACAGGCCGGCCAGCGTGCGGCGCTGCGACTCTTCGAACGGAATATTGACGGGCAGCTCGTCCACCAGCTGGCTGGCCAGTGCCTGGGTAAGGCCCAGTTCGGTGAGCTGCTTGAGCAGTTCGGCCTGCGCGGGCTGGCGGCGCGTGAGGTCGTTCCAGGCCAGCTGCGCCAGCTGCGACTCGAGCAGGTGACGCATGCTGCGCAGCTCGGCGCCCATCTCGGACTGCGCGGCGCTGGGCATCAACGCAGCGAAATCCAGCGGTGGCGGCACCGGCACGGCGGCCGCGGCGGGTGTTGGCACGGGGACAGACACCTGCACGCGCTGCGGCGGGATGTTCTCGAAATCGATGGCGGCCGACACCTCGACGCCGCCGGCGATGGCGCGCGTGGACAGGATGACCGCGTCGGGGCCCTGCTCTTCACGCACCTGGCGGAGGGCCTGGCGCATGTCCTTGGCAATGTATGTCCTGATCTTCATGGGGCCTTACCTTGCAAGAACCGTGTCAACGACCGACCGCGGTGACCAATCTCACCTTGCGGTTGTCAGGAATCTCGTTCCAGGCCAGCACCTGCAGCCCGGGCACGCTGGCGCGCACGAAGCGCGCGAGGCTCTGGCGCAGGGCCGGCGGCACCAGCAGCACGGCCGGCTCGCCCAGCATCTCCTGCCGCTGGGTGGTTTCGGCGAGGCGCTGTTGCAGGCGCTCTGCCAGGCCCGGCTCCAGCCCCGGGCTGGCGGCGCCGGTGGGCGAGAGCGAGTTCTGCAGCAGTTGTTCGAGGTCGCCTTCCAGCGTGATGACGGGCAACTCGTCCTTGAGGCCGGCGATGTCCTGCACGATCTGGCGGCCCAGAGCCACGCGCACCAGCGCCTGCAGGGCCTGCGGGTCCTGGGTGCGCGGCGCATGGTCGGCCAGGGTCTCAACGATGGTGCGCATGTTGCGCACGGGCACGCGCTCGGCCAGCAGCCCCTGCAGCACGCGCACCACCACACTCATCGGCAGCAGCTTGGGCGTGAGGTCTTCGACCAGCTTGGGGGCGGTCTTGGCCAGCGCGTTGAGCAGCTGCTGCACTTCTTCGTGGCCCAGCAGTTCCTGCGCATGGCTCTGCACGACGTGGCTGAGGTGCGTGGCGATGACGGTGCTGGGGTCGACGACGGTGTAGCCGAGCGTCTGCGCCTGGTCGCGCAGCGACGGCTCGATCCACACGGCTTCCATGCCGAAGGCCGGGTCTTTGGTGTCGATGCCCGCGACCTTGCCGAAGACGCGGCCGGGGTTGATGGCCATGTCTTTGTCGGGATAGATCACGCCCTCGCCCACCGGCACGCCGGCCAGGTTGATGCGATAGACGCTGGGGCCGAATTCGAGGTTGTCTCGGATGTGGACAGCGGGCACAAGGAAGCCCAGGTCCTGGGTGAGCTTGCGGCGCACACCCTTGATGCGCGCCAGCAGGTCGCCACCCTGGTTGGTATCGACCAGGGGCACGAGGCGATAGCCGACTTCCAGCGCCAGCAGGTCGACAGGACGCACATCGTCCCAGCTGAGGTCGCGCGACTCGGGCGTCACGATGTTCACCGGCACCGGCGGGGGTTCAGCGGCACGTTCGGCGGCCTCGGCCGCGGCGCGCTTGAGCAGCCAGGCGGCGCCGGCACACAGGGCCGCGATGCCGAGGAAGGCCAGGTTCGGCATGCCGGGAATCAGGCCCATCAGCGCGATGACGGCCGCAGCCACATACAGGGCCTTGGGCTGGCCCAGCTGGCGGCCGATCTCCCCGCCCATGTCCTGCGCGCCGGACATGCGGGTGACGATGATGGCCACCGCGGTGGAGAGCAGCAGCGCGGGGATCTGCGCCACCAGGCCGTCGCCGATGGTCAGCAGCGTGTAGGTGCGGGCGGCGTCGGCGAACGGCAGGTCGTGGGCCAGCACGCCGATGGCCAGGCCACCGATGATATTGAGCACCAGGATCATGATGCCGGCGGTGGCGTCACCGCGGACGAACTTGCTGG
>CANGFJ010000201.1 GCA_947453065.1 Pseudomonadota bacterium
GCTCATCAGGGCGCCCAGTTCGTCGCCGCCCGCCAGAATGTTCACCACGCCCGCCGGGAAGATCTCGCGCATGATTTCCCCGATGCGCAGCGTGCACAGCGGCGTGAACGGCGAGGGTTTGAGCACGATGCAGTTGCCGGTATACAGGGCCGAAGTCATGGGGCCCACCGCCAGGTTAACGGGCGCATTCCAGGGCGTGATGACGCCCACGACCCCGAGCGGGACATAGTGCAGCTCAATGTGGCGCTGTGCGTCATCGACCAGCACTTCCGACTCGATCTTGATCTGCGTCATGCCCACCGAGAGGGCACCAGCGCGACCGACCTCATCACGGGCCTGCGCCAACGGTTTGCCCTGTTCCTGGGTCAGCAGGCGGGAGAGGGGTGCCACTTCGGCCGAAATGGCCGCGGCCAGTCGGGCGATGTATGCGGCTCGTGCCTCGAAACTCAGCGCCCGCCAGCCCGGGAAGGCTTCCCGGGCGGCCCTGACGGCGGCATCGAGCTCTGCGGGCCCGGCGGCCGGGCAACGGGCAAACACCTCGCCCGTGGCCGGATTGACAACTTCCAGTTCTGCGCTGGCAGACCGGCCGTGGCCGCCGATGGAGAGGGTGTAGGGGGCATTGAAATCGATCATGGGGTCACCGGGCAGGTGGTTTGGGCTGGGGAGAATGCTAAAATATCAAATTAACCCGCCCGTTCGCAGGCTCAAGGAACGCTCATGTCCGAACCGAAATTGACCGCCTACCTCGACGAGTTCGAGGACATCCCCGGCACGCTGATCTTCAACACGCAGCGCTCGCGCCAGGGCTTCAACCTGAACCAGTTCTGCATGTCCCTGATGAAGGACGAGAACCGCAAGGCGTTCAAGGCCAACGAGGCCGAATACCTCAAGTCGTGGAACCTCACCGAGGCGCAGCTGAAGGCCGTGCTCACGCGTGACTGGACCGGCATGATGAAGGAAGGCGGCAACATCTACTTCCTCGCCAAGCTCTTCTCTACCGATGGCCACTCTTTCCAGCACGTCGCCGCGATCATGACCGGCTCGACGCAGGAAGAGTACGCCCAGATGATGCTCGAAGGTGGCCGCAACCCGAAGGGCAACCGCAGCAAATCCAACCCGAGTCTGTAAGAAATGGCAAAGATCACCGCCGGCGTCACCACCTCCCACGTTCCCGCGATCGCGGCGACCATCGACCTCAAGAAGCAGGCGCTGCCGTACTGGGCACCGATCTTCAAGGGCTTCGAAGAGTCCAAGAAGTGGATGGCCGAGCACAAGCCCGATGTCTGCATCCTGATCTACAACGATCACGCTTCGGCGTTCGATGCGACGATTTTCCCGACCTTCGCCATTGGCTGCGCCGATGAGTTCCTGCCGGCCGACGAGGGCTGGGGCCGCCGCCCGGTGCCGACCGTCAAGGGTCACCCGGACCTGGCCTGCCACATCGCGCAGAAGATGATCCTCGACGAGTTCGACATGACCGTCGTCAACAAGATGGACGTCGACCACGGCCTGACCGTGCCGTTGAACCTGCTGTTCGGCGACCTGGGCCCCAACGACGAGTGGCCTTGCAAGATCATCCCGTTCCCGATCAACGTCGTGCAGTACCCGCCGCCGACCGGCAAGCGCTGCTACAACATGGGCCAGGCCCTGCGCCGCGCCATTGAGTCCTACCCCGAAGACCTCAAAGTCGTGGTGTTCGGCACCGGCGGCATGTCGCACCAGCTGCAGGGCACGCGTGCCGGCCTGATCAACAAGGAATGGGATACCCGTTTCCTCAACGGCCTGACGCAGGATCCGGTGGCCCTCACGAAGATTCCGCATTCGGAATACGTGCGTGAGACCGGTTCGGAAGGCATCGAAATGGTCATGTGGCTCGCCATGCGTGGCGCGCTCAACGAGAACGTGAAGGAAGTGCGGCGCTTCTACCACGTGCCGTGTTCCAACACGGCGCTCGGCCACATCATCCTCGAAAACGTCTGAGGCTCAACGCATGAAGATTGGTCTGGCAGGACAGGGCGCCTTCGGCATCAAGCACCTTGAGGCCGTGGCGAACATTCCCGGTATCGAGGTCATCACGATCACCGGTGGCAACCAGGAATCGACGGCGGAAGTGGCGAAGCGATTCAACATTCCGCATTACACCGGCGACCTGGCCGAGAGCCTGAAGCAGCCTGGCCTCGAGGCCATGCTGCTGGCCACGCCCACGCAGATGCATGCGGCGCAGGCCATCCAGACGATGCGGGCCGGTAAGCACGTCATGATCGAGATCCCGATGGCGGACTCGCTGGCCGATTCTGAAAAGATCGTCCAGGTGGCGAAGGAGACCGGCCTCATTGCCATGGCCGGCCACACCCGCCGCTTCAACCCGAGCCACCAGTGGGTCCACAACAAGATCGTGGCGGGCGAGCTGAAGCTGCTGCAGCTGGATGTGCAGACCTACTTCTTCCGTCGCACCAACATGAACGCGCTGGGCAAGGCGCGCAGCTGGACCGACCACCTGCTGTGGCACCACGCCTGTCACACGGTGGACCTGTTCCACTACCAGACCGGCGAGACGGCCAACGTCGCGCGGGGCGTGCAGGGTCCGATCCATCCGGGCCTTGGCATCGCCATGGACATGAGCATCCAGATGAAGGTCGCCACCGGCGCGATCTGCACGCTGTCGCTCTCGTTCAACAACGATGGCCCGCTGGGCACGTTCTTCCGTTACATCTGCGACAACGGCACTTACCTGTGCCGTTACGACGATCTGTTCGACGGCAAGGGCAACCAGATCGATGTGTCACAGGTCGATGTGTCGATGAACGGCATCGAGCTGCAGGATCGTGAGTTCTTCGCAGCGATCCGCGAAGGGCGCGAGCCCAACGCGAGCGTGGCGCAGGCACTGCCGGCGATGCAGGTGCTCAATCGCATCGAGCAGTCGCTCGACCAGGGCTGACGGCAGCCCCAAGGCCTGATCGGTCAGGGCCGGTGCGGGGAAACCTGCACCGGCCTTTTTTTATGGGCCAGACAGTCTCAGCGGTCCACGATCTGCATCATGGCCGGGGGGTGGCGTTCCCCGCGGATGGCCAGTGCTGAAGCGCGCGCCTCAAGGTGCAGGGCCTGTTCAGGGGTCAGGCGCAGCGTGCCGCCGGCGAGGTTGTCGCGCAGGTGGGCGCGGGTCTTCATGCCCGGGATCGCGACCACATGCGGGGCCTGGGCCAACACCCAGGCCAGGGCGAGCTGCGCCGGGGTCACGCCGATGTCGGTGGCCAGTTCGCGCAGGGCGGCCACCAACCCCTCGTTGTGGGCGGCGTTGTCGTCCTGGAAGCGCGGCTGGTTGCGGCGGTTGTCGTTGGCCGGCAGTTCGTCCAGGCGCTTGAAATTGCCCGCCAGGAAGCCGCGGCCGAGGGGGCTGTAGGCCACGAAGGTCGTGCCCAGCTCGCGGCAGGCCGCCAGCATGCCTTGCTCGGGTTCGCGGCTCCAGAGCGAGTATTCGGTCTGCACAGCGGCGATCGGGTGCACGGCGGCAGCGCGGCGCAGGGTGGCCTCGCTGCACTCCGACAGGCCGATGTGGCGAATCTTGCCGGCCTTCACCAGGTCGGCCAGCGCGCCCACGGACTCCTCGATGGGCACCCGCCGGTCGATGCGGTGCAGGTAAAACAGGTCGATGTGGTCGAAGCCCAGGCGCGCCAGGCTGGCGTCCAGCGAGGCGGTGATCGTTACAGGACTGTTGTCGGCCAGTGCTGAGCCATCGGGTCCGCGCACAAGTCCGCACTTGGAGGCCAGCACCACCCGATTGCGATAGGGACGCAGGATGGCGCCCACGAACTTCTCGTTTTCGCCCAGTTGGTAGCTGGCCGCGGTATCGAAGTGGTTGATGCCGGCATCCAGGGCTTCCAGCAGGGTGGCGGTCGATTCCTCATCGTTACGCGTGCCATACCAGCCCACCAGTCCCATGCAGCCAAAGCCCACGGCGGAAATCGCGGCAGGGTGCGTGCCCAGTGCGCGTTGCTCAGTGTGTGTATTCATGGCGCGGACAATAAACCAGCTGGCCGGGCGGCACAGCCCCTGTCCGTCGATCTGGCGGCTTCGCGGCCGGCAGGGGCCTCGGGTATCATTCCGGTCCCATCGCGCCGGCAGCGCCATCACAAGGCAGTATTCGAATGATCATTGATTGCCACGGTCACTACACCACCGCTCCGCAGGAGCTGACCACCTTCCGTGATGCGCAGATCGCCGCGCTGAAGGACCCGGTGCAGACCCCCTCGCGCGAGTCGCTGAAGATCAGCGACGACCAGATCCGCGACAGCCTGGAAAAGGCCCAGCTCAAGCTGCAGCGCGAACGCGGGTCCGATGTCACGATTTTCTCGCCGCGTGCCTCGACGATGGCGCATCACGTGGGCACCGAGGCCACCAGCCTCGAGTGGACGCAGATCTGCAACGACCTCATCGAGCGTGTGGTCGGCCTCTACCCGAAGAACTTCGTGGGTGTGTGCCAGTTGCCGCAGTCACCCGGCGCCACGCTGGCCGGCAGCGTCAAGGAACTGGAGCGCTGCGCGAAGTTGGGCTTCATCGGTGCCAACCTGAACCCCGATCCGTCCGGCGGCCACTGGACCGCGGCGCCGCTGACCGACA
>CANGFJ010000202.1 GCA_947453065.1 Pseudomonadota bacterium
CGCCACCAGCGCGAATGGACGCCAGGGCCGCGCCTGCTGCAGCTTCCACGGCCAGCACGTCCATGCCGTCAACGAAGCACGCCTGCATGCCATAGCCGGCTGCCTTGGCGTGGATGTCGGTCTGCGATTCCGACCGGGACAGGGCCGTGCCCATCGCATAGAGGTTGTTCTCGCAGACGAACAGCACCGGCAACCGCCACAGCGCAGCCAGGTTCATCGACTCATGGAACTCGCCTTCCGCAACGGCGCCCTCACCGAAGAAGCAGACCACGACGCCAGGGCGTGCGGCGAGCTGCTCGGCCAGCGCCAGTCCCACCGCCAGGGGAAGGCCCCCACCCACGATGGCGTTGCCGCCATAGAAGCGACGGGCAACGTCGAAGACATGCATCGATCCACCCCGCCCCCCGCTCGAACCGGTCTGCTTGCCGTACATCTCGGCCATGAGCGCTGGCAGGGGCAGCCCACGCGCAATCGCATGGCCGTGCTCACGATAGGTTGCCAGCACGGCGTCCTGTGGCCCCAGGTGCTGCAGGACACCGACCGCAATGGCTTCTTCGCCGTTATACAAGTGCAGGAAGCCCCGGATCTTCTGCTCGGTGTAGAGCTGTGCACAGCGATCTTCGAATTGTCGGATGCGCAGCATGCCCGACAGCAGCTGCAGCGCATGTCCGCGCGTACACGGTGCCGTTTTGTTATCGCTCATGCGCTGCCCTCCAGCGTGGACAGGTCCCCTTCCGGAAGCCCCAATTCCCTGGCGCGCAACAGACGGCGCAGGATCTTGCCGCTGCGCGTGCGCGGCAGACTGGCGACAACCGCAATCTCGCGCGGTGCCAGCGCGGCGCCCAGCCGACGCCTTGCATGGGCGAGCAGCAACTGACGCAGCGGCACGTCATCGACGTAGCCGACTTTCAATTCAACGAAAGCCTTCACCGCTGCACCCGCCACGGGATCCGGAACGCCGATGACGGCGGCCTGGGCCACCGCCGGATGCGACATCAGTGCGCTTTCGACCTCAAAGGGACTGATGAGATGCCCCGCGGACTTGATCACGTCGTCGCTGCGACCAATAAACCAGTAGTACCCGTCCGCATCGCGCCGGGCCAGGTCGCCAGAGAGGTACCAGCCCTCGCTGAAACAACTCTGGTACTTCGCCTCGTTGTTGAGATAGCCCCGGAACATCGATGGCCAGCCGGAGCGGAAGGCCAGCTCCCCCACGACGTTCGCATCCTGCACGGCCTCAATCTGTCCGTCGGCCGTCCGCGTGACGATGCCAGCCTCGATGCCCGGCAGGGGCAAGCCCATGGACCCGGGCTTGATAGGCACGCTGGCAAAGTTGGCCACCATGATCGAGCCCGTCTCGGTCTGCCACCAGTTGTCGTGGAAAGGCAGGCCAAACGCCTCGACGCCCCATACCACCGCCTCCGGGTTCAGCGGCTCGCCCACGCTGGCCATGAAACGCAGCGCGGGGTATTCGCGCTGGTGAACCAGGTCCAGCCCGGCTTTCATCAGCATGCGGATGGCCGTCGGGGCGGTGTACCAGACCGTCACCTGCTCGCGCGCCAGCAGGCTGTACCAGCGCTCCGGGTCGAATTCCTCCCGGTCCACCAGCGATGTCGCACCGACCAGCAAGGGAGCGAGCACGCCATA
The DNA here is from genome assembly GCA_947453065.1 of Pseudomonadota bacterium. Lineage (GTDB taxonomy): Bacteria > Pseudomonadota > Gammaproteobacteria > Steroidobacterales > Steroidobacteraceae > ZC4RG30. The sequence goes on from CANGFJ010000202.1 coordinate 1,648, forward strand.
GACCAGCCCCGTCACCCAGCCCGGATCAGCCGTGCACCAGTAGCGATCCTGCGGCTTCAGATCCAACGCCATCCGCGCACTGCTCAACTGGGCAACAACGGCCGAGTGCGCATGCAGGACACCCTTGGGCTGCCCCGTGGTGCCACTGGTGAAATGCAGCAAAGCGATGTCATCAGGCCCGGTGGGTGCTGCGACAGCGGTAGAGGCCGCGGCATTCATCAAGGCCAGGAAGTCCAGCGTGCCTTCCGGCAGCGCGCCCGCCTGGGTGCGGATCAGCAAGACATGGCGCAACTGCGGCAGGCTGGGCCGTATCGCGGCGAGCTTGCGTGCATACAGCACATCGGTGGTCACCAGGGTGGCGGCGCCCGACAGCGACAAGCGCGTCTGCAGCGGCTCCGGACCAAACGCCGAGAACAAGGGACAGAAGACCAGTCCGCCCTTGAGCGTGCCGAGTGCCGCAGCGTGCAACTCGGGCCCGCGGCCCAGCAAGTTGCAAACCCGATCGCCCCGGCTCAGCCCCAAGGAAGCCAGCAAGTTGGCAAAGCGATTGGCCAACTGCAGGAGCGCGGCATAGCTGAGATCGCGCGAACTGCCGTCGCGCTCGACGAACCGCACCGCCAGCTGCGCACCCCGACCGGCCGCCACCTGCCGATCGAGTGCCTCGAAGGCCATGTTGAGTCCACCGCCGGGCAGGCCCGCCAAGTGCTGTCGCTCCTGTGCCCAGCGAAACACCCTTCGTACCGCTGCGTAGTCGGGCAGGTTCGGCGGGCTGCGCGCCAACGCAGACTTCTCCTTCCTGAGGGTGGGAAGTGCCTGCACGGCGGCTGCGTCGGTATCCGGCATGTCGTCCTCCGGGGTTGCACGCCGCACAGTACGGCCGGCCACTTACCCCGGGCAGTCGGACAACTACTGACCTTGCGTCTTCAGCAAGGCCTCGCGCAGCAGGGCGAGGTCGGCCTCTTCGAGGGTCTCGCGCGCAATGAGCAGCTCCGCTCCCTGGTCCAGCACGGCACGCCCCTTGGTCAGGATGCGGGTCGCCACGTCAAAGGCATCCTGCAAGGCGGCGCGGACGGCATGGTCCACTTCGCGCAGCGTTTCCTCGCTGTGCTGGCGCGTCGGGGCCAGCGAGGCCTCGACCGGCAACAGCGCCTGCCGCTCTTCTTCGTAAGCCACCAGCCCCAGCGTCGCGTCCATGCCATAGCGCAACACCAGGGCACGGGCAAGACTGGTCGCCTTCACCAGGTCATCGGCCGCACCGGTGGAAGGGGTCTGCAGCACCAGCATCTCGGCCGCACGGCCAGCGATCAGCACCGCCAGCTTGTCGAGCATCTCCGGCCGGGTCAGCAGGAAGCGATCTTCCGTGGGGCGCTGGATGGTGTAGCCCAGCGCGCCAATGCCACGCGGGATGATCGACACCTTGCGCACGACATCGGTGCCTGGCAATGCCATGGCGACCAGCGCATGCCCCATCTCATGGAACGCCACGGCGCGACGCTCCTGCGGGCGCAGCACGCGTGTCTTCTTCTCAAGGCCCGCGACAATGCGTTCGATCGCTGCGTTGAAGTCACCCATGGCGACCGCCGCCGCACCGCGCCGCGTGGCCAGCAACGCAGCCTCATTGACCAGGTTGGCCAGGTCCGCACCGGCAAAGCCTGCCGTCATGCTGGCGACCTCATCCAGCTTTACATCCGCGTCGAGCAGCACCTTGCGCACATGAACGGCCAGCACATCCAGCCGCCCCTTGCGATCTGGCCTGTCCACCAGCACCTGCCGATCAAAGCGGCCTGCGCGCAGCAACGCCGGATCCAGGATCTCGGGGCGGTTCGTGGCAGCCAGCAAGATGACCCCGGCGGAGGTATCAAAGCCATCCATCTCGGCCAGCAACTGGTTGAGTGTCTGCTCTTTCTCGTCATGCCCCCCGATGCCATAGGCACCACGCGCACGACCCAGCGCATCCAGTTCATCGATAAAGATGATCGCCGGCGCATTCTGGCGAGCCTGTTCAAACAGATCGCGCACGCGGGCCGCGCCCACGCCCACGAACATCTCGACGAATTCAGCGCCATTGGTCGACAGGAAGGTAACCCCCGCCTCGCCCGCAATGGCGCGCGCCAACAGTGTCTTGCCGGTGCCTGGTGGACCCACCAGCAGCACGCCCTTGGGGATGTGGGCGCCCAGCCGGCCGTAGCGCTTGGGATCCTTGCGGAAGTCCACGACCTCGCGCAGCTCTTCCTTGGCTTCATCGACACCGGCCACATCGGCGAAGGTGACGCCGGTGTTCTTCTCGAACAGCAGCTTCGCGTGGCTCTTGCCCACGGAGAGCAGCCCGCCCAGCCCGTCCTTGCCGCCAGCCCGTCGCATCACGAAGTACCAGATGCCAACGAAGATCAGCGCCGGCGCAGTCCAGCCCAGCAACTGCGAGAGAAAGCCGCTGGACGGCTCGCGGGAATACGGCACTTTGAACGGGGCAAGCCGCGTGGCCACCTCTGCCTCGACGCGGTTGGTGGCCAGTCGCGTCATGCCGTTTGGCGAGGGCGACTTGAGGTAGGCGATCATCTGCTGGTCCGTGACCACCACGCGCTCCACGCGTCCGCTGGCCAGTTGCGACTCGAACTCGCTATAGGCCACCACCTCGGTCTGACGGGCCCCGAACCACCAGGACTGCAGGGCCAGAAGCGCCAGCAACCCCAGCACCAGATACACCGAATTCAGGGAAGCCTCGCGACGGCTCATCGGGTCACCTCATCAGGATTTCTACCGACCAGGCAGCTCGCGCGACGTCACCACCCCGGAGAGGGTCTCGTCGCCCAGCGTCACATACAGATTACGCTCCGCAACCGAAAGGTCGAACTCCATGCGTCGCTCAAGGCGCGTGGCCATCGCCGCAATCAGCTC
>CANGFJ010000203.1 GCA_947453065.1 Pseudomonadota bacterium
GTTGCTGCTCTGCTGCCACAGCCGCGCGACCGGCTTCTGCGCCGATGAACTGGCTGTCGTCCTTGCCAATTACTTCGTCGCGCGAGCGGCCGGTGATCTCTTCGACGAACCGGTTGACGCGGATCAGCGTCATGCCCGCGGTTTCTTTGATGAACACGCCCACGGGGGCGTTTTCGATGATCGTGTCCGAGAACCGCCGCTGCCGATCCAGCTCTTGTTCGGCGCTGTGACGTTGCTGGAAGTAGCGGCGCGAGCGCTGGTAGAACAGCCCGAGCATCGCGAGACTGGAGGCGAAGAAGGCAAACAGCGTCAGCTGCAGTTGATGCAGGCGGTCGCGGTCCAACCCGATATGGGTTTTCAGGATCTCTGCATGGTCGACCTTGATGCGCTGCATCAGTGCGTTGATGACCACGTCGGGCTCGCGCACGTCGTTCAGTTGATTCAGCGCCAGCACTGCCGGAATGCCTCCTTGTTCGTAGGCCTGCATGCCGGCTTCCATGACCTGGAGCCTTTGGTCCATCTGGGGCTGCAGATCGCGCAGCATCTGCAATTGAACGGTATCGTCGGCCAGCAGGTCGATGGCGGCATGGATGGCCGGCACGATCTGGTGACGCGTGGTCTCGTATTCGGTCTTGAAGCGCGGATCGCCTGAGACCAGGTAGGCACGAAGCGCGCCAACCGTGCGTGAATAACTGATCTCAAGGGTTTGCACGCCCTCGAGCACCGAGTAGGCATGCTGCACGTCGCGACTGGACGCGGAAAAGTCGCTTGCTGCCTGGTACGTCAAGCCACCGGAGGCAAGCACCACCAGGGCACCCAGCAGATAGCCGAGCCGCAGGCGAAGGGGATTCTCTGCGCTGACCACTGGGGGAAGGGGTTGGGTCATGATCCGCTCATGCCTCCCAGGCACAGGTATTTGATTTCGAGGTAATCCTCGATGCCGTACTTGGAACCTTCGCGGCCCAGGCCACTTTCTTTGACGCCGCCGAAGGGCGCCACTTCGGTCGATATCAGGCCTTCATTGATGCCCACGATGCCGTATTCAAGGGCCTCGGCAACGCGCCACACGCGGTGGATGTCGCGAGAGTAGAAATAGGCAGCGAGGCCGGATTCGGTGTCATTGGCCAAGCGCAGGGCCTCGGCTTCGGTCTTGAAGCGAAACAGCGGGGCCAGCGGGCCGAAGGTTTCTTCGCGCGCGACCAGCATCTGCGGGGTGACGTCAGTGAGGATGGTGGGCTCGAAGAAACTGCCACCCAGCGCGTGACGCGCGCCGCCCATCGCGATGCGGGCGCCCTTGGACACGGCATCGGCAATGTGTTCCTCGACCTTGGCAACGGCCTTTTCGTCGATCAGCGGGCCGATGGTGGCGCCGTCTTCGTGGCCGGGGGCCACTTTGAGCGCGGCCACCGCCACTTTGAGTTTGGCGGTGAAGGCGTCGTAGACCCCATCCTGCACCAGCAGGCGGTTGGCGCAGACGCAGGTCTGCCCGGCGTTGCGGAATTTGGAGGCCAGCGCGCCTTTCACGGCGGCATCGAGGTCTGCATCGTCAAAGACGATGAAGGGGGCGTTGCCGCCCAGTTCCATCGACACTTTTTTCATTGTGCCGGCGCACTGCGCGGTGAGCAGCTTGCCCACCTCGGTGGAGCCGGTGAAGCTGAGCTTGCGCACGGCCGGGTGGCGGGTGAGTTCGGCACCGATTTCGCTGGCGCTGCCGGTGACGCAGGACACCACGCCCGGTGGCACGCCGGCGCGATTGGCCAGCTCGCACAGGGCCAGTGCCGTGAACGGCGTCTGGCTGGCCGGTTTGATGACGACGGTGCAGCCGGCGGCCAGCGCCGGGCCGACCTTGCGGGTGATCATCGCGGCCGGGAAGTTCCACGGCGTGATGGCGGCACAGACGCCGATGGGCTGCTTGAGCACGAGAATGCGTTTGTCACGGCCATGGCCGGGAATGGTGTCGCCGTAGACCCGCTTGGCCTCCTCGCTGAACCACTCCAGGAAGCTGGCCGCATAGGCGATCTCGCCGCGCGCCTCGGACAGGGGCTTGCCTTGTTCGGCGGTGAGGATCTGCGCCAGGTCTTCCTGGTGGGCCAGCATCAGCTCGAACCAGCGGCGCAGGATCTGCGCGCGTTCCTTGCCCGTGCGTGCCCGCCAGTCGGGCAGGGCGACCTGTGCGGCGTCGATGGCGCGGTGCGTTTCGGCGCGACCCGCCCGCGGGACGGTGCCCACGAGCGCCCCGGTGGCCGGGTTGCGGACTTCCAGCGTGGCGCCGGTGTCGGCATCGACCCAGGCACCCGCGATGGCGCAGCGCTCGCGCAGCAACGAGCGGTCTTCCAGATTCATCGGCGTCCTTCATGGTTCTGCGGGCTGTTGTGCAATCAATATGCCGCAATACGGGGATAAACACGAATGGGCAGGACTGTGCCATCGGCAGGGCCCCGTGTGGCAGAATTAACGCACGATTGGCTCACATATTTTGCTTGCCTCAGTGCGGCGCCAGGTGCCCCCAGATGAAACTCGACGAACTCCTTGCCATCGACGTGCATACCCACGCCGAGATCTCCTGCCGCGAGCCGGAAGACGACTACGCCAACGAGATCGAAGAGCAGAAGAAGAAATACTTCAAGTCCGGCAATCCGCCGACCATCCAGGAAACGATTGACCATTATCGCGAGCGCAAGATCGGCCTGGTGATGTTCACGGTCGACACGGAATACGAGATTGGCCGGCGCCGCATTCCGAACGAAGAAATCATGGAGGCCGCGGCCGCCAACAGCGACATGATGCTGGCCTTTGGCAGCGTCGATCCGCACAAGGGCAAGATGGGCCTGCGCGAGGTCAAGCGCCTCATCGACGGCAAGATCAGTGGCTTCAAGTTCCACCCGACCTGCCAGGGGTTCTTTCCGAACGACCGCATGGCCTATCCGTATTACGAGCTGCTGGCCGAGGCGAAGCTGCCCGTTATTTTCCACAGCGGGCATTCGGGTATGGGCTCGGGCCTGCGCGGCGGCGGCGGGCTGCGCCTGAAGTATTCCAACCCGATGCACCTGGATGACGTGGCCGCGGACTTTCCGGACATGACGATTATCATCGCGCACCCCTCGTGGCCCTGGCAGGACGAGGCGCTGTCGGTGGCGCTGCACAAGCCCAATGTCTATATCGACCTCTCGGGCTGGTCGCCGAAGTACTTCCCGCCGCAGTTGATCCACTACGCGAACACGCAGCTCAAGCACAAGATGCTGTTCGGCACGGACTATCCGCTGATCACGCCAGAGCGCTGGGAAAAGGACTTTGATGCCGCAGGCTTCAGGCCCGAGGTCAAGCCGCTCATCATGAAGCAGAACGCGATCCGCGCCCTGGGCCTGGACCGCTAAGCCAAGGGGATCTCGCCATGTTCAATCGTCGCAATGTCCTGTCTGTCGCGCTGGCCAGCCTGGCCCTGTGTGGCACGGCCTTCGCCCAGGAAAAGGCGGCCAAGCCGCTCAACATCCTGGTGTACGGCGGCAGCGGCGCCATCGGCAGCCGCATCGTGGCCGAGGCCGTGGCACGCGGGCATCACGTGATGCTCGTCGATCGCAACCCGAAGCCCGAGATCGCGCCCAAGGGCGTGCATGTGATGAAGGGCGATGCCTTCGATGCGACGGAGATCGGCCGCAACATCGTGGGGGCCGACGTGCTGGTGACGGCCGTGGCCGTTCGTCCGACGCCGACCCGCGACTTTTATGTGCGCCTGGTCAAGGCGGCCGTCGAGGCGCAGCGCGCGCAGAAGGGTAAGAAGACCCGCTACCTGGTGGTAGGCGGGGCCAGCAGCCTGGAAGTGGAGCCGGGCAAGCGCGTGGTGGACACGCTGCCGTCGACCCTGCCCGAGGGCACCCAGAACGAGATCCGCTCAATGGTCGAAGCGCTGGATTACCTGCGCACGGTCAAGGACACCTCCTGGACCTTCTTCAGCCCGCCCTCGAGCATTACCCCGGGTACGCGCACGGGCCAGTTCCGCATCGGGCAGGACCAGTTGCTGGTTGATGCGGCGGGCAAGAGCGCCATCTCAATGGAAGACTATGCCGTGGCCATGCTGAACGAAATCGAGAAGCCGCAGTACGTGAATAAACGCTTTACCGTCGCTTACTAAAAACAACAACAAAGGGGGGAGGCCATGTCACTGAGCACCAGGCGACTGCTGTGGCCGGCGTTGGCCGGCCTGGGTTTGTGGATCGCTGCGCCCGGCGCGCAGGCTGACGAGGCCGCCTGCGGGCGCCTCGCTGCATCGGGTCTGTTTGCCAGCACCACGGTGACGGCCACCGCCTATAAGCCCGCCGATGCCGCGCAGAAGACGCCGGCCTATTGCGAAGTCACGGGTGTCGTGGCCGCAGTGCCCAAGTCCCAGATCTCCGTGGTGTACCGGCTGCCCGAGAACTGGAACGGCAAGATGCTGGGCTTCGGTGGCGGCGGCTGGGCGGGCAACACCGCGCTGGCCACGGCCGTGCCCGGACTGGCCAAGGGCTATGCCACGGCGCAGACCAA
>CANGFJ010000204.1 GCA_947453065.1 Pseudomonadota bacterium
GCCGTGCCTGAGGTCGCCACGATCTCGAAACCGTGGCCAATGAGCTTGCGCGCCAGCACGACGGCACCCGGCTTGTCGCGCTCGCGCACGCTGATCAGGGCCAGCCCCGAACGCGGCAGGATGACGCCGGACCCGGCCTGCGACTTGGCATAGGCCTCGCCAAAGGTGCGGCCCGTACCCATGACTTCGCCGGTGGACTTCATCTCGGGGCCGAGGATGGGGTCGGACTCGGGGAACTTCACGAACGGGAAGACGGCTTCCTTCACCGAGAAGAAGCCCGGAATGCGCTCGACCGTAGCGCCGAGTTCTTTGAGCGTGCGGCCGGCCATGACCTGCGCACCGATCTTGGCGATCGGGCGACCGGTGGCCTTGGAGACGAACGGCGCGGTGCGCGAGGCACGCGGGTTCACTTCCAGCACGTAGACGGTGTTGCCCTGGATCGCGAACTGGATGTTCATCAGGCCCACGACCTTGAGGGCCAGGGCGAGCTGGCGGGTCTGCTTGCGCAGTTCGTCCTGGATTTCCTGGGACAGGCTGTTGGGCGGCAGCGAGCAACTGGAGTCGCCCGAGTGCACGCCGGCCTGCTCGACATGCTCCATGATGCCGCCGATGAGCACGTCGGTGCCGTCGCAGATTGCATCGACGTCCACCTCGGTGGCCTGGTCGAGGAAGCGATCCAGCAGCACGGGGCTGTCGTTGGAGACCTTGACCGCATCGGTCATGTAGACGCGCAGGTCTTCCTCGGCGAACACCACTTCCATGGCGCGACCGCCCAGCACATAGGACGGACGCACCACCAGCGGGAAGCCAACTTCGCGCGCGAGGGCCAGGGCCTGGTCCTCGGTGCGCGCGGTGGCATTGGCGGGCTGCTTCAGGCCCAACTGGGTGACCAGCGCCGAGAAACGCTCGCGATCCTCGGCGATGTCGATGGCGTCGGGGCTGGTGCCGATGATCGGCGCGCCGGCCTCTTCAAGGGCACGGCACAGCTTCAGCGGCGTCTGGCCGCCGTACTGCACGATGACGCCCTCTGGCTTTTCAACCGCGACGATCTCGAGCACGTCCTCGAGCGTCAGCGGCTCGAAGTACAGGCGATCTGACGTGTCGTAGTCGGTGGACACGGTCTCGGGGTTGCAGTTGACCATGATGGTCTCGAACCCGTCGGCACGCAGCGCCAGGGAGGCATGGACGCAGCAGTAGTCAAACTCGATGCCCTGGCCGATGCGGTTGGGACCGCCGCCCAGGATCATGATCTTGCGGCGATTGGTAGGCGCAGCCTCGCACTCTTCTTCGTAGGTGGAGTACAGGTAGGCGGTGGAGGTTGCGAACTCGGCGGCGCAGGTATCGACGCGTTTGTAGACCGGGCGCACGCCCAGCGCATGGCGCAGTTCGCGCACGGTTTTTTCGCGCTCGCCGGTGAGGCGTGCCAAACGGCTGTCGGAGAAGCCCTTGCGCTTGAGCGCCCGCATGCGCTCGGCACCCAGCGACGCAACGCCCTGGCTGGCCAGCACGGTTTCTTCGCGCACCAGGTCCTGGATCTGCACCAGGAACCAGGGATCGATGTAGCTGAGTTCCTGCACACGCTCGAGCGTCCAGCCGGCGCGGAAGGCATCGGCCACGAACAGCAGCCGGTTCGGACCGGGGGAGCGCAGCTCGTAGGCCAGTTGGGCCGCGGCGTCATCATCGAGCGGCAGCGTGAGCTGTGCGTTCAGGCCATCCAGGCCGGTTTCCAGGCCACGCAGCGCCTTCTGCAACGATTCCTGCAGCGTGCGACCGATGGCCATGACCTCGCCCACCGACTTCATCTGCGTGGTGAGACGCGAATTGGCAGTCGGGAACTTCTCGAAGGTGAAGCGCGGGATCTTGGTGACGACATAGTCGATCGCCGGCTCGAAGGACGCCGGCGTGAGGCCGCCGGTGATGTCGTTCTTGAGCTCGTCGAGCGTGTAGCCCACGGCCAGCTTGGCGGCGATCTTGGCGATCGGGAAGCCGGTGGCCTTGGAGGCCAACGCCGACGAGCGCGACACGCGCGGGTTCATCTCGATGACCAACAGGCGCCCGTCGGTGGGGCTCAGCGCGAACTGTACGTTCGAGCCGCCCGTCTCGATGCCGATCTTGCGCAGCACGGCGATGGAGGCATCGCGCATACGCTGGTATTCCTTGTCGGTCATCGTCTGCGCGGGGGCCACGGTGATCGAGTCACCCGTGTGCACGCCCATCGGATCGAGGTTCTCGATCGAGCAGACGATGATGCAGTTGTCCTTGCGGTCGCGGACAACCTCCATCTCGAATTCTTTCCAGCCGATGACCGACTCTTCGAGCAGGACTTCGGTGGTCGGCGAGGCGTCGAGGCCGCGCGCGATGATGGCTTCGAATTCTTCGCGGTTGTAGGCGATGCCGCCACCGCTGCCACCCATCGTGAACGACGGGCGAATGACCACCGGATAGCCCAGCTGGGCCTGGCCTGCGTTGGCCTCTTCCATCGAGTGGGCGATGTAGGCGCGCGGCGTGGCCAGGCCGATCTCGGTCATGGCGTGGCGGAACTTCTCGCGGTCCTCGGCCATGTCGATGGCGTCGCGCGAGGCGGCGATCATCTCGACGTTGTACTTCTCCAGCACGCCTTCGCGCACCAGGTCGAGGGCCGTGTTGAGCGCGGTCTGGCCGCCCATCGTCGGCAGCAGCGCGTCAGGGCGCTCTTTCTGGATGATGCTGGCAACCGTCCGCCAATTGACCGGCTCGATGTAGATGGCATCGGCCATCTCGGGGTCGGTCATGATCGTGGCGGGGTTGGAGTTCACCAGGATGACCCGGTAGCCCTCCTCGCGCAGCGCCTTGCAGGCCTGCGCGCCCGAGTAGTCGAATTCACAGGCCTGTCCGATGACGATCGGGCCCGCGCCGATGATCAGGATGCTCTTGATGTCTGTACGACGAGGCATGTCTCAACCGTCCGTGGCGCGCGGCGAAGGCTGCTGGGCGCGACGTGCGCGCAGCTGGCCCTGGAGGCGCCGGATCATTAACTGGATGAAGCGTTCGAACAGGGGCTGCACGTCATGCGGCCCTGGACTCGCCTCGGGATGGCCCTGGAAGCTGAAGGCCGGCTTGTCGGTGAGCTGGATGCCCTGCAGCGAACCATCGAACAGGGACTTGTGGGTCACTGCGACGTTGGCGGGAAGGCTCTCGGGATCGACCGCGAACCCGTGGTTCTGGCTGGTGATCAGCACACGCCCGGTCTCCAGGTCCTGGACCGGGTGATTGGCGCCGTGGTGGCCGAACTTCATCTTGAGGGTCTTGGCACCGGCGGCGAGCGCCAGCAACTGATGACCCAGGCAGATACCGAACACCGGCAGGTCGGTCTTCAGGATTTCGCGGATCGCCGCGATGGCGTAGTCGCAGGGCTCCGGGTCACCGGGGCCATTGGACAGGAACACACCATCGGGCTCGAGCGCGAGCACTTCGCTGGCCGGCGTCTGGGCTGGCACAACAGTGACGCGACAGCCTGCATCGGCCAGCAGGCGCAGGATGTTGCGCTTGATGCCGAAGTCGAAGGCCACGACATGCAGGCGCTGCTGCGGACGCAGCGACTGGCGGACACCGTCCTGCCAGATGCTGCCGTCGTTCCACTGGTAGCGCTCTTTGGTGGACACGACCTTGGCAAGGTCCATGCCTTTGAGCCCGGGGAAACGCTGCGCGGCATGCACCGCTGCGGCGGCGTCGACGTTCTCGCCAGTCATGATGCAACCGGCCTGCGCACCCTTCTCGCGCAGCAGGCGCGTGAGCCGGCGCGTGTCGATGCCAGCGATCGCCACGATCTTGCCGCGTTCGAGGAACTCGGGCAGCGACAGCGTCGAACGCCAGTTGCTGGCCAGCAGGGGCAGGTCACGGATGACGAGGCCGGACGGGGCGACCGAGGCCGACTCCTGGTCTTCTGGCGTCGTGCCGGTGTTGCCAATATGGGGGTAGGTCAGCGTGACGATCTGACGCGTGTATGACGGGTCGGTCAGGATTTCCTGATAGCCGGTCATCGCTGTATTGAAAACAACTTCGCCGGTGGTGTTGCCGCGGGCGCCAATCGATTGGCCACGGAAGAGACTTCCGTCGGCCAGTGCCAATACCGCAGGTACGCTCACTCGTTGACCTCCGCGTGACAGTGGCGGCTGATCTTTTTATCGCTCATGGCTTTCCAGGCGTAGATGCACAAAGCGGGAGGAGTTCTTGTGGAACGCCCTCCCGCCTTGCGCGGACTAACCCGTAACGGAATGTGACGGATTCGGCAAAAGTTTAAGGAGCCAGGCCGCTCATGTCCATGTGAAAATGGACTTGTTGCGCTGCATTTCTCCCGGGGAGCCGCTATGGCGTGGCAGTTAACTTATTTCTCTAATGTTAGCGCAAGTCTTTAATTATAAAGACAATACGTCAGCCATACGGTATCGGCCCGGGGTCTTTCCGAGCAGCCAGAGGGCCCCTGTAAGGGCTCCCCGGGCAAAGATGCTGCGGTCGGTGGCGACGTGTCCGA
>CANGFJ010000205.1 GCA_947453065.1 Pseudomonadota bacterium
CAGCACGTCGGGCCGATGCAGGTGGGACATCAGCAGCATCTCGGCCGTCCAGCGGCCAATGCCGCGCACGCTGACGCAGCGTTCAATCACGGCCTCGTCATCCAGATCCGCCATCTCTGCATCCGGTGGCAGCGTGCCGTCCAAGGTCTTGGCCGCCAGATCTTTCAGCGCTGCGATTTTGGCGAAGGAAAAGCCCACGCCGCGCAGGGCCACGGGATCTGCGGCGACGAGCTGGACGGGCGTCGGAAATGACCCGTCATGCAGTGTGACGAGCCGCTCGAGGATGCGTCCGGCCACCACGCCAGAGAGCTGCTGACTGGCGATCGAGCGCGCCAGAGATTCGAAGATGCTCGCGCGCAGTGATTTGCCCAGCGTGCAGGGGCCGGCCAGTGCCATGACAGCAGCCATCACCGGGTCGACCGTCTCGAAATGCAGCGCGAGTTGTTCCTGGTTCATGCGCTCAGGCCTGGCACTGCGGGCAGTAATAGGTGGAGCGCTGGCTGTGGACCAGATGCCGGATCGGCGTCGCGCAGCGCCGGCACGGCTCGCCGCCGCGCTCATACACATACAGCTTGCGACGGAAATAGCCCGGCTTGCCGTCCGCGCCCACATAGTCGCGCAGCGTGGTGCCGCCAAAGCGGATCGCCATGGCCAGCACGGCGCGGATGGCCTTCACCAGGCGCGCGCATTCCTCGCGCGTCAGCGACTTGGCGGCGCGGCCCGGGCGCACCCCGGCGCGAAACAGCGCCTCGCTGGCGTAGATGTTGCCCACGCCCACCACCAGGTGGCTGTTCATGATCAGCAGCTTGATGGCCACGCGCCGCTTGCGGGTGACGCGATGCAGGTAGGCCGCATCGAAGGCATCGTCCAGCGGCTCCGGTGCCAGCTTGCGCAGCAGCGGATGCTGGGCCGGGTCTTCGGTGAGGTAGTGCAGGCTGCCGAAGCGGCGTGGATCGTTGAAGCGCAGCGTGTTGCCCGAATCCAGCTGCAGGTCGAAGTGATCGTGCGTCAGGCGGGGCGTTGCAGCCGGCATGACGCGCAGGCTGCCCGACATGCCCAGGTGCAACAGCAGGCTGCCGCGCTCCAGGTCGATCAGCAGGTACTTGGCGCGGCGGCGCACGCCCTGCACCGCTTGCCCTGCGACCTGTGCGGGCATCTCCGCCTCGACACGCCAGCGCAGCCGCGGTTCGTGCACGGCAAGCGCCAGCACGCGGCAGCCCTGGATGTGGGGCTCGATGCCGCGGCGCGTGGTTTCAACTTCGGGGAGTTCGGGCACGCGTCGCAGTCTACCGGACTGGCATCGGGTTGCCGCCGTGGGTGGTCTAAATTACAGTCCAAGCCCCACCGGACCAGGCCGTATGCACACAAGCGCTTCATGGTTTCTTGCCGCAGTCGTGGCAGCCGCCTTTGCACTGGTCGCCTGCTCCAAGGGTGAGTCGCCCGACGGTGCCACTGGCGCTGCCGGCACGATCGTGGCCGCCAAACGGGCCATCAGCACGGCGGGGGACGCAGCGTCGCCTGTGGCCGCTGATGCCCACGCAGCCGACGCCGCGGCGGCCGCTGAAGTCGCACAGGGTGCGGCCGGTGGCACGGCCCAGGATGCGGCGGATGCCGCCGCTGCAGCGGGCGGCAGTGCAAAGAACAGAAACCAGGGCGCTGTTCACAACAAGTGGTAGGGCAACGTCGCCGTCTTGGGGCGTGGGCAGCAGCCCGCGCCACGCTGGTCGCTGCAGGGCTGATGGCGACCGCGCAGCCCCTGCGTGCTGACAGCGAACTCAGGTTTGTCGAGACCCAGGACCTTCGCGTCCTCTACTACGACCCTGCCGGGAAGTTCCTGGTCCCCCCCGCAACCCAGAGCCTGATCGCCAGCCTCCAGGCGCACCGCCAGCGCTTCGGCTATTCCCCCGATGGCAAGATCAACGTGTTGCTGCAGGACTTTTCCGACATGTCGCGGGCGTCGACCCTTGTCGCGCCCCGTAACCGCATCTTCCTGAATGTTGCGCCCCAGACCGACCCCTATGAGTACACGTCCGCCGGCGATTTGCTGGCGTGGCTGAGTGCGCACGAGACCTTCAGCGTGTTGGCCTTCGACAAGGCGAGTCCCGCGGATGCGCGCTACCGGCGCTGGTTCGGTGGCAAGGTCGACGTCGATTCCAGCCACCCCGAGAGCCTGTTCTACCACTACCTGACGACGCCCCGTACCGTCTCGCCGCTCTGGTACAGCGAAGGCAGCGCCGTCTTCGCCGAGACCTGGATGATGGGTGGGGTCGGCCGTGCGCAGGGCGCCTACGACGAGATGGTGTTCCGCGGCATGGTGAAGGACGGATCGCACTTTTACGATCCACTCGGCCTTGTCGCCAAGGCCATCGAGGTCGACTTCCAGGCGGGCGCCGAGGCCTACCTCTACGGCGCTCGCTTCATGAACTACCTCGCGTTCACCTACGACCCCGCGCACCTCGTTGCCTGGTGGTCGCGGGATGCCGGCTCGCGCCGCTACTACGCGGATGATTTCGAGCGCGTGTTCGGCTTGCCGCTGGGCAAGGCCTGGCAGGACTGGATCGGCTGGGAGCAGGAGTTCCAGCAGAAGAACCTCGAGGCGGTCCGCGAGCACCCGATTACGCCCTTCCAGGATGTGACGAAGGAGCCGTTGGGCGCGGTGTCGCGCACCTTCCTGTCGAAGGATGGCGCGCAGCTCTATGCGGCGATCCAGCGCCCGGGGCAGCTATCCAACCTCGTGGCCATCAGCCGCCAGAGCGGGGCCGTGACGACGCTGCGCGAGGTCGTGGCTCCGTCCGGCGTCAAGGTCACCTCACTGGCCTATGACCCGACGAGCGAGACGCTCTTCTACACCAGCAACAACGAGACCTATCGCAATCTCGAGGCCTTTGACCTGCGGACGCGTAAATCGCGCACCTTGCTCAAGAGCGCCCGGATCGGTGACCTGGCCTTTAACGCCCACGATCGTTCGCTGTGGGGCATCCGCTTCAACAACGGCCTGGCCATGCTCGTGCAGGTTCCGTATCCGTACACCGAGTGGGAGGTGCTGCACGTCTTCCAGACCGGCGAGCGGCCGTTTGATGTGGATGTCTCGCCCGACGGCCAGCTGCTGTCGTTTTCCCTCACGCGGCCCGGGGCATCCCTCTCGATGCCCCTCACCGAGGTCCGAATCATCAGGACCCCGGCGGCAGCACAGCAGGACATCACGCCTTACCGGACCTTCACGATGCAGGGCGCGGTGCCAGAGGGCTTCGTCTTCTCGAAGGATGGGCGCGCGCTCTATGGCAGCAGTTACTACACCGGCGTGTCGAACATCTATCGCTATGAACTGGAGCAGGAGCGCATCGAGGCGGTCAGCAATGCCGAGCTCGGATTCTTCAGCCCCTTGCCGGTCGATGATTCGCACCTGATCGTGTCCCGCTTCTCGTCGCAGGGATTCGTCCCGGCCCTGATCGATGTCACGCCCACCGACGACATGAGTGCCGTGACGTTGCTCGGCGAACGCGTGGCCGCGAAGCATCCGGAAGTACGGACCTGGATGCAGCCAGCTGCCGCGACCGTTCCGTTTGAAGCCAGCATCCTCCGCAGCGGGATTTACCATCCGCTCAGGGAGCTGGCTGTCCAGTCGGTCATCCCGATGCTCGAGGGCTACAAGCACTCGGTCGGTCTGGGCCTCGCTGCCGAGTTCAGCGATCCGATGGCGTTTTCTTCGCTGTCGGTCAATGCCAGCTTTAGCCCTGATAGCGCGCTCAAGCCTTCCGAGCGCACCCATGCATCCGTCGACTTCCACCAGGGGCGCTGGACGCTGGGCGCGAAGTGGAACGCGGGCAACTTCTTCGACCTCTTTGGTCCCATCAAGCGCAGCCGCGAAGGCTATAGCGGCTACGTCAACTACGACCAGCCACTGGTCTTTGATCTGCCGCTGACGGTGGACTTCGAGGCACACGGCGCCTATTACGGAGGCCTCGATGCCTTGCCGGGGTACCAGAACGTCCTCTCGCCGTCGCGCAAGCTGGCTACTGTGTCGGCGGGTTTCCGGTCGACCAACCTGCGTTCCTCAGCTGGCTCGGTGGATTACGAGGCCGGTCACGAATGGATGGTGATGGGGCACGGTTACGCGGCGGCCGGTGACTTCACCCCAAGCCTGCAGCTGGAATACCACGCCGGCCTGCCACTGCCCATCGACCACTCTTCGGTCTGGCTGCGCACCGCGGCCGTCGTCTCCGGGGGGCAGGCGTCGTCACCGCTCTCGAACACGTACCTGGGCGGCTTCGGCAACAACTACATCGACAGCCGGCTGTACACCGGCGCGCAGCGGTACCGCGGTGCCATGCTCTCGTCCATGCCGGGATTCGACATCGACGCGTTGAGCGGCCGCACGCTCGCCAAGGTCATGCTGGAGTGGTGCCTGCCACCGGTGCGCTTCGAGCACTGGGGATCGCCCGGGTTCTACGTGAACTGGATGCGACCGGAACTCTTTGCGACGGTCCTGCAGACCAA
>CANGFJ010000206.1 GCA_947453065.1 Pseudomonadota bacterium
AGGGTAATGCAATTGCATTGCCTGCAGCAATAGCCGTCCTGCTCAAGGCTCGGACTCACTGCCGCCGTGTTCATCGGCATACCGGCCGCAGCCTCCGGCCACCCACTTGTTCTATGAGATATTGGCCCGATTTACCCTTAGAGACCGCCACGACGTCCCCCCCCCTTGTGAGTAGCAGTCCGGTTTAGAGTCTAGCCCCGGGTGACGTCAGTACGGGTGCGCCGGCGGTGTGAAAACTGCCGGTCGTTTGAGCGCGTCCAAGTGCAAGGTTGCGCGCAGGAGGAGGTAAAGGAATTTCTCGGGAGGGTACTTCCGGAGTGGGGCCACACCCCGGCCTCCACCAACCACAAAGGCCTGGACTCACCTCCGGGCCTTCTTCTGACAAAAATCCCGTTGGTCTGCGCGATCCCGACGTGCTTCAGCCCCCCATCGCCTCCGCCGCAATCTCGAACGAACGCAGCCGCGCTGCGTGATCAAACACCGATGACGTCAGGATCAACTCATCGGCCTGCGTGCGCTCACGGAACGCCCGTAGCCCTTCGCGGATCGCCGCCGGAGGGCCAATCGCCGTGCAGCTGAGCACCTGGTCCAGGATCGAGCGCTCCATCGGCCCCAGCTGTTCGGCATACCCTTCTACCGGCGGCGGAAACTGCCCCGGCCGGCCGGTCCGCAGGTTCACGAAGGCCTGCTGCATCGAGCTTGCCGCATACCGCGCCGCTTCCAGCGTATCGGCGCCGAACACGTTGAACGCGGCCATCACGTACGGGTGCGCAAGCTGCGCCGAAGGACGGAACTGCGCGCGATACAGCGCAATGGCCTGCATCAGCTGCGCGGGCGCGAAGTGCGAGGCGAAGGCATAGGGCAGGCCCAGGTAAGCGGCCAGCTGCGCGCCATACAGACTGGAGCCCAGGATCCACAGCGGCACATTGAGGCCAGTGCCTGGCACGGCCTTCACGCGCGCGCCGCCCTCTGCCGAGAAGTACTCGGCCAGTTCCTGCACATCCTGCGGAAACTCGTCGGCATCAGAATCCAGGTTACGGCGCAGGGCCCGCGCGGTGATCTGGTCAGAGCCGGGCGCGCGTCCCAGCCCCAGGTCGATGCGTCCCGGATAGAGCGACGCCAGCGTGCCGAATTGCTCGGCGATGACCAGCGGCGAGTGGTTGGGCAGCATGATCCCGCCCGCCCCCACGCGAATGGTGCGCGTGCCGCCGGCCACATACCCGATCAGCACGGCCGTGGCCGCGCTCGCGATGCCGGGCATGCCGTGGTGTTCAGCCAGCCAGAAGCGCCGATAGCCCCAGCCTTCGGCATGGCGGGCCAGGTCCAGCGTGCAACGGAAGCTCTCCGTGGCATCGCTGCCCTGGTTGATGGGCGCAAGGTCTAGGACGGAATAGGCGGTCATGGGAACAAGATCAGGGTGCGCATGGTTGCCATTCTAATCCCGGGAGGGAGTCAGAGGGCCGGCGTCATCTCCCGCCCAACAGCCCGTCCAGTGCCGCCGCAACAGCAGTCATCCCCTCCAGCCGCGGATGAAATCCCACCACCGGCACGCGGGGGTCAGGCCCGAACAGGCCGTTGATCCACGGCTCTGCCGCACAGGCATGGTGATCGCGCGTCAACGCGCCGGCTGCCAGCAGCTCCGCACCGCCGTCCCGTGCGGCAGCGGCAGTGATCTGCCGCAAACGCAGGTCCAGCGCCCGCGCACTGTCTGCATCGGCGTCCGACAAGGGTGCCACGGCACACTGGCCCGTCGGCGGCAGCACCGTCACGTAGTCCACGAACACCAGTCGCGCAGCGGGCGAGCGTCGATGTACCTCGGCTGCAATGCGTGCCATACGCGCTGCCAGGCCTGCATAGCCCTGCTCCGTCGGTAAGCTGCTGTCGCGGCACTCGCCCTGCGCTGCAGTGCCGGCGCGCTGCAGGGCCTTGCAGGACGCTCCGAACAGCACGCCCATGTAGTTCAGGTCGTTGCCGCCGATGGTGACGGTAACGAGCTGTGTGTCGGCGCGCAGCGCATCCAGCTGCGCCGGCAGCTCGTTCCAGGCGCCCAGCACATGCGCCGTGGTCGCCCCGCCACAGCTGACGTCGGTCAGCACCAGGCCGCGCCGGCGGGCCAACTGGTGCGCGTAGTTGTCTACCGAGCGCGTGCAACGCGCAGGGGTACCCGGCTCGATCGTGGTGATGCCCGGGCCGGCGGCGAACGAGGAGCCCATGGCCACATAGTGCGATCCGCTCGGCAGCGTCCGTGACGTCGCGCGATGGGGTTGGCTCGCGCAACCCGCTAAGGCCGCGCAGGCAAGCACTGTGGAAAGCAGTCGTAGCGGCGCGCGAGCCAGCGGGTCAGGGATGGACAGTGATATCAACGCGGCGCTCCTTATAGTCGTTGACGCTATCTGGCGCAGACGCCACATCGACCCAGCGCACTTCATAAGCGGGCGCCGTCAGGCCCGCGCCACGCAGCAACTCTGCGATCTGCTCGGCACGGCGACGGGCCAGGTCAGGCGCCTCCTGCAGCACGGTGCCGTCCGACAGCAGCGCAGCACCGCGGTGCCCCTCGATCTCGATGCGACTGGCCTTCATGGCCTGTGCCAGGTCCAGGATGGGGGTGAGCGCGAACGGGTGCTTGAAGTTGGCACCGCCGTCAAAGTCATACGCCAGCGAGAAGCGGCGCTGCTCGCGCGTTACGGCCACCGGCTTGACGGGCATGGGCAAGGTGTTGAACGCCAGCTTGCCGCCGCTGGGTCCGGGAGGCCGCGGGGCCTCATAGGTCAGGTTGTAGCGCTCCTCGGCCGGCAGCAGTTTGTTACAGCTGGCATCGAGTTCCGCAACGATCGACAGGTGAACGGGCTCGAGCACGATGCCGCCACAGATGCGCGGCCCGTCCTTGCGGCGCCCCTCGACGAGCACGCGATGCCCGAGCCAGGGCGGATTCACCGGCGCACTGACATCGCTCTGCAGCGTCAGGAAGTACAGCTCCCCGTCGTATTCCGCCAGCCAGCAAGGCACGGTGGCCGTGTCGCGGACAATCGGGCACGCGACAAAATTGCGGATCCCCTCTTCCATAGGCACAGCGCCGAACGCCACGGCCGCGCCACAGCCCAGCAGCACGGGCAACAGACGGCGCATCACAGGACGCCCAGGAAATTCACGAGGTCCTGCTTGTCCCGCTCGGAGTAGCCGATGGTGTAGCGGCGATCGTAGAAATCCACGACCTCGCGCAGGCTGGCGGCCGATCCGTTCGAGAAGTACGGCGCCCGCGCCGAGAGTCCGCGCAACTGTTGCATGACGATGGTCCCGACGTCGTTGCAGCGACCGGAGATCAGCGCCCGGCCCGGATCCTGCGTATAGATCACCCGGCCCAGGAACGGATGCGGCGGCACGCGATCCTTGCAGGTCACCTTGAACAACGGCATCTCGGGTTTGGCCGGGTTCCATGGGTTCAGCGGCACCTCCGACGCCCAGGGCAGGTTCGTGGTGCCGATGTCCATCCAGCCATCGGCCGTGTCCATGCCCACCAGGTGCATGCCATGGCAGGTCGCGCAGGTCCGCTTGGTCGGATTGCCCAGGCCGACCGAGTTCAGGTGCATCGAGTCGCGGATCCAGAACGTGCGGAACATGTAGACGTCGTGGCCACGCTGGACAGACTCACGCGCCGCGTTGCGCGCGTTAAGTTCAGCATCCTTGCCACGCGGCAGCGCCTTCCACTTTTCTTCCATCGGAATGACCCAGCGCGTCGTGTTATTGCCCAGCACCCCGGCCTCCCCCTTCACCAACGCCTGGGGCCCGAGTCCGGACGGGCCGTTGGGCTCGGTGAGGCTGCCACTCTGGCGATCGAGGGCCTGCGCCACATACACCCGCGATTCAAACGCAACGATGGCGTCGAGCTGCCCCTTGGTCAGCGGCTTGGAGCGCTCCAGATGGTTGAACGCTGCATCCGCAGCCTGCGCGCGCAAGCCCGGCGCACGCGCATCGGCCATCAGGTTCATGCTGGTGGCGTGCCCGGTGTCCGGATCGCGCGACGCAGGCAAGCCGTTCTTGCCGATGAACGGCAGCACGCCGAAGTTCTCATGCGTCGTGAACTTGGTGTTCGCTGCGGGCCGCGGCCGTCGGTACACAGACACGGTCGGTTTCGGCGAACGCAGTCCGTACTGCGCATCCAGGTTGCAACCCGTCGGATCGCGCACGACCTCGAGCGTGAACTCCGGATCCAGCGGCTTGCCGTCAGGCCCCTTCGGCGGCCAGGGCAGGCCCACGCGGATGAGTCCGCGATTCAGCAGCAGCGAATGCGAGGCCTTGTCCGCCTGCGGCAGCGTCGGGCAGTTGGCGCCATCGATGGCAGCAAAGAGCGGATCGCGGCCACCGGTCGCCTCCCAGCGCTCGCGCGCCGTGCGAACCGACAGGCTCATCGCATCAGAAGGCTGGTGACAGCTGACACAGGCCC
>CANGFJ010000207.1 GCA_947453065.1 Pseudomonadota bacterium
CAGCAGAGAAAGCCTCCCGCAAGCCGATTGCGGGCATGGGCTGGTCGATTGACGATTCGCTGGACCTCTACCAGGTGCCGGCGTGGAGTAAGGGCTACTTCTCCATCAATGCTGCCGGCCATGTGGTGGTGCGGCCCGACACGACCGCGCGCCACGAGATCGACCTGCATGAAGTGGTGCAGGGGCTCTCGGCGCGCGACCTGCGCACGCCGGTGGTGGTGCGCTTCTCGGACATCCTGGCGCATCGCCTGCGCCACCTGCACGACGCCTTCGCCCAGGCCATTGCCGAGAACGACTACGGCAACCGCTATGCCGCCGTGTTCCCCATCAAGGTGAACCAGCAGCGCCTGGTGGTCGAAGAGGTGTTCCGCTACGGCGAGGAGTTCGGCTTCGGGCTGGAAGTAGGCTCGAAGCCCGAGCTGCTGGCCGTGATGGCGATGACCGAGAATTCGCCCGACCGACTGATCATCTGCAACGGCTTCAAGGACTCCAGCTACATCGAGGCGGTGACGCTGGCGACCAAGCTGGGTCGCACGATTATTCCGGTGGTGGAGAACTTCTCCGAGCTGGCGCTGATCCTGCGGCACGCCGAGCACTACAAGGTGCGACCGAAGATCGGCGTGCGCGTGAAGCTGGCCAGCGAGGGCTCGGGGCGCTGGCGCGATTCGGCCGGCGAGAAGAGCAAGTTCGGCCTGTTCATCACGGAGATCCTGGAAGTGGTCAGCGTGCTGCGTGAGCGCGGCATGCTCGACTGCCTGCAACTGGTGCACTGCCACCCGGGCAGCCAGCTGCAGGACATCCGCCGCGTGAAGGATGCGATCAACGAACTGGCGCATGTGTACGCGGAGCTGAAACTGCTGGGCGCCGGCTTGCAGTACATCGACGTGGGCGGCGGCCTGGGCGTGGACTACGACGGCAGCGGTACGAACTTCCCGTCGTCGATGAACTACACGCTGAACGAATACGCCAACGACGTGGTGTATCGCATTGCCAGCGTCTGCAGCGCGCGCAAAGTGCCGCAGCCGATGATCATCAGCGAATCGGGCCGCGCCATTGCCGCGCACCACAGCGTGCTGATCTTCGACACACTGGGCAGCTCGGTGCTCGACCGCTTCCAGGTCACGGGGCGCGAGAACGAGGACTACACCGGCAAGGATGCGATGCCGGCGCCGGTCAAAGACCTCTTTGACGCGTGGCGCTCCGTGACGCCGCGCCGGCTGGTGGAGTGTTACCACGATGCGCTGACCGCGCGCGACCAGGCCCTGCAGATGTTCAAGCTGGGGCTGCTGTCGCTGGAGTTCCGTGCGCTGGCCGAGCGGCTGTACTGGTCCACCTGCACCAAGGTCCGCGATGCGGCACGACGGCTGGATGAGATGCCGGAGGAGCTCGAAGACCTGGAGGAGTCGCTCTCTGACACGTACTTCTGCAACTTCTCGCTGTTCCAGTCGCTGCCGGACAGCTGGGCCATCGACCAGCTGTTCCCGATCATGCCGATCCACCGGCTGGATGAAGTGCCCACGCGCAAGGCAGTGCTGGCTGACATCACCTGCGACTCCGACGGCAAGATCGACCACTTCGTCAGCCTGCGCGACGTGAAGCGCACGCTCGAACTGCATGAGCTGCACGAGGGCGAGGACTACTTCCTGGCGGCCTTCCTGGTGGGCGCCTACCAGGAGACGCTGGGCGACCTGCACAACCTCTTCGGCGACACGCACGTGGTGCACATCCGCTTGCACGACGAGGGTGGCTGGTGGATCGAGGAGATCGTGAAGGGCGACACCGCGAACAAGGTGCTGGAGTACATGGAGTACGACGTCGCGGAACTGTATCCGGCGCTGGCGCGCGACTGCGAACGCGCGGTGCGCGAGGGGCGGATGACGGTGGCCGAGAGCCAGGGCCTCAAGCGCTTCTATGAGGGCGAACTCAACGGTTACGCCTATCTGGAGCCCTGAAGGCGGGCCCGCGGCGGCGCAGTCGGCGTGCGGTTGTGTGGTCGTACTGACAGGGTTAGCATCGGTCGAGAATGACTGCGACCACGACCCTTCATGTCGGCAACCTCCCTTTCACCGTGACGGAGGCGGAACTGCGCGCGCTGTTCGCCCCGCACGGTGACGTGCAGTCGGTCAATCTGGTCACGGACCGCGATACCGGTCGCCCCAGCGGCTTTGGCTTCGTTGGCATGGACGAGGCGGGCGCGCAGCAGGCGCTGGCAGCGGTAGATGGACAGGTGCTGCAGGGCCGGCCCGTGCGGGTCAGCCCCGCGCAGCAGCGCCAGAGACAGGGCGGCGGCCCTTTCCGCCGCTGACCCTGCCATGCGCTGCACGCCGCTCGCCCTGCTCGCCCTCTGCCTGACCGCCCTGGCAGGCTGTGCGTCCAGCGGCTCGCGACTGGCCACGGCCAACGCCCTGGACCGGGTACTGGCCAGTCCTGATCGGCCTGCCGCCGACCGCGCCCGCGACGTCTGGCGCCACCCGCGGCAAACCCTGATGTTCTTCGGCCTCCGCCCCTCGCAGACCGTGGTCGAGATCGATCCGGGCACGGGCTGGTACCTGGGCGTGCTGGCGCCCCTGCTGCGCGACAACGGGCGCTATATCGCTGCCCTGCCGCCGGTGCCGCCCGAGGCCCGGGGCATGGCGCGTGAACGGGCCCGCCTCGACGCAGTGCTGGCGGCGCGGCCCGCGGACTTCGACCGGGTAGAGCGGGCGCCCTTTGATCCGGGCAAGACCGAGATCATGCCCGCAGGGAGCGCCGATCTGGTGCTGACCTTCCGCAACGTCCACACCTGGATGGCCGAAGACCGGGCTGCCGCCGCGTTTGCGGCGATGTTCAAGGCACTCAAGCCCGGTGGCGTGCTCGGCGTGGTGGACCATCGGGGCAACCCGCAGGTCCCACAGGATCCGAAGGCACGCTCCGGCTATGTGAACCAGGCTTATGCGGTCCGGCTGGCAGAGTCTGCAGGCTTTCGCCTGGTGGGCGTCTCGGAGATCAACGCCAACCCGAAGGACAGCAAGGACCACCCGAAAGGGGTCTGGAACCTGCCGCCCACCTACGCCGACGGCGACACAGAGCGCGCGAAATACGCGGCCATCGGCGAGAGCGATCGCTTCACGCTCAAGTTCATCAAGCCGCGCTAGGCGCGGCGCTTCACCACAGGTCTTTGAGGCGCGCTGCCAGGTCGATGCGCGGGGCACCGGCGTCTTTCAGCACGCCCTCGCCGCCGCGGCTGGCCTGCCAGGTGGTCTGCTCCAGGCACTTGAGCACTTTGTCGTTCAGGAAGCGGCTGCGGCCGCCATACACATGCGCATCGCCGCGGGGCTGCTGCTGCGTGATGGGGAACTTGAGCGGACTGATGAGCTGCAGCTCGTTGCGGGCGCGGGTCATGGCCACGTACAGCAGGCGACGCTCTTCATCGATGAGTTCCTGCCGGCCAGTGGCGAACTCCGACGGGAAGCTGCCATCGACCACGTTGAGCAGGAACACCGTGTCCCACTCCATGCCCTTGGCCGAGTGGATGGTGGAGAGCACGAGATAATCTTCGTCGCGCAGCGGCGCACCGGCCAGGTCGCTGGTGACCTGGGGCGGATCCAGCGTGAGCTCGGTGATGAAGCGTTCGCGTGACGGGTAATTTTGTGAGAGCTGCTCGAGCTGGTCGAGGTCGCCGATGCGCGTGTGCACGTGTTCGTACAGGCGTTCCAGGTGCGGCTGGTACCACTCGCGCACCAGGCGCAGCTGACCGGCCCACTCGCGACCCGGCTCGCCCAGCGTGAGCAGCAGGTCGACCAGCTTGCTGTAGTCCTGCACGGCAGCGGCAGGCGGCGCGAACTCGCGCAGCGCCGCCACGCTGCAGCCAGCAGCCTCCTGCGCGTCGAGACAGCGACGCGCATTGGCTGGCCCCATGCCGGGCAGCATCTGCAGCACCCGGAACGCAGCCAGCGTGTTGCGCGGGTTGTCGGCCCAGCGCAGCAGCGCCAGCATGTCCTTGACGTGCGCGGCCTCCAGGAACTTCAGGCCACCGTATTTCACGAAGGGGATGCGCCGGCGCGAGAGCTCTACTTCAAGCAGGTCGCTGTGGCTGGCACTGCGGAACAGCACGGCCTGGCGACGCAGCTCGATGCCGGTCTCGCGTCGCTGCAGCACCTGGGCGCAGACGTACTCGGCCTGACTCGCCAGATCGTCGGTGGTGACCAGCCGTGGCAGCGCGCCACCGCCGCGCATGGCAATGAGCAGCTTGCGGTGCTGGCGGGGCGCATCGCTCATCAGCGCGTTGGCCGCATCGAGCACCGGCTGGGTCGAGCGGTAATTCTGCGCCAGCGGAACGATCTCGGCCGGTGGTGTGAAACGCTGCGGGAACTCGAGGATGTTATCGACCGTGGCAGCGCGGAACGAGTAG
>CANGFJ010000208.1 GCA_947453065.1 Pseudomonadota bacterium
CCTCGCAGGACTGGATCTGGGAGCTCGATGCCGACAGCCGCTTCACGTTCTGCAGCGGCGCCGTGCAACACATCCTGGGTTACGAACCCGACGAACTGCTGGGCCGCCCCTTCATCGAACTGCTGCATCCAGACGACCAGTGGCGCTGGCCCACGCTGCTGCCTACGCAGGCCAATATGGCGCCTGCGAAGAACCACGCCGGCATCAGCGGTGTCACTGCGCGCTGGCTGCACAAGGATGGCTCGCACCGCTGGCTGGAACGCAGCGCCATCCTGCGCTCGCAGGACGGCGCGCTGCTGGGCTACCGCGGCACGGACCGCGACATCACCCAGCGCATGCAGCACGAGATGCACATCGCGCGCCTCAACCGCATCCATTCGCTGCTCTCCAGCGTCAATGCCGTGGTCGCCAAAGCCGGCGACCGCTCCAAGATGCTGCAGGAAGTCTGTCGGCTTGCCGTCGAGCGTGGCGGCTACCTGCGCGTCATCGTCGCCGTCATGTTCAACCCCGGTTCGCAGGCCGTGCGACCCATCGCCTGGAACAGCTCCCTGCAGGATCCGCTGCGCACGCTGGCCTACCCGCTGGCCGGCGCCCAGGGCGACGACCGCGTCAGCCTCGCCGCCGAGGCCCTCACGACCCTGCAACCGGCCGTCTGCGACAATCTGGCCGAGGCCCTGCCCCGCCCCATCCGCCACCAGCAAGACCTCTACGAGGCCGGCGTGCGCGCCCTGACGGTGCTGCCGATGCTGGTGGACGGCAAACCCATCGGCATCCTCACGTTCGAGTCCGCCGAGCCCCTGGTGTTCGACGAGGCCGAACTCGAGTTGCTCAGCGATGTCGCCGCCGACGTGGGCTTTGCCCTGCAGTATTTCGAGAAGGACGAGGCCGTCCAGTTCCTCTCCCAGTTCGACTCGCTGACGCACCTGGCCAAGCGCGACCTGTTCTGCGACCGCCTCACCCGCAGCATTGCCTCTGACGAGGGCGAGGTGCGCGCAGCCGTACTCGTGCTCGATCTGGAGCGTATTGGCTACGTCAACGACTCCCTGGGCCGGGAGATCGGCGACCAGTTGCTGCGTGCCACGGCCGGGCGCCTCAAGGCGCGGCTGGGCGACTCCGACCGCGTGGCGCACCTGGGTGCCGGCACCTTCGCGGTCAGCCTGCTGGGCAGCGAATCGGTCGAGCCAGGGCTCACCCAGGCGCGCGACGTCATCCGCGGGATCTTCGACGACCCCTTCGAAGTCAGCGGCCGCGAGATCGATGTGTCGGTGCGCACCGGCGTCGCGCTGTATCCGAAGGATGCCGAGACGCCGATGACCCTGCTGCAGAACGCCGAGGCCGCCCTGCGCCGCGCCAAGGAAACCGGCACCAGCGATTTCGACTACACCGTGGCCATCAACGCGCAGCTTACCGAGCGCCTGCACATCGGCCAGAAGCTGCACCGCGCCCTGGACCAGCGACAGTTCGTCATTTACTACCAGCCCATGATCGACATCGACACCCAGCGCATCGTGGGCGCCGAAGCCCTGTTGCGCTGGAACGATCCGGAACGCGGGATGATTCCGCCGGTGCAGTTCATTCCGCTGCTGGAGCAATCCGGGCAGATCGTGGAAGTGGGCCGCTGGGTGCTCGAGCAGGCGGCGCGCGATATCGGCACCTTGCACACTGCCGGCCGGGAAGACCTGCGTATTGCCGTGAATATCTCGCCGCTGCAGCTACACGAGCCCGACTTCACCTCCCACCTCATCGCGCTGGCCATCAACCGCGACACAGGCGCAAGCCAGATCGAGGTAGAGATCACCGAAAGCATGTTGATGCAGGATCTGGAAGGTTCCATCGTGAAACTCACCGCCCTGCGCGATGCCGGCATCCGCATTTCTATTGATGATTTCGGCACGGGCTATTCCTCGCTAGCGCTGCTTTCGCGCCTGCCGATCGACTGCCTGAAAATCGACCGCTCGTTTATCAGTTCGCTGGCGGACGAGCCTGCCTCGATGACTGTGGTTTCCACCGTTATCAATCTGGCCCGCTCGTTCCGCTTGCACACGGTCGCCGAGGGCGTGGAAACCGAAGAACAACTGAAACTGTTGCGCCTGATGAAATGCGACTTCGGCCAAGGCTATTTGTTTGGCAAACCCATGCCGCTGGAGGAATTCACCGTGGTGCTGAACAACAGCCCCGCTGCACCGGCTCGGCGTCGCCCGCTGGCATAATCATCCAAATCCGATATATTAATTCCTCGCTATTACAGAATGAGCTGTGTAACATTTTCACAACCTGAAAATTACAACGAGTGGATTACCCGATATGGCCAAGCTTTCCGTCGACAAAATCAAATCCCGCATCGCCGTGCTGCAGAATGAACTGCAGAAGGCCGAGAATGCCAAGCAGCCTGCCATCCGCAAGGTGCTGGCGTTCATGAAGAAGCTGGGCGTCACGGTTGTCGACCTGAAGGGCGGCGAAGCCCCGATGGCGCGCAAGTCGGGTGAAGCCAAGGTCGCCAAGCCGCGCAAGACCGGCACCGTGGCCGTCAAATACAAGGACGAGGCCGGCAACACCTGGACGGGTCGCGGCAAGTCACCGCGCTGGCTGGTCGAGGCCGAGAAGACCGGCAAAACCCGCGAGCAGTTCCTGATCTGAACTGCCCGCCTCCCGTGCGCTGCGGATCAGTGATCCGCAGCCACGGCGCCCATCTGGGCCAGTAAGGCCATTATCTCGGCGGTCTTCTCGCGCATCAGCGCCTCATTACCGCGCGACTCGACGTTCAGGCGAATCAGCGGCTCGGTGTTTGACGAGCGCAGGTTCAGCCGCCAGTCCCCGCATTCCATCGACAGCCCGTCGGTAAAATCAATCGACACCGCCACCGGCGTATAGCGCGCCTGTACCGCAGCGGCCGCCACCTTGCCGTCCGGCACCCGCATATTGATTTCACCGCTCGCCGGGAAGGCCTTCATGCGCTCCCCCACCAGCGACGAGAGCGACTGCCCGCGCTCGCACATGGTCTGCAGCACCAACAGCCACGGAATCATGCCGCTGTCGCAATAGGCAAAATCGCGGAAATAATGGTGGGCGCTCATCTCGCCGCCATACGCGCCGTCGCACTCGCGCATGACCTGCTTGATGAACGCATGGCCCGACTTGCTCAGCACCGCCTTGCCGCCGTACTGCTCGACCACCGCCAGCGTGTTCCAGGTCAGGCGCGGGTCGTGCACGATGCGCGCCCCAGGCTCTTTCTTCAGGAAGACCTCGGCCAGCAGGCCAACGAGGTAATAGCCCTCGATAAACGTGCCGTGCTCGTCAAAGAAGAAGCAGCGGTCAAAATCCCCGTCCCAGGCCAGGCCCACATCGGCCTTGTGCTGGATAATCGCCTCGCGCGTGCTGCGGCGATTGGCCTCGAGCATCGGGTTTGGCACGCCGTTGGGGAAGGTGCCGTCCACCTCGTGGTGCACCTTGATGAACTCGAATGGCAGGTAGGGTTCCAGCTGGTCCACCACCAGGCCCGCGCCGCCGTTGCCCGCATTGACCACCACCTTGAGCTTCTTGAGCTTGGCGCGGTCCACATAAGACAGCAGGTGGTCGATGTACTTTTTGTTCATGTCGATGGCAACAACCTTGCCCGGCGTCGCCGCCTTGCCCGGCAGCTGGCCCGTCTCGATCAGCGCCTTCATGTCCTTCAGGCCGGTGTCGGCACTGATGGGTTTGGACTGCTCGCGCACGAACTTCATGCCGTTGTAGTCCGGCGGGTTGTGGCTGGCCGTCACCATGATGCCGCCATCAAAGCCCTCGGCGAAGGTGGCGAAATACACGCCCTCGGTGCCGCACAGGCCGATGTCGTAGACGTCCACGCCAGAGTCCGTCAGGCCCGCGATCAGGCGCTGGCACAACTGGTCGCTCGACAGGCGAATGTCGCGCCCCACGCAAACCCGCTTGGGCTTCACGAAGGCCGCATAGGCCTGGCCGATCTGGTAGGCCAGCGTCTCGTTGATCTCATCCGGAATGCGGCCACGAACGTCGTAGGCCTTGAAGCAGCTCAGATTCATGTATTGGTTCCTTCGCGTCCGTACTGGTCCTCGAAGCGGACAATGTCATCCTCTCCAAGATACGTGCCGGACTGCACTTCGATGACATGCAGCGGGATCTTGCCCGGGTTCTGGATGCGGTGTTTCACGCCCAGCGGAATGTAGGTCGACTGGTTCTCTTCCAGCAAAAAGACCTCCTCGCCGCGGGTAATCTGCGCCGTTCCGGCCACCACGATCCAGTGCTCCGCACGATGGTGGTGCAACTGCAAAGACAGCACTGCACCCGGCTTGATCGTCAGCCGCTTCACCTGGAAGCGGTCGCCATTGTCGATGCTGTCGTAGCTGCCCCAGGGCCGGAAGACCTCCC
>CANGFJ010000209.1 GCA_947453065.1 Pseudomonadota bacterium
ATCGTCGGTGGTGACCAGCCGTGGCAGCGCGCCACCGCCCCGCATGGCAATGAGCAGCTTGCGGTGCTGGCAGGGCGCATCGCTCATCAGCGCATTGGCCGCATCGAGCACCGGCTGGGTCGAGCGGTAATTCTGCGCCAGCGGCACGATCTCGGCCGGTGGTGTGAAACGCTGCGGGAACTCGAGGATGTTATCGACCGTGGCAGCGCGGAACGAGTAGATGGCCTGTGCATCGTCGCCCACCACCGTGACGCCGGCGCCATCGGGCCGCAGGTTCTGCAGGATCTCGCCCTGCAGGCGGTTGGTGTCCTGGTACTCATCGACCAGCACATGGTCGAAGTGCTCGCTGACGTGCTGCGCCAGCTGGGGCTCGGACATCAGGATGTGCCAGTAGAGCAGCAGGTCGTCGTAGTCGAGGATGCCAAAGCGCTGCTTGCGCTCTGCATAGGCGCGGAAGAGCGTGGTGAGGTCTGCTTCCCACTGCAGGCACCAGGGGTACTGCAGTTCCAGGGTTTCTTTCAGCGGCCGACGTGTGTTGACGCGATAGGAATAGATCGCAAGGCAGGTGTCCTTGCGCGGGAAGCGCTGCGTCTTGGCCGCAAAGCCCAGCTCCTGGCGCAGCGTGTCAATGAGGTCGGCGGCATCGCCGCGGTCGATCACCGTGAACGAGGGATCGATGCCCAGGTGCGGGGCATAGTGGCGCAGCAGCCGGTTGCCCACGGAATGGAAGGTGCCCGCCCAACTGAGGCGCTGGATCAGCGCGTTGGCCCTGGCGCCCTGCGTGGCCTCCAGCGCCTTGCGCACGATCTCGTTGGCGCGGCGCCGCATCTCGATGGAGGCGCGGCGACTGAAGGTCAGCAGCAGGATGCGCGCCGGATCCACCCCGTGGATGACCAGGTGCGCAACGCGGTGTGCCAGCGTCGCTGTCTTGCCGGTGCCGGCGCCGGCAATGATGAGTAGCGGACCGGAGCGGAAGCCCTGACCCGGCAGGGGCTCGCCGGTGGTCACGGCCTTGCGTTGCGCGGCGTTCAGCGTCTCAAGGTGCGGGGCGGGCGTGGACATCCTCTGAATATAGCCAATCGCGGTAGCGAGCCACGCGAGACTTGCCTGCCGGCGACAATGCCGTGACGATGAACCCACCATGATCGAAACCAGCACGAAGTTCCGCGGCCGCGTCATCACCGTCAACGTGGAAAGCGTGACGCTGCCCAACGGCCGCCGCGCCGACCTGGAGATCATCCATCACCCGGGCGGGGCGGCCATCGTTGCCCTCGATGCCGACGAGCGCGTGTGTGTCCTGCGCCAGTACCGCCATGCCGCGGGCGGTTGGCTGTGGGAACTGCCGGCGGGCAAGCTCGAGCCGGACGAGCCGCCGCTGCGCACGGCGCAGCGTGAACTGATCGAGGAGGCGGGCGTGGAGGGCAGCCAGTGGCACAGCCTGGGCAGCTTGCTGTCATCACCGGGGGTCTTCACCGAAGTGATCCACCTGTTTCTGGCCCGCGACCTGACGCCCCGGGTGACGGCGCATGAAGAGCACGAAGTGATCGAGGTGCACTGGATTCCGCTGGCCGAAGCCTGGCACCGTGCGGTCATCGGCGAATTCCGCGATGCCAAGACGGCCATGGGCCTGCTGCGGGCCCAGGCGCTGCTGGCAGGCAAACTGCTGCCGCCGGCTCTGCCCCTGAGCGGGGCAGCATCTCTCCAATGTGAACCAATCCGCAGTCCGGCTTGAATAAATTACGCTAAATTCAGTTCAATCATGGAAGACAAAAAAAACAAGTTTTCTTTTGCGATGGACGCGACAGAAGAGCGCGAACTGACCATCCGCGAACTGCGCCTGCTGGAAGAGTCGGCGATCAGGCCGGGGCTTTCAGTCGGCTATAACCCCTATGACCGTGACGAACCCAAGTCGCCCACGGTCATGGCGCCGCGCCCCGACCTGCGCAAGCTGTCCGAGTGGATCAAGCTGCAGAAGCAGGTCGATGCGCTGAAGAACGAGGGCGATGCCCCCGACCAGCAGGACACCGGCACCACCCAGCGCTGAGACGCGATTACCGCTGCGCTGAGCCCTACTCTGCACAGAGGTACGCATGCCGCATCGCCGCTGCCTTGCCGCCCTGCTTCTCGCCTGCGTCAGCGTGGGCACCACTGCCCAGCCTGCCGACGCACGCGCGCCCTTCACGCCCGATGACCTGGTGGGCGTGCAACGACTCAGCGACCCGCAACCCTCACCCGATGGCCACCTCGTGGCCTATGTGCTGCGCAGCACCGACCTGGCCGCCAATCGCGGACGCAGCGACCTCTACCTGATCGACCTGAACCGCCGTGACCTCCCCCCTCGGCAACTGACCACAGATGCGGCCAACGATTCGAACCCGCGCTGGTCACGCGACGGCCGCAGCCTGTATTTCCTGTCGACGCGTTCGGGCAGCTCGCAGGTCTGGCGCCTGCCGCTGGACGGCGGCGAAGCCGTGCAGGTCACGCAGTATCCGCTGGACGTGAACGCACTGAAGGTCTCGCCCGATGGCCGGCACCTGGCCCTCTCGCTGGATGTGTTCCCCGACTGCGCGGACCTGGCCTGCAGCGCGACGCGCCTGAAGGCCACGGCTGCACTCAAGCAGACGGGCCGTGTCTACGACCAGCTGTTCATCCGCCACTGGGACCGATGGGAAGACGGGACGCAGGCACACCTCTTTGCGGTGACGCTGGACGCCGTGGGCCGCGCGGGCGAGCCGGTGGACCTGATGCGTGGCGTGCGTGCGAGCGTGCCGTCACGGCCTTCGGGGGGCGACGAAGAATTCACCTTCAGCCCGGACGGCGCGCGCGTGGTGTATTCGGCGCGGATGGCCGATCGCACGGAGCCGTGGTCGACCAACTTTGATCTGTATGAGGTGGCCGTTGATGGCACGGGCACCGCGCGCAACCTCACCGCAGCGAACCTGGCCTGGGACACGCAGCCAGTGTTCCTCGCCGATGGCAGCCTGGCCTGGCTGGCGATGGAGCGGCCCGGCTTCGAGGCCGATCGGTTCACAGTCATGCTGCGGGATGCGCGCAGCGGCGCGGTGCGTGCACTGACGGCAGACTGGGATTATTCGGTGGGCCACCTGGCGGCCAGCGCCGATGGGCGCAACCTGCTGGCCAGCGCCGATGACCACGGGCAGGAATCGCTGTTTGCGATTGATGCACGCCGAGGCGGGGTAACGCGCCTCCACGGTCGTGGACAGGTAACGGCCTTCGAGCCGACCCGTCAGGGCATCGTGATGGCGCTGGCCAGCCTGGATGCGCCAGCCGACCTTTTTTTGGTCGACGGCCGGCGGGGTAGCGAGCCGCAGCGGCTCACCGCCGTGAACAAGGCGCTGCTGGATGCGCGCTTCGTGGCAGACACCGAGCAGTTCACCTTCAAGGGCGCCAACGACGAGGACGTCAGCGGCTATGTCATGAAGCCCTATGGCTATGTGCCGGGGCGCAAGTACCCGATTGCCTTCGTGATCCATGGCGGTCCGCAGAGTGCGTTTGGCAACGCGTGGAGCTCACGCTGGAACCCGAAGACCTTCGCGGGCGCAGGCTATGCGGTGGTGTTCATCGACTTCCACGGCACACCGGGCTACGGCCAGCGCTTCACGGACTCGATCAGCGGCGACTGGGGCGGCAAGCCGCTGGTGGACCTGCAGAAGGGGCTGGCTGCGGCGATCGCGCGGCATGACTTCCTGGATGGCGAGCGGGCCTGCGCACTGGGCGCCTCGTATGGCGGCTTCATGGTGAACTGGATCGCAGGCAACTGGCCGGACCGCTTCCGCTGCCTGGTGAACCACGACGGCATCTTCGATGCGCGCGCCATGTACTACACCACTGAAGAGCTGTGGTTCGACGAGTGGGAACATGGCGGCAGCTACTTCGACCAGCCTGAGAATTTCGAGCGTTTCAACCCGTCGGCAAAGGTGCTGGCATGGCGCGCGCCGATGCTGGTGATTCAGGGTGGGCAGGACTTTCGCGTGCCCGACACCCAGGGCATCGGCACGTTCACGGCGCTGCAGCGGCGCGGCATTGAAAGCCGGCTGCTGTATTTCCCGGACGAGAACCACTGGGTGCTCAAGCCGGCCAACAGCCTGCAGTGGTACCAGACCGTCTTCAGCTGGCTGGATGCGCACCTGAAATAGCCGCTGCACGGCGGCGACGCAGGGCATCGCCGAGGGCCGGCAGCTGGATGATCACAAGGCCCAGCAGCGCCACCAGCGCATGCACCCACCACAGGCCCAGACTGGCGGGCAGCGTGCCCTTCTCGAGCAGCGTGCGGCCGGAGATGAGCAGGTTCGCGTACACCGCATAGAGCAGCACGCCCCAGATGACGCGGGCGTAACGCCCTTG
>CANGFJ010000210.1 GCA_947453065.1 Pseudomonadota bacterium
CCCCGCAGCACCGGGCCGCCCAGCAACAGCAGCGCGACCACGACGATCAGCGTGACCAGCTTGGTCATGATCGTGCGCGAGAGCGTCTGGTTGATCGACTGGTCCAGCGCCACGGCCGGATCGAGCCGGCGGTTGGCCTCGAAGCGCTCGCGGATGCGGTCGAAGACGATGATGGTGTCGTTGAGCGAGTAGCCCACGACAGCGAGGATGGCCGCCACCACCGCGAGGTCGAAGGTCGTCTGGGTGATCGAGAAGATACCCAGCACCAGGATCGGGTCATGCAGGACCGCAAGGATGGCCCCCAGCGACAGGCGCCAGGTGTGGAAGCGCACGGCGATAAACAGGAACACCAGCAGCAGCGTGATCGACAGCGCCCAGATGGCGCTGTTGCGCAGTTCGTCGCCGACCTGCGGGCCGACGACCTCAAGGCGCTGGATCTGCACGCCCGCGTCGACTTCGCGCAGCACACCATCGACCTTGGCGCGGATCTCGGCACCGGAGTGCGTCGGGTCGGGCGGCAGGCGGATGGCGATGTCGCGCGAAGAACCGAAGTTCTGCACGGAGGGCTCTTTGAAGCCCGCGTGCTCCAGGCCCGTGCGCACGGCATCGACCTTGGCCGTGCCCGGGAAGGTGGCCTCGATGCTCACGCCACCCGTGAAGTCGATGGCCAGGTTCAGCCCGCGCACGAAGAACGAGCCGAAGGAAATG
Organism: Pseudomonadota bacterium; assembly: GCA_947453065.1. Classification (GTDB taxonomy): domain Bacteria; phylum Pseudomonadota; class Gammaproteobacteria; order Steroidobacterales; family Steroidobacteraceae; genus ZC4RG30. The sequence goes on from CANGFJ010000210.1 coordinate 709, forward strand.
ACCATCAACACCACCGACAGGCCGTACCAGACCTTGCGGGTGGCCATGAAGGGGAAATTGGTCGCCTTGCTGAAGAATTCCACGTCCGTTTCCCCTTAGATCAGCAGCTTGGCTGGCCGGCGCTTACCGCCGTACAGCAACGTGATGAGTGCGCGGCTGCCCATGACCGAGGTGAACATCGACGTCACGATGCCCAGCGTCAGCACCACGGCAAAACCGCGGATTGCACCACTGCCAAAGACCCACAGCACCAGGCCCGCGATGAGCGTGGTGAAGTTGGAGTCGGCGATGGCCGAGAAGGCCTTCTCGAACCCGACGCGGATCGACGCCTGCGGCGAGACGCCGTTGCGCAGCTCCTCGCGGATGCGCTCGTAGATCAGCACGTTGGCGTCCACCGCCATGCCGACGGTCAGCAGGATGCCGGCGATACCGGGCAAGGACAGGGCCGAGCCCATCATCGACAGCAGGGCCGTGAGCAACACCACGTTGGCGATGAGCACCACCGACGCGACGACGCCGAAGACCTTGTAGTAGACGATCATGAACAGGAACACGCCGCCCATGCCGATGAGCAGGGCCATGACGCCCATCTCGATGCTGGCCTGGCCGAGGCTGGGGCCGATGGCGCGCTCCTCGACGATGAACAGCGGCGCGGCCAGCTGGCCGGAGCGCATCAACAGCGCCAGTTCGCGGGCCTCTATCTGCGTGAGCCCGGTGATCTGGAACTGGTTGCTGAAGACGCCGCGGATCGTGGCCTGGCTGATGACCTGCTGCGTGGTGACGTCGCGGTCGATCTTCTGGCCGTTGACCTCGGTGGTCTCGCGGCGCTTCTCGATGAAGACCACGGCCATGGGCTTGCCGATGTTGGCCCGCGTCGTGCGCAGCATTTCTTCGCCCGCGCGCGCGTCGAGCCGCACGGAAACGGCTGGGCCGTCCTGCGAGGCGGCCGACGTGGCATCGACCAGCTGGTCGCCCGTGGCAATGACTTCGCGCTTGAGCAGCGTCGGGCGCTGCTGGCGGTCGTAGTAAAGCTTGGAACCCAGCGGCGCGCGGCCCCGCTGCACGGCCTCGGCGGCGCTGTTCTGCGTGTCTGTCAGGCGGAACTCGAGGGTGGCCACCTTGCCCAGGATGTCCTTCACTTCTGCCGAGTTCTGCACGCCGGGCAGCTGTACGGCAACGCGGTCGACGCCCTGACGGGTGACCGACGGCTCGGAGACGCCCAGTTCGTTGACGCGGTTACGCAGCGTGACGATGTTCTGCTGGATGGCGTCGGTCTGGCGCTGGCGCACCTGCGCTTCGGACATCGAGGCCTCGATGTAGCGCGAATCACCCACCTCGGTGACGGTGTAGGTCATGTCGGTGACGACTTTCTGCAGCGCTGCACGCGCCGCCTGCACATCGGCCCCGGCCGGGAACGAGATGCGCAGCGCGTTGACGTTGGTGCTCTGGATCGCCGCGGGGGCAATGTCGTTGAACGGCAGCTTCTGTGCCGTGAGCGCACGGCGGAAATCCTGTTCGTAGCTGTCGAGCAGCTGGCTGACGGCACCGTTGATGTCGACCTGGTAGAGCAAGTGCAGGCCGCCGCGCAGGTCCAGACCCAGCGCCATGGGCCGCAGGCCCATCGAGCGGAAGAACTCCGGGGCTCGCGAAGCACGGGCCAGCGCCGACACATAGGTCGCCGCGAGGCCCTCGTTGACCGCATCGCGCGCCTGCAGCTGCTCGGCCACGCCAGGGAAGCGCACCATCACCCGACCCTCGTCGAGGTAGGCGCGGATGAACTTCACCTGCCGGCTGCGCAGGAAGTCCTCGATGGACACCCGGGCGGACTCGTCGATGGCCACACGGTCCTTGCGGACAACCTGCAGGGCCTGGTCCTCACCGAAGAAATTGGGGGCCGCGAACAGCAGCGCCACCAGGGTGACGACCGAGACGAGGACGTATTTCCAGCGCGCGTAGTCGAGCATGCGGGTCAGACGCTCTTGTAGGTTCCCTTCGGCACCAGCGAGGTGACCTGACCGCGCTGCACCTTGATGCGCACGTTCTCGGCCACTTCCAGCGTGACGAAGGTGTCGTTGATCTCGTGGATCTTGCCCACGATGCCGCCGCCCGTGACGACTTCGTCACCGACGCCGAGCTTGCCCAGCATGGCCTGGTGTTCCTTGGCGCGCTTTTGCTGCGGACGGATCAGCAGGAAGTAGAAGACCACCACGAAGACGACCAGGATCACGATCTGACCCATACCGCCGCCCGGGGCCGCCGCGCCGGCCACCTGGGCCTGCGCATCAGAAATCAGCATATTGCTCATCCGGAGATCTCCGTACTTGACCGACCACCTGGTCGGGTCCCAAAAAAAGGCCGTTGATTATGCCACAGGCTCGGGGTCAGCCTTGCGTCGGGCCAAGGTGTCCCGGGCGAAGGCCGCGAAATCGCCCCGGTCCAGGGCCTCCCGCATCTGGCGCATGAGGTCCAGATAGAAATACAGGTTGTGGATGGTGTTCAGCCGCGAACCCAGGATCTCGTTGCAGCGGTCCAGGTGTCGCAGGTAGCTGCGCGAGTAGTTGCGGCAGGTGTAGCAGCCACAGGCCGGGTCGATGGGGCCGGTGTCCGCCGCATGGACGGCGTTGCGGATATTGACCACGCCGGTGTGGGTAAACAGGTGGCCATTGCGGGCGTGCCGGGTGGGCATCACGCAGTCGAACATGTCGATGCCGCGGGCCACGGCAGCGATCAGGTCTTCGGGGCGGCCCACGCCCATGAGGTAGCGCGGCTTGTCCTGCGGAATGTGCGGCTCGACGGCCTCGATGACGCTCAGGCGCACGTCTTCGGGCTCGCCCACCGCCAGGCCGCCGATGGCGTAGCCGGGGAAATCGATCTGCAGCAGCGCCTCGAGCGAGGCCTGGCGCAGCGAGGTGTACATGCCACCCTGGATGATGCCGAAGAGGTTACCGCGCGGCGGCGCCGGGTCTTCGCGGTAGTAGTGCGCATGGCCGCGCGCGGCCCAGCGCATGGAGCGCTCCATCGAGTCGCGGGCCTGGGCCTCGGTGGCCGGCCAGGGCGTGCAGTCATCAAAGGCCATGGCGATGTCCGAGCCCAGCGAACGCTGCACGTCCATCGAGTCTTCGGGCGTCAGGCGCACCTCGCTGCCGTCGATGGGCGAGCGGAATTTCACGCCTTCTTCGGTGATCTTGCGCAGCTTGCTCAGCGAGAACACCTGGAAGCCGCCCGAATCGGTGAGGATGGGCTTCTGCCAGTGCATGAAGCCATGCAGACCACCGTGCGCCTCGATGATGGCCGTGCCCGGCCGCAGCATCAGGTGGAAGGTGTTGCCCAGGATGATCTGCGCACCGATGCCCTCCAGCTCTTCGGGGGTCATGGCCTTGACGGTGCCGTAGGTGCCCACGGGCATGAAGGCCGGTGTCTGGATGACGCCGCGGTCCAGCGTCAGGCGGCCGCGACGGGCGCTGCCCTCGCGTTTGAGGAGTTCGAAACCAATCACGGGTAGGAGCCAGCCGGGCGTTGAGACGGGCGGGCAGGATAGGCAAACCCTGCCCGAGCGGCTACTTCTTCTTCGGCGCCGGCTTGGTGGCC
>CANGFJ010000211.1 GCA_947453065.1 Pseudomonadota bacterium
CTTCGGCTCCGCGGCCGTGCGGCGTGGCGGAAACATCAAAAACTCGGACCGATAGCGGTAGATCGCTACTTTTTCGGCCATTTTTCGCCCCAGCAGAGCGGGTTTTGACTTGGAAGGGCGTGCAACGACGCTTGACGCCCGCTTTTATCATGGCGCGCACTGCTCCGGACCGATACCATTGCGGGTTCACTTGCCCTTTGACGTGCCGGAAGCAACTATGACCCGTAAGCCTCAGAAGCCCGCCGCTCCGTCCCGCAAACCTGCCAGCAAGCCTGCTGCCAAGTCCGCGCCAGTGGTCGCCAAGAAGGCCGCGCCTGCCAAGGCTGCGCCGCCCGTCAAAAAGGCCCCGCCGGCCAAGCCGGCCCCGGTCGTCAAGAAGGCCGCACCGCCGGTGGCCGCCAAGCCTGCGGTGGCAAAGCCCGCTGCCAAGCCTGCCGCCAAACCCGCCGTGGCCGCGCCTGCGCCGGCCGCCAAGAAGGCGGTGCCTGCGCCGGTGGCCGCCAAGCCCGCCGCAGCGCCGCCAGCCCCCGCCCCCAAGCCGCTGCACAAGCCGGCTCCCAAGGTGGTCGAGGCCGTGCCGGTCGATCCGCGTCGCTTCAGCAATGTCGAACGCCGTGGCCCGGCCATGCCGGAAGAGCGCCAGTCGCAGCTGAAGCTGCTGATCGCGCTCGGCAAGGAACAGAGCTACCTCACGTATTCGCAGGTGAACGACCACCTGCCGTCCGAGATCGTCGATCCCGAACAGATCGAAGACATCGTCAACACGATCAACGACATGGGCATCCCGGTGTACGAGAAGGCGCCGGATACCGCGCCCCTGCTCTCCCCCGATGCCTCGGCGCCGGCCGATGAAGAAGCCATCGAAGAGGCCGCCCAGGCGCTGGCTGCCCTCGACGCCGAACTGGGTCGCACCACCGATCCGGTGCGCATGTACATGCGCGAGATGGGCACGGTCGAACTGCTGACCCGCGAAGGCGAGATCAGCATCGCCAAGCGCATCGAGGAAGGCCTCAACACCGTCAAGATCTCGCTGTCGCATTACCCGGCGACCATTGAGCATGTGCTCACGGCCTACGAAGCCTTCAAGGGCAACCAGGGCCGCATCATCGACATCATCGTCGGATTCATCGACCCGAACGCACCCGACGTCATCGCGCAGCCGCAGAACCCGACCAAGCTTGAAGCCGTCGAAGAAAGCGAAGACGAGGCCGAAGAGGCTGACGGCGCCAGCGAGGAAGAAGAAGTCGTCGATACCGGCCCGGACCTCGAAGAGGCCGCGCGCCGTTTTGCCTCCATTGGCAAGCTGCACGGGCAGGTGCTGGCCTCCATCGCCAAGCTCGGCGCCAAGGACCCCAAGACCCTGAAGCTGCGCGACAAGCTGTCGGCCGAGTTCATGGAACTCAAGCTCGCGCCGCGCATGTTCGAGGCGCTGATCCAGAAGCTGCGCGGCCACATGGGCCAGCTGCGCCAGTTCGAGAAGGAGATCATGGTGATCGCCGTCCGTGATGCGGGCATGCCGCGCAAGGACTTCGTCGCCAGCTTCCCGAAGAACGAGACCAACATCAAATGGCTGGCCAAGCACCTGGCAGCCGGCAAGAAGTACTCGACCCTGCTGGTCAAGTTCAAGGACGAGATCGAGCGTCGCCAGAAGAAGCTGGCCGACATCGAGGTGCAGCAGCACCTGTCGATCAACGACATCAAGGAGATCAACCGCGAGGTCTCCATCGGCGAAGCCAAGGCCCGCCGCGCGAAGAAGGAAATGGTCGAGGCCAACCTGCGCCTCGTGATCTCCATCGCCAAGAAGTACACCAACCGCGGCCTGCAGTTCCTGGACCTCATCCAGGAAGGCAACATCGGCCTGATGAAGGCCGTCGACAAGTTTGAATATCGCCGCGGTTACAAGTTCTCGACCTACGCCACGTGGTGGATCCGCCAGGCCATCACGCGCTCGATCGCCGACCAGGCGCGCACCATCCGCATCCCGGTGCACATGATCGAGACCATCAACAAGCTCAACCGCATCTCGCGGCAGATGCTGCAGGAGATGGGCCGCGAGCCGACGCCGGAAGAGCTGGCCGTGCGCATGGAAATGCCCGAGGACAAGGTCCGCAAGGTCCTCAAGATCGCCAAGGAGCCCATCTCGATGGAAACTCCGATCGGCGACGACGAGGACTCGCACCTGGGCGATTTCATCGAGGACACCTCGGTGGCCTCGCCGATCGAGCAGGCCACGATGGAGTCCCTGCGCGAGTCCACGCATGCCGTGCTCGCCCAGCTGACCCCGCGCGAGGCCAAGGTGCTGCGTATGCGCTTCGGCATCGACATGAACACCGACCACACCCTCGAGGAAGTCGGCAAGCAGTTCGATGTCACCCGCGAGCGCATCCGCCAGATCGAAGCCAAGGCACTTCGCAAGCTGCGTCACCCGAGCCGCAGCGAGACGCTGCGCAGCTTCCTGGTCGACGACTGACAGCGGGCCAAGAGCCGCTGATGTGAAAAGGCCCGCGTCATGCGGGCCTTTTCATTTCAGATCCGAAGTTCCTGCATCAGAACTTCGCTTTCACCCCCACATAGAACTGCCGGCCGAGCGTGTCGTAGAAGCCTGGGTTGGTCACACCCTGCCCCGTGGTCGGCTGCGGATCCGCCGCCGAGCGGGCTCCCGTAATGATCGGCGGTGTATCCAGCAGGTTGTCGATGCCCCCGCGCAACTGGATCGACTTGGTCAGGTTATAGCCTACCGACAAGTCGAAGATGTCGTAGGAACTCTGCGCTCCCAGCAACGACAGTGGCGTGGTCGACTGGGCCTGGGCTTCCGATACGGCGCTGGGCAGGTGCCTCCAGCGCAGGGAGGAAGTGAATCCTTCATTGCCATAGTTGAACGTCGTGAACACGCGGTAGCTGAACGACCCCGCATTCAGCGAGGTGCCAGGCGACGGCCCGAGGCTACCCACCCAGTCAATCACCGGCGCTGCCGCCGATGCCTGCGTTTCGAGCTTCAGCAGCTTGCTGACCAGCACATTGACGCCGAACTTGCCCGGAACCGACGACAGCCCCATGTCCGCGGCCAGGCCCTTCCAGTCCAGGGCAACGTCCAAGCCACTGAGTTCCGACTTGCCCGTATTGAGGTAGGTCGCATAAGCCGCAGTCATGCCGCCGGTTTCCGGATTGCGTAGGATGCGCTTGCAGGCCTCGTTGTTGGCATCAAAGGTCGGGTTGCTGCTGGGGCTCAGGCAGGCCTGGTACACAGCCTGACCCGATTCAGGAGCGATCATTCCGTTGATCTTGATGTCATACCAATCGATGGTGCTCGTGAACCCCGACAACAACGGATTCTCCCAGCGCGGCTGGATCACCAGGCCCGCGGTATAGGTCGTGGAGTCTTCCGGGTTCACCTTCGGATTGCCGACCACATTGACGAAGTAGAGCCCGCCAGACCCGCTGGGCTGCACGGCCCCGGGGCCGTAGAAGGTCGCTGCACCACCCAAGCCCATGATCTTCCCGCACAGCGTCTTCACGTTGGCGGCATTGGTCGGGTTGAGCGCCGCGTTGGCCCCATAGGCTGCCAGCGTACTGAGGCCGCAAGGATCACCAGGCACACCGAAGCCCCAGGTCTGCGACTCTGCCTGGAACATCTCGGCAATGTTCGGGGCCCGCGTCGCCTTCTGGTACCCGCCACGGAAGCGCAGCGCATTGTTCACGGCCCAGTCACCCAGGATCTTGTACGTCGAGATACTGCCCTGATAGCGGTAGTCCGAGATGCGATAGCCCAGCTCGAGGTTCAGGTGCTCGATGAACGGCACGCCCTTGACGATCGGCACCAGCAACTCCCCGTAGTACTCCTGCACAGACGTCACGCCGCGTGTGCTGTTCGCCGGGAAGGTGCCAATACCCAGGTCCAGGAACGAGGTCTGCGTGTTCAGGTGGTCGAACACATACCGGTAATCGTTCTTGCGATATTCCGTACCCACGGAGAACCGGGCCTCGCCCGCTGGAAGGTTCGCCAAGCGACCCTGGAAGTTCGCAATCACGTCGTTCTGCACCATCCGCGACTGGTCCTGCAGCTCGACGATCATCGCGTTCACGCAATCCTGCGAAATGGCGGCATGGGACGAGAACACCGGAACGCCCGACGTACAGGTGGCAACACCGCCGGCAAACGCGTTACCCGGCGGACCGGAGTTGGCCTGGGCGAAAAAACCCTTGCCGTAGTTGGGCGACTGGATGATCGTGCGGACCTGCGACAACGAGGCGTAGCCCTGCTTCAGGATGCCCAGCGTGCTGC
>CANGFJ010000212.1 GCA_947453065.1 Pseudomonadota bacterium
GGCGTGACCGGCCGATGTTGGCAGGTGCCGATCCATCCAGGGCAGCGTCAGCCCGGTGGCCAGCAGCGCGCGGCAGGAAGTCAGAAAGGCACCGTCAGGCAGGATGTAGTGGCTCACCGTGCGGCCGGTTGGCTTGCCGCCGGGCAGGCCGGTGTTCGAAGGCGCCAGCCCCAAACCCTCCATGTGCTGCGCCCACTGCCGGTTGTGCGGGTTGCTGCGCGTGGGCTGGCCATGGTGCTGCTGCCAGTGGTGCACCATCTCGTGCACCAAGGTAGAGAGCACCTCTTCGACCGGGCGGGTGACGAAGTGCCCCGGATTCAGCCCCAGCTCATCGAGCCTTGCGCCGTGCCCGGCGATGAAGCGCTCGGCGTGGTGATAGCCGTAGTGCCGCGCAGAGGAGCGCAGCGTGAGCAGGCAAGGCGGCAGGTTCGCGGCGAAGAGCTCGCGGTTGAAGTGATCGAAGGCGCGCTGCAGGGTCGCGTAGATCTGCAGGCTGGGGCTGGTAGCGGGGTCGGCGGACAAGGGCATGGCGGGCTCCGGTGCGGAGGCAAACGGGCCACCGTCGGAGCCATGATGAAGGGCGGCAGGATCAGGGAATGAGCCTGTCGGCGGCAATTGACGACCCTCCCAAAATGGGAGATGCTGGCACCAATGAGGGTCATCGCAAAGAGCAGCCTGCAGAAGTTCTGGGCCCGACCCGGCTGCCGTGACGCGCGAGGTCCGCTGCACAGTTGGTATGACGAAGCGGTCAAAGCAACTTGGGCGTCACCGCAAGATGTCAAAGACCAGTACGCCAACGCCAGCATCTGCGGCAACAACCGAGTGGTGTTCAACATCGGCGGCAACAAGTACCGACTGGTGGTGGAAATGCAGTACCGCGCAGGCATCGCCTGGGTGAAGTTTATCGGCACCCATGCCCAGTACGACCGCATCGACGTGGAGAAGGTCAATGAATATTAAGCCGATCAAAACCGATGAAGACCTGAAGGCCGTGTTCCGCCGACTCGAGTCGATCTTTCAGGCCGAGGAGCAGTCGGCGGAGGCGGACGAGCGCGACGTGCTGGTGACGCTCGTCGAGGCCTATGAGAACAAGCACTATGACTTTGGCCCGGCTGATCCCGTTGAGGCCATCAAGTTCCGGATGGAGCAACAAGGCCTGACGGCGCGTGACCTCGAGCCCTTCATCGGGCCAAGTGGCAGAGTGTCAGAGGTACTCAATCGCAAGCGAAGCTTGAGCCTGCGAATGGTCAAGCGCCTGCATGACGGACTGAATATTCCGTACGAAAGTCTGCTAGGCGGCGGAGCTCTGCTGACGCGAAAGACAGCCACAAGCCCCTGACCTTTATGAAGTGTGCCGCCGCTTACGAACCGGCTCGTCAGCACGCGACTTCAACCCAGCAACCCTGGCTCGGACAACAGCTTTTCCAGCTTGGGCTTGGCGCGCACGGGGCGATCTAGGGCCGCCTGGAGTTCGTTCCACTGTGCACCGGTCAGCTCAAACTCGGTGCGCTCGGATTTGGCAGGAATCGCGGTGGTCATGGCGGGCCTTTGACAAGATTTGCGGCTGAAGACAGCGTACAGAAAAGAACCTTTGCCTACAAAGGCTGCGTCCAAGCGCTTGCACAAAACTTAAATATTACTTAAGTTTCGCGCATGACCCACGCCCCCTCTACAGAACCCGCCTGGCAAGCGCTCTACGATGTGGCGGCGTCCCAGGAAGGGCTCTTCACGACGCGCCAGGCAGCCGCTGCCGGCTATTCCGACCCTCTGCTGGCGCACCACCAGAAGGCCGGCCGGATTACCCGCATACGCCGCGGCATCTACCGTCTCGTCCACTTCCCGGCGGGTGAACACGAGGACCTTGTTGCCGCCTGGCTGTGGGCCGAATCCACCGCCGTCATCTCTCATCAGTCTGCGCTCTCGCTACACAGCCTTTCCGACTCGCTGCCGGCTCAAATCCATCTCACGCTGCCAACGAGCTGGCGGCAAAGACGGCTGCGCGTGCCGAAAGGGCTCGTCCTGCATTTCGCCGACGTGACGGCCAAGGAACGGACCTGGTCCGGTTCAGTACCGGCCACCTCTGTCGGCCGCACGATTGATGACTGTGCCCATTCCGGTCTCACGCCAGACCTGCTCCGCCAGGCCGCCAGACAGGCGCTGACCCGCGGACTGGTCACGAAGGCGGACCTGAAAGTAGCTGAGAAGGCGCTTAAGCCCTACGGAGGGATCAAAGGATGACCGTTCGGTCCTACTCCTCTCCGGCCGCCTTCAAGCAGGCACTGGCGACGCCCCCCCGCCGTCAGTAGCGTTTGGGTTTAGAGTTATCCGAATGCGGCAGAGGGGCGGTCCGCCCTCCCATCGCGACAAGAATCAACACGCACAATGCGCAAAGGCACGCGACTATCCAGATAACCGTCCGCAACGTCCGCCGCTTTTTCCGCGCGGACCGCAGCCTCTGTTCCCAGTCCGGCCCCGTTCGCATGTAGTCGCGATCGCCCAGGCTCATGTCAGTGGGCGTCAGCGTGGGCGCTCAGCTTCGCCATGCGCAATACGTTCTCACGGTGGAACTCCAAGTACTTGCGCTGCCCCTCGGAGAAAACGCCTACGTTCACAGAACCCGAACAGGAAACGCCCATGCGCTCAAGCGAAGCATGGTCCGCAACCGGAGACACAATTAGCCGCCCGGCGTCCTCGAACGAGATGAACCCCTTATCGAACAGGTGATCCACGCTGGGCGTCAGCAGTAGCCCGTTCTCGCCATCGAGGCGCTGCTCATGCGTGCTGTCCCGCCATGGCTGCATGTGGCTCGCCACCAGGTGCTCCAAGCGCTCCACCTTCGTAATACGACACGCTCTCTCCACCTGACGCACTTTGGCACGGAACAGACCCTGCCCACGACGCGCAAGAATCAGTGCCTGACGATCCGTGTCCGTGATCCTCGTGTCCTGGGTGATCTCGACCTCAACCCGATGCTCCCATTCCTCCAGATCTTTCTCTGGCGCTGGTGTCAATCGCTCTGCGGCGCCAACTTCCCCGGCCGCCTCCGCAACCTGATGAGCCTCTGCGCCAATCAGGGCGAAAAGGAGGGAGGCAAGACTGGGACGCACGGACGTCAGGTAGACGGCCTGCTTGCCGTTACCGTCCCGCGTCAGCGGCGCATAGAGGACGCCAAGCTCTGACTGCAGCCTGCCCACGTGATCCTTCGGCCGAACGAGGTTCTTCAGCTGGCGCCAGCGGACATCGACTTTCCAGCCAATCTGGCTCCAGTTCGTACCGGTGTTACCGAACTCGGTCGGCTTTGGACTTTCGCGGCAATAGCCACTGACGATGCCTATCGCAGCGATGCGGGTATCGCAGAACGAAAACACGACGTCGCCAGGCGCGACCTCACGCATGAACTCGTAGAACGGATTCCGACTTCCACCCGCTTTTCGTTTTGGCGACCACAGGTAGCCACCATCAATCTCGTGACGGAAAGTCTGATTCTGGTTTACCCACCAGTAACGCATACCGGCCAGGATAGCTGCATATTGAATAGAGGGGGCAGATTAGGGCTTCATCCTCCATTACTTACGATTCCCCGTAAGACCCATACAGGCAGGCCACCGATGAACGCCCCAAACCCTACCCCCAAGGCAACCCTCACCCGCTTCACCGACGCCCAGGCACCCGTTATCGAGCAGGTGTTGCGCGAACTGAAGGCGGGGCAGAAAACCACGCACTGGATGTGGTTTGTCTTTCCGCAGATCCACGGGCTGGGAAACAGCCCCATGGCCCAACGGTACGCCATTGCGTCGATGGATGAGGCGCGTGCCTATCTGGCAGACCCCGTGCTGGGGCCTCGCCTGCGCCAGTGCGTCAGCCTGCTACTGGAAACACGCGGCAAGACCGCGCGGCAGATTCTGGGTACGCCGGATGACCTGAAGCTCCGATCGAGCCTGACGCTGTTTCGGCGGGCGGCGGAAGACGATGCCGTGTTTGCTGCTGCGCTTGAGCGGTTCTTTGAGGGGGAGGAAGACCCGGCTACGGTGGCGAGGCTTTAGGGCGCCTCGGGGGTATGCAAACCATTGGGCCCGTCGGCATGAACCTTTCCGAATATCATGGCCCACCAACCAGACCGAGCACCGACCATGACCAGCCCGATGTATACGAATTCAGTCCCCGTCTTCAAGCAGTTGCTGACGGCCCTGCAAACCATACTGGTGCAGGCCCAGGAACATGCCGTCGCCAAGTCGATAGACCCGAATGCACTGTTGCAGGCACGCCTGTA
>CANGFJ010000213.1 GCA_947453065.1 Pseudomonadota bacterium
CTCTGCAAGGCCTATGCGGGCAAGCCGATGCTCATCGTCAACACCGCCAGCCACTGTGGCTTCACACCGCAGTTCAAGGGCCTGGAGGGGGTGCACGCCAAGTACAAGGACCGCGGGCTGGTCGTGGTCGGCTTCTCGTCGGATGACTTCAACCAGGAAGCCAAGGACGAGGCCGAGGCCGCCGACACCTGCTTCCTGAACTATGGCGTGACCTTCGTCATGCTCGCGCCCCAGCACGTCAAAGGTCCCGATGCGAACCCGGTGTTCCGCGAGCTGGCCCGGCAGACGCAGGCGCCGAACTGGAACTTCAACAAGTACTTCGTGCAGCGCGACGGCAAGGTGGCGCAGTACTTCGACAGCAAGGTCACGCCGGAGTCGCAGCAGTTCAGCGACTCCGTTGAAAAGCTCCTGAAGTAAGGTGCCTGCCGCAGTGGGGCGCTTTATCAAGCAGCGTTGGTTCGCAGGCCTCGTCATGGCCTGCATTGTCGGGGTGGCAGGCGAGGCAGCGGCGCAGGATGCGGCGCCGGCGGTCAACGTGGCCCTGCACACGACCCATGGCGATATCCACCTTGCACTCGATCCGGAACACGCACCCATCACGGTGAAGAACTTCCTGCGCTACGTCGATGCCAAGCGTTTTGACGGCGCCGACTTCTACCGCGCGGTGAAGATCGACGAGGAGGGCAAGTACGGCCTGGTGCAGGGCGGGCTCAAGGGCAATCCCAAGCGCGTCTTCAAGCCCATTGCCCACGAGTCGCCGCGCGTCACGGGCTTAAGCCACCTCGATGGGGCGATCTCCATGGCGCGCCTGGACCCGGGCACGGCGACGGCCGATTTCTTCTTCGTGGTGGGTGACCTGACCGCGCTCGATGGGCAGCCCGAGGGGGACGAGGTGGGCTATGCGGTGTTCGGTCACGTCACCGACGGCATGGACGTGGTGCGCGACATCCTCGCCCAGCCGCGTTCCCTGGATGCGGGTGAGGGGGTGATGAAGGGCCAGATGCTGGCCAGCCCCATCAAGATTCTCTCGGCGCGCCGTATCGACTGAACTGTCCTGGTGGTTTGACGATGACAAGAACAAGAAGAACGTTGCTCCACACCACCGCCTTGCTGCCCACGCTCTGGCTTGCGTTGCTGCTGTGCGGCCTGCCTGTCGGCAGCGGGCAGGCGGCATCGCCCCAGGCGCCGCCGGTCGGCGCCCCGGTGGATGCCAGGCGCCTGCGCAACGCAGCCAGCGAGCCGCAGAACTGGCTCATGGATGGCCGCACCTACGACGCGCAGCGCCACAGCACGCTGGGCCAGATCAGCGCGAAGAACGTGGGGCAGCTGGGCCTGGCCTGGTACTACGACCTGGAAGAGCTGCGCGGCGTCGAGGCCACGCCGCTGGCGCTCGACGGCATCCTCTACAACACCAGCGCCTGGAACATCACCACCGCGCATGACGGGGCGACGGGCAAGCTGCTGTGGCGCTTTGATCCGCAGGTGCCCCGCGAGTGGGGGCGTTACGCCTGCTGCGAGCCGGTGGCACGGGGCCTCGCGCTCTGGCAGCACAGCGTCATCATTGCCACGCTTGACGGCCGCCTGATCTCGCTGGATGCCAAGACGGGCACGCCCCACTGGAGCGTGCAGACCTTCGACAAGGCATGGCCCTACTCGATCACCGGCGCGCCGCGCGTGTTCGGCAACAAGATCGTGGTCGGCAATGGCGGCGCGGACCTGGGCGTGCGCGGTTTTGTTGCCGCCTATGACGCCGACACCGGCAAGCAGCTGTGGCAGTTCTATACCGTGCCCGGCGACCCGTCGAAGGGCTTTGAGAATGCGGCCATGGCCATGGCGGCCAAGACCTGGACGGGCGAGTGGTGGAAGCTGGGCGGCGGCGGCACGGCCTGGGATTCGATTGCCTATGACCCGGAGCTCAAGCTGGTCTACGTGGGCACGGGCAATGGCTCGCCGGTGGCGTGGAAGCAGCGCAGCCCCGGCGGCGGCGACAACCTGTTCCTCTGTTCCATCGTGGCGCTGGATGCCGAGACGGGCGAGTACCGCTGGCACTACCAGGAAACGCCGGGCGAGGACTGGGACTACACCTGCACACAGTCGATCGTGCAGGCCACGCTGCCGATCAACGGCATGTCGCACAAGGTCTTGTTGCACGCTCCCAAGAACGGCTTCTTCTATGTGCTCGACCGCAAGACCGGCGAACTGCTGTCGGCCAAGAACTTCGTGCCGGTGACCTGGGCCACGGGCATCGATCTCAAGACCGGACGGCCGCAGGTCAACGAGGCCGCGCACTTCGGGGTGGACCCGGTGCTGGTCGCCCCTGGCCCGGGCGGCGGGCACAACTGGTTTCCGATGTCGTTCAATCCGACCACGGGGCTGGCTTATTTCCCCGTGTATGAACACTGGTTCGTCTATGCCTCGGACCCCAACTTTGTCCCCAAGAAATTTCGTTCCAACGGTGGCTGGGGCGGGTACACCGGCGAGGCGCTGAAGAAACGCCTGGTGCTGCAGGACGAGATTCCGAAGCGCGAGAAGACCTTCCTGATGGCCTGGGATCCGGTGAAGCAGCAGGCCGCCTGGCAGGTGCCCTTGCCCCGCCATGGCAATGGCGGCGTGTTGACCACGGCCAATGGCCTGGTCATAGAAGGCACGACGCGCCAGACGCTCGCGATCTTCCGCGCCACCGATGGCGCGCTGCTGTGGGAAACGCCCGTGCAAACCGCGCCCGTGGCCGGGCCGATCACGTTCATGGCCGGCGGTGAGCAATACATCGCCGTGAACGCCGGTTGGGGCGGCGGTGCGGCGCAGATCGAGCGGGGCATGGGCATCGCCGAGAACCGCGCGGCCGGTCGCCTGCTGGTGTTCAAGCTGGGTGGCACGATGCAGTTGCCACCGCTGGCTGCAGCACCGCCCATCCCCGATCCGCCGCCGCTGCGTGCCAGCGAGGACGTGATCCGCAAGGGCGCGCAGCTGTTCTCCGACACCTGTGCGCGCTGCCACGGCCAGCTGGCCATCGGTGGCGTCAAAGACCTGCGGCAGATGTCGCCCGATGCGCATGCCGAGTTCAACGACATCGTGCTCAAGGGCACGCGCGTGCAGAAGGGCATGGCCAGCCTGGCCAACCTGCTGAGCGTGGCGGACACCGACGCGATCCACGCCTATGTGATCTCGCGCGCACACGAAGACTGGGGACGACTGAACGCGCATCCGGATGCGGGCGCAGGGGAAACACCATGAAGAGCAGGGTTCTGGTTGCCGTACTGATCGGCGCGATCTGGTGTGCACCGGTGGCGATGGCGGCGCCATCCCCCGAGCAGTCGCTGGCGCAGCTTGAGCACGAGACCGCGCGCCTGGAAGCCGTGCGGGCCGTCAAACACCTGCAGCGTGCGTATGGTTTCTATATCGACCGCGCCCTGTGGAACGAGGCCTCGGCGCTGTTCGCCGGCGACGGCCGCATCGAACTGGGCGCGGATGGCGTCTACGTCGGACGCGAGCGCGTGCGTGAATACCTGTTGCGCCTGGGTGGCGGGCAGAGCGGCTTGCCTTGGGGTCGCCTGGGTGACTATGTGCAGCTGCAGCCCGTGGTCGATGTGTCCGCGGATGGCCTGACGGCGCGTGCGCGTTGGCGCGACCTGGCGCTGTTGGGTCACTTCCACAGTGATGCCATCTGGGGCGAGGGGATTTACGAAAATGAATACGTGAAGCGCGACGGCGTCTGGCAGATCCAGTCGCTGCACCGCTACACCACGTTTGAAGTGCCCTTCGACAAGGGCTGGATGCGCGCGACTGCGGCCGCGCCCATGCGTTCGGCGGCGTCGATGGCCCTGCCACCGGACCGCCCGTCGTCGGTGAGCTACGAGACCTTCCCGTCGGCCTTCGTGCCAGCGTTCCATTACGCGCGTGCACAGCTCGCTACAGTCGAGGACCTGTCGACCGTGGCCAAGGGCGATGCGCGGCTCGCGCCGATTGCCGAGCAGGCCGCGCGCCTGGCGGACCGCGATGCGGTCGAGAATCTGCAGGCGGCCTACGGCTATTACTTTGACCGGCAGCACTGGGATGAGGTGGCCGCCTTGTTCGCGGCCGATGGCACGTTCGAATATGGCCAGCGTGGCGTTTATGTGGGGGCCAGGCGCATCCGCCAATCGCTGCTGTTGTTGGCTCCGGCAGGGCCCAAGGCCGGCTGGCTCACCAACCACCTGCAGCTGCAGCCGGTCATCCATGTGTCTGCCGATGGGCGCCGTGCCTGGGGCCGCTGGGAAGGTATCCAGCAA
>CANGFJ010000214.1 GCA_947453065.1 Pseudomonadota bacterium
ACGTGGGCGATAATGGCGATGTTGCGGATCGGTCGATTCATGGTGGGAACAGGTCCGGAAGGGGCCGCGGGGCAGGCTAAAAAGGCCGCCGAGAGTACCAGTTTCCCGGCTGGATTGCGCGCCAGTATTGCTGCGGGGGCTGCTAGACTCTGCGGCCGTGAACGAACCCCACGCCGCAACCGACGGCAACCCTGCCGATGCCCTGCTGCCGCATGCCCTGCGCATCCGCGCCAGTGGCGTGCTGGGCCGCAGCGATCACCTGCGCCGTTTGTTCGATTATCTGGTCGATTGCGCCGCACAAGGCCGCGTACCGAAGGAAATCGAGGTCGCGATCGATGGCTTCGGCCGCGACGCGGGGTTTGATGCCTCGCAGGACGCGCTGGTGCGGGTCTACATCCATAAGCTGCGGCGCAAGCTCGAAGAGTATTACGCCGGCCCGGGGCAGGACGCCCTGGGCCGCTTGGTCATTCCGCGCGGCGAATACCGGCTGCTCGTCGAGCGCGCCCCGGCCATTGCCGCGCAGCAGTCGACGCGACGCGGCGTGTCGCGCCGCGAGCAACTGGGGCTCGGGCTGATCGGCCTGTTGCTGGTGGCGGTCGTGCTGCTGGCGGTGCTGCACTATGTCCGTCCGGGCCTGGACCCCCAGTTGGCCGCGGTGCGCGGCGGGGCAGTCTGGAAGCCGCTGCTCGACGACGAGCTGCCCATCCAGATCGTGCTGGGCGACTACTTCATCTTTGGCGAACGGCAGAACGGCGCCCCGCAGGCCAGCCGGCTGGTGCGCGAGTTCGATATCAATTCGCGCCAGGACCTGGAGCGTCGCCTCAAGGCGCAGCCGGAGCTGGCCCAGCGCTATGAAGACCTGCAACTGGCCTACCTGCCCACTTCCAGCGCCTATGCCCTGCGTGAAGTGCTGCCGGTGTTGCTGGCGGCTGGCAAGCCGGTGCACATTGCGCTGGCCTCGGAGCTGAGCCCCGATGTCTTCAAGACCTCGCATGTCGTCTACATCGGTTACCTGAGCGCACTGGGCCTGCTGCAGGACGTGGTGTTTGCCGGGTCGCGCTTCTCGGTGGGCTCGTCGTTCGACGAGCTCATCGACACGGTCGGCGGCACGACCTATGAAAGCGAGGCCGGCGGCCCCCTGAAGGATTCCGACCACTACCGCGACTACGCGTACTTCTCGACCTTCGGTGGCCCGATGGGCAACCAGCACCTGGTCATTGCTGGTACCCGCGACACGGCGGTGCGGCAGGCGGCAGAGATGCTGGGCAATCCGCGGCGGCTGGCGGAGTTGCTGCAGCGGGCCGGGGCCCATCCGGATTTCGAAGCCCTGTATGAGGTCTACGGCGTCAATCGCACCAATATCGAGGCGCGGCTGCTGCTGGCCTCGCCCCTGGATACCTCGGCCATCTGGAGCGAGCCGCGCGGGGACGAGGCGCCAGCCGCCCAGGCATCAAAATGACCATGCGCCGCCCCCCACCGCTCCAGCCCCCCAAGCCCCCGGAACTGCGCCAGCTGCTGCGCGAATTCCTGTCGGTCTTCCGGTACAGCCGCCGGGCGCTGGCCCTGGTCTGGGATACGGGCCGTGGGCTGGCCCTGGCACTGGGATCGCTGACGTTGTTGACGGGCATGCTGCCGGCGGCGGTGGCCTGGATCGGCGCGCAGATCGTCGATGCGGTGGTCAAGGCGGCCGCAGCCGGGCAGGGCGATGCGCGCCGTGTCATTGAGCTGGTGATCCTCGAGGGCCTGGTGATTGCGGTGCTGGCGCTGTGTTCGCGCAGCCTGTCGTTCACCAACTCGCTGCTGCGCGCGCGGCTGGGCCACCGCGTCAACGTGATGATCCTGGAAAAGGCGCTCACGCTCACACTCGAACACTTCGAGGATTCGGAGTTCTACGACCGGCTGGTGCGCGCGCGACGCGAGGCCTCGGTGCGGCCACTGAGCCTGGTGATGCGCAGCTTCGGCCTGGCGCAGAACCTGGTGTCGCTGGTGAGCTTCGGAGCACTGTTGCTGGGCTACTCGCCGTGGGCGGTGCTCATCCTGCTCGCCGCTGGCGTGCCGGGCTTCATCGCCGAGACCAAGTTCTCCAGTGACGCGTTCCGCCTGTTTCGCTGGCGCTCGTCCGAGAAGCGCATGCAGGACTATCTGGAGGCGGTCATCGCGCGCGACGACCATGCCAAGGAGGTCAAGCTTTTCGGGTTGGGGCCGCGCTTGCTCGGGCGTTACAAGTCGATCTTCCAGCGCCTCTATGGCGAGGACCGACGGCTGGCGCTGCAGCGGGACGCCTGGGGCTTCGGGCTGGGGCTGGTCGCCACGGCCACGCTCTACTGTGCCTATGCCTGGGTTGCGCTCAGCGCCGTGCGTGGCCAGATCAGCGTGGGCCAGATGACGCTCTACCTGGTGCTGTTCCGCCAGGGGCAGGTGGCCGTGACGGCGGCGCTGTCGGCGGTGAGCGGGCTGTACGAGGACAACCTCTACCTCTCGACGCTGTACGAGTACCTGGAGACGCCGGTGCGCGTGCCGGGTGGCCATGCCCTGCAGGGGCCGTTGCCGCAGGATGGCGTGCGCTTCGAACACGTGGGCTTCTGTTACCCGGGCGCGGCCACGCCGGCCATCGAGGATGTCTCGCTGCACCTGAAGCCGGGGGGCAGCCTGGCGCTGGTGGGCGCCAACGGTTCTGGCAAGACCACGTTGATCAAGCTGCTGACGCGGCTGTACCTGCCGACCGCCGGCCGCATCCTGCTGGATGGCCTGGACCTGCGCGAGTGGGACGAGTCGCGCCTGCGCGAGCGCATCGGCGTGATCTTCCAGGACTTCGCCCGCTACCAGATGCCGGTGGGCGAGAACATTGGAGCGGGGGACGAGCCGCACTTCGAGGACGAGGCGCGCTGGCGCGAGGCGGCCGAAAAAGGCCGCGCCAGCGACTTCATCAACACGCTCCCCGAGGGCTACCACACGCAGCTGGGCAAGTGGTTCCTGAACGGGCGTGAGCTCTCTGGCGGCCAGTGGCAGAAGATCGCGCTCTCACGCGCCTTCATGCGCACGCGCGCCGACGTGCTGGTGCTGGATGAGCCGACCTCGGCGATGGATGCGCAGGCCGAGGCCGAGGTGTTTGAACACTTCCGGCAACTGGCCACGCAGCGCATGACCATCCTGATCTCGCACCGGTTTTCCACGGTGCGCCATGCCGACCAGATCGTGGTGCTGGATCAGGGCCGGCTCGTGGAGCAGGGCAGCCACGAAGACCTGATGCGGGCCAACGGCCGCTATGCGCAGTTGTTCACGCTGCAGGCGCGCGGCTACCGCTGAGGCTTGGCCAGTCGGCGCAGCGAAGCTTTGAGCTGGTCGAATTCCGCCGGGCTAAAGCCCTGCAGGTGCGTGTTGTAGGCCTGCGCCAGCGCATGCGGGATGCGCTCGGCCGTCGCCTTGCCCAGTTCGGTCAGCGACAGCTGCACCACGCGCCGGTCGCGCTCGCTGCGCTGGCGCGTGAGCAGGCCTTTGGTTTCCAGCCGGTCCAGCATGCGGGTCATTGCCCCGGTGTCGGTGTTGAGCTCGCGGGCGAGGTGGGCGGCGGTGGACTCGCCGCCCCGGGCAATCACCATCAGCGGCGCCCACTGCACCGCAGTCAGGCCGCAGAGGCGCATCTGGGTTTCTGCCGCCCGGGTCAGTGCGGACAGGGCCTGGCGGATGAGGTAGCCGATGGACTCCTCGGACTGCCAGGCGTCACCGGTGTAGAACGAGGCGGGTTCAGGTGCTTTCATGGGCTGCGATTGTCCAAGGGGCCTCGGGGCGACTGACGCTATAATCGCCCGGCCACGCCCTCGTAAACCACTGGGGAAATACGCATGAATACTTTACCGCGTCGCCTGTCTGCCGCCGCCCCGCGCAAGGCGCTGGCCCTGTTGGTCGCGCTGGTCCTGGTCCTGCCGCTGGCGGCCCGGGCGCAAAAGCCCGTCGACCTGCCGCCCCCGCCGCCGGATGCCGAGGGGCTGGTGCGCCAGCGTTCCCGCGCGCTCGATGAGGTCTACCTGCGTCCCGGTGCGAGTTTTGCCGGCTACCACCGTGTGTTGGTGGCGCCAGTCGATGTGAGCTTTGCGCGGTACTGGGCCCGCGACCACCGCGACATCAAGCCCGAAGAGAGCCTGCGCCTGCGCGAAGACCTGGCCAAGCTGGCCCACAAGGAATTCGGGCGCGACCTGCAGCGCGAGGGCGGCTATGCCATTGCCCAG
>CANGFJ010000215.1 GCA_947453065.1 Pseudomonadota bacterium
CTACACGCATGAGCGCTTCGGTGACCTGCGCTTCGAGAACACCTCGTATGTGCCCGACGGCCACCCTGGCCTGCGGGTGATCATCTGCCGTCCGGACGATGACGTGACGCGCCAGGTCGTGGCGCAGGTCCTGCTCGAGACGGACGTGCCGGCCAGTCCGGCAGGCTAGTTCAACGCAATCGGGGCTCAGGTGCCGGGGGCGTCTTCTGGCAGGTTGCGCATGTGGCCGGCCAGGTTCGAGAGGGCGGTGCGGATGTGCTCGCGCACCTCGGCCTGCGCCACGGTGGCGTCCAGCGCGCCATTCATGCACAGCATCCACGCGTCGCGCTCGGCATTGCCGATCGGGAAGGGCAGGTGCCGGGCGCGCAGCATGGGGTGTCCGCGTTCGCTGCTGTAGTGCTTGGGGCCCCCCAGCCATTCACCCAGGTATTTCTTCAGCACGATGCGGATGTCGGTCAGGTCCGCGGTATGCATCGCACGGATGACCGCCGCATCGGGCAGCGAGTCCATGCGGTCATAGAAACTGTCGACGAGGCTGTCGACGGTGGGCTGACCGCCCATCAGTGCATAGGCCGTCGTGGCCTGCTGTTCGGTGTCGCTCATCTCTGGTTCTCCCAATGAAAAGGGGCAGGTGGTTGCCCACCTGCCCCTTCTTTCACACCTTCAGGAGTGATCGACGTTGCCGTCGATTACTTCTGGCCGGTGCGCCAGCCCACAGCGTAGGCCTCGCGCGCCGTGACGGCGTACGGGACCGGGCTGACGATCGCGCGGATCGTGGCCTGCTTGTGCTTCTCGACCGTCGTCTTGTGGCTGCCGCCGTTCGGCTCGCCCCAATGCAGCACGACTTCGTTGCCGATCTGCACGTCTTCGTCGACCGTGGCCAGCGACAGGAACGAACGCTCGTTGTAGCTGTAGCCCGCGAACAGCGACACGCCCACCGTCTTGCCATTGGCAGTCAGCTGGTCGTAGTTGCTGTTGGCGTAGTTCGCCAGCGGCATTTCGATGTACTTGAAGTGCTCGCCCTTCTGCAGCATCGAGTTCTGGATCTTGGCGACGTCTTCGCCGTTCCAGGCCAGGGTGACCTTGCGGCGGCCCGGCTTGCCGGCGATGGCTTCAAGGGCTTCGCGGCCGATGAAGTCATGGTCGAACTTCACGAACGGGCCGTAGCCGATTTCGTAAGGCGTGAGGTAGTAGTCTTCGATGTTCGCAGACACGAAGCTGCCACCGATGGCGCCAGCGGCTTCGTACGAGTTGGCCGGCAGCCACTCGCGGTACGACTTCATGCGCTCGTCCGTGTACACGGCCGGCAGCGGCGACGGCACCCAGCCCGACTCCAGCGTATTCGTCGCGTAGGCGCGCGAACCCACCGGGACCAGACCGAATTCCTTGCCCGCCTCGAGGATGGCGTCGCGGATCTCTTCGCGCTCGGCGTAAGGACCCCAGATTTCAAGGCCCGGCTCGCCGGCCATGCCGTGACGCAGGGCGCGGACTTCCTTGCCCTTGATCTTGATGACGTCCATGTTGAAGAACTTGATGTCGGCAACGGCGCCGCCATTGAGCTTCTCGATCACATGCTTGGCCTTGGGGCCCTGGATCTGGAAGCGGTAGAACTGGCGCGTGACGGCATGGCCGTTCGGACGCGACGGCGAACGGTCGTCGTAGCGCGTCTTGACGTTGTAGCCGCCGGTCTGCGCGTGGAACTGCACCCAGTTGCACGACGGCGCACGGCCGACGATCACGAAGCTCTGCTCGGCGAGGTAGAACAGGATGGCGTCGCCGATGACATGGCCGCTGTACGAGCAGGCCACGAACTGCTTGGCCTTGTTCGGCACGAAGCCCTTCATGCTGTTGATCGCGAGATCAGAGATCAGCTTGAGTGCGTCCGGGCCCTCAACGAAGAGGTCGACCATGTGGTGGGTCTGGTCGAAGAGGACGGCGGCGTTACGCCACGCGCCCTGCTCGTCACGCCAGTTCGAGAACTCGGGTGCGACGACGGGATAGATGTAGGCACCGATCTGCGAGTTGCGCAGGTGGTCGACGGTGTTACCGGCGGCCTTCAAAACGCTTTCCAGGCTCTGCTGACTCATAAGCTTCTAGCAACCTCTGCTGTACAAAATTTGGGCCTTAAAAAAGGGCGCGTCAGTTTAGCAGCCAAACATGTCCGCTCTGCAAGCCACCCTGCACGGGTAAAAAAACCCCGTTTGGATACAAAAATGGACCTATTTTCATCTATTGTATCTTCAATGAAATAATCTGCGGGGAGGCGCTCGCCGGAGGCCCTTTTTGGGGCAGGCGTGGTCAGTGATGGAGCGTGTCGCGGGGTGGCCGGTAGGGGGGTGCCGAAGCGGCCCTGCAGGCACCCTATATATAGAATAGATTTGGGACGTAGCGTTTCGATAGTCGGCTGCTGTCTGCCATCAACCCAGCAGCGATTCGCGTCGGTAAAGCCGACCGGCAGCGAGCACCAGTACCAGCCCCAGCAACAGGCTGCTGCCAAGCGACAGCGCCAATTCGGTTGCCGTGATGGGCTCGGCGCGCAGCAGTCGCGTGATCAGGAAATGCTGGGACAGGCTGGGCACGGCCATGAGCGCGGCGCTCGGCATCAGGTTCATGGCGCTGGCAAAGACCAGCGGCAGACTGGGCAGCAGCTGCACGACGCTCAGCCAGGCCTGTGCCTCGCGTACGCTGCGGGCAAAGGCCGCCACCAGCGTCAACAACGCCCCCGCGGCCGGAATCAAGGGCGCCGTGACGCCGATGACCGCCAAGGCAGTAAGCGGCCCGAGATTGGCGCTCATGCCCAGGTCCTCCAGGCCAATGCGGCCCAGCACGATGAAGAACATCGTGGTGGTCAGCACCAGCGACAACAGCATGTAGCTGCAGGTGGCGAGCAGCTTGCCGTACAGCAGGGTTTCCCGGCGCAGGGGCAGGGTCAACAGGGCTTCCAAGGTGCCGCGTTCGCGCTCACCGGCCGTGGTGTCGATGGCCAGGTACATCCCGCCGCTCATCATGGCCAGGATCAGGAAGAAGCTCAGCATGCCCAACACGAGCACGGAGCGGCTGGCGGGCGTCGAGACGTCGATCTCCTGCACGGGGACCGGTGAGAGCAGCAACGGGTCCACGCCGCGCAGCATGAGCCGCTGCACGGCCAGCCCACGCGACTGTTCGGCCAGCAGGGCCCGCAGCCTGCCCACCTGACGCTGGTCACTGGTGCGCGAAGCATCCAGATAGAGCTGCAGCGGCGCGGGCAGCCCGTTGGCCAGGCGCTCGCCATGGCCGGCGGGCACCGACAGCACCAGCACTTCTTTGTGGGTCTGTACTGCCGTGCGCGCTGCGGCGTCATCGCCTTTGAACTCGTGCAGCGTGAGACCGCGCGAGGTCAGGAAGTCCCGCAAGTTCGGCGCCGCGCCGCCATTGTGGAGCGCGATGTCCAGTGGCTTGTCGGGCTCGCGCACGCCCTGTTTGACCATGAAGTTCATCATCACGCCAAACAGCAGGGGCGCAAACAGCGGGCCCATGACCAGCGCAGCGAACACGGTGCGCCGGTCGCGCAGGTTTTCGATGAACTCCTTGCAGAAGACGGTGAGCAGGAGGCGCATCAGGCCGCGCCCTCGTCGCCGGTGAGTTGCAGGAACGCCTGCTCCAGGTCGGCCGCCCCCGTGCGTTCGCGCAGGGACTCCGGCGTGCCTGCTGCAACGACGCGACCGTGGGCCATGACGACGATGTCATCGCAGAGCGTGGCGACCTCGTGCATGACATGGCTGGAGAACACGATGCAGTGGCCGGCGTCACGCAGCTGGCGCAGCACCGCGCGCAGTGCGCGGACCGACGGCACATCCAGCCCGTTGGTGGGTTCATCGAGCAGGAGGTTGCGTGGCGCATGCACCAGCGCGCGGGCCAGCGCTGTCTTGATGCGCTGGCCTTGCGAGAAGCCTTTCGTGCGTCGATCGGCGATGTCGGTAAGACCCAGTTGCTGGATCAGCGAGGTGGCGCGGTCGCGCGCCTGTGCGCCAGACAGGCCAGTCAGTCGTCCGAAATATTCGATGTTCTCGCGTGCCGTCAGTGCGCCGTAGAGCCCGGCCGAGTGCGGCAGTACACCGATCTGCCTGCGCGTGCCCAGCGAGTCGCGGTGCACGGCTTCGCCATCGACCAGGGCCGTGCCGGCATCGGCGGTGACCAGCGACTGCAGGATGCGCAGCGTGGTGCTCTTGCC
>CANGFJ010000216.1 GCA_947453065.1 Pseudomonadota bacterium
CACCCCCTTCATGCGCGAGATCCTGGGCTACGCCCCCATCGAGCCCGATGGCTCGGTGCGCATCAAGGTGCCCGCCAACGTCGCCTTCCAGATCTCGGTGCTCGACAAGGACGGTCGACGACTCTTCCCGGTGCACCGCAACTGGCTGCAGCTGCGGCCCGGGGAAACCCGCAGCTGCAACGGCTGCCACGATGCCGATACGGCCGCGGCGCGTCAGCGCTCGCACGGTCGCACTGGCCTGTTCGCCGCCGCCTGGACAGGCGCTACCGCAGCGGGCCTGCCCTTCCCCGGCACCCAAGCGCGGTTCGCGCCTAACCCCGGCGAAACCATGGCCCAGGCCCGCGCCCGCTGGAGCTGCACCAACGAGAACTGCAAGGCGTTGTCGCCCAGCATGGACCTGCGCTACGTCGATGAATGGACCGACAGCACCGCAGCCGGCCGCCCCGCCGATGCCCCCCTGACCTACGCCTATACGGGTGCCGGCACCCTGACCACGCCGCTGCCTACGAGCGCGGCCTGTGCGCTGACCTGGAGCAGCACCTGTCGCATCGTCATCAACTACGCCCAGCACCTGCAGCCGCTGTGGATCACACCGCGCAGCATCCCTGCAGCAGATGGCGTGAGCCCACCCACTGACACGACCTGCATCAGCTGCCACAGCACTGTGGATTCCAATGGCCTCACGCGTTTTCCCGCCGCCCAACTGGACCTCAGCGACGGCGACGCCATCGAAGAGCCCCTGCAGAAGAAGTCCTACCGGGAGCTCTTGTTCCCCGACAACGAGCAGACGGTTAACATGGGCGCGCTGCAGGACCGATTGGTTCCTGCGGGTTTCGATCCGGTCACAAACCTGCCTGTTTTTGTGCCTGTTTCCGTGCCCGCATCGATCAGCGCCGGCAGCGCGCGAAATTCCACGCGGTTCTTCAGCCGTTTCGTTGCCCCTGCAAGTCATACCGGGTATCTGACACCCGCCGAATTACGTCTGATTTCAGAGTGGGTCGACCTTGGCGCACAGTACTTCAACAATCCCTTTGATCCCGCCGTCCCGCTCAACTGACCGCCGGCGCTTCGGCGCCGGATGGTCCCTCGCACTGCTGCTGTGTGTGGCAGGCCTGCTCGCGCCCGTGGCGCAGGCTGCCAAGGAATACCTGCAGCTGTTCGTGGCCGAGCCCTACCTGGAACTTCATATTGGCCCAGGCCGCGGCTATGCCGTGACGCAGGTGGTGCCCCGCGGCGGTTCGGTCGACGTGCTCTATCGGCGCACCGAGTGGTTCCGCGTGCGCAGCGAGCGCGGCGTGGAGGGCTGGGTGTCACAGGCCGACATGGCCCTTACGACGCGGGCCGATGGCAGCCTTTTCACCTTCGATTTTGGCAACCGTGCCGGCTACCAGTCCCATCACTGGGAATCCGGCGTCTTCGCCGGGGACTTCGGCGGCGCCACGCTGCTGTCAGCCTATCTGGCGCGTTCGCTCACCGATCAACTGGGCGTCGAATTCACGGCTTCGCAGTTTCTGGGCAATGCCTCCAATGGCTACACCCTGGATCTGGGTCTCTCTCACGTCTTTGCGCCAGAGTGGCGTCTCTCACCGTTCGTGACGCTGGGAACGGGCATGATCCATGTGCAACCCAAGGTCACGCTGGTGCAGCAAGCCGACCGTACGGACCAGACCGCCTATGTCGGCGCCGGACTGCGCTATTACTGGACGCGGCGTTTCTTCGTGCGGGCCGAGTACCGCAGTCACCTGGTATTCACGAGCCGCAACGCCAATGAGGAAATCGACGAATGGAAACTCGGTCTCGCGTTCTTTTACTGACCCTGCTGCTGGCGCCCCTGACGGGCTGCGCCTCGCTGCACTGGCCCTGGCAGCACAAACCGGTTGCGGCAGCCGAGGCGCCGCAGGATGGCTCGGAGCCTGTGGCCGCGACGCCGCGCATCATCGACCCGCAGGTGGCACGGCGCACGATCAAGGTACCGAAGATTGATGCCAAGAACGTGGAGTTCGGCAGCTACTACGGCGCCCTTTCGATCGAGGATTTTGGCAGCAACCCGGTCTATGGCCTAAGGGCTGCTTACCACGTCACCGAAGATTTCTACTTCGAAGCCAACGTCGGTCGCTCCACCGCTGGCAAGACCAGCTTCGAGACGCTCAACGGCAGCCTGCAGCTGCTCAAACCCGATGAGCGGCGCTTCTCGTATTACAACCTCTCGCTGGGCTACAACTTCCTGCCCGGTGAGGTGTACCTGGGGCGCAACCGTGCCATGAACAGCGCGCTGTACCTGCTAGGTGGCATCGGCAGCACGAAGTTCGCAGGCGACCAGCACTTCACCGTGAATTTCGGCGCCGGCTATCGCGTGCTGCCGACAGACTGGCTGGCCATCCACCTCGACATGCAGGACCTGGTGTTCCAGTCAGACCTGCTGGGCAAGAACAAGCTCACCAACAACCTCGGGGCGCACCTCGGGGCAACGGTCTTTTTCTGATGCGAAAGGGAGCGAGCATGGGCAGAACCGGCTTCCTGCGCGCAGCGACCCTGGCGGTCGCCCTGACCTTCGCGGGCCTGGCGTCGGCCGCGACCGAACTGGCGCCTGATTTCCTGCTGGCCGCCGCGGGTGGCAAGACCGTGGGCCTGGCCCAATACCGCGGCCAGGTGGTCATGCTCAACTTCTGGGCCACCTGGTGCGGCCCCTGCCGCCAGGAAATGCCCGTACTCGAGCAACTGCACCGCAAGTACAAGCCCCTGGGCTTCACCCTGCTGGGCATCAATGTCGAGCCGGATTCGGCAGGCGCCGTCGAATGGCTCAAGGCAACCCCTGTCTCCTTTCCCATACTGTTCGACACCGACAGCAAGGTCAGTAAGCTCTACACCGTGTCCGGCATGCCCAGCACCGTGATCGTGGATCGCAAGGGCAACTTGCGCTATCTGCACCGGGGCTATAAGGCCGGCGACGAAAACGAATACCTGGACCAGATCCGGGCACTGGTCAGGGAACCCTAAGCAGACCATGTCGACCGCACTCACCACACCGACGCGCCGTCGCCCGCAGGCCATGATGCTGCTCACGATGTGCTGCGCCAGCGCCCTGCTGCAGGGGTGCACGTCCATCGAGCCCTGGGTCAAGCCCTACGAGCGCGAACACCTGGCCGACCCGATCATGGCCATGGACCCGAACCCGGTGTCATCGGCCTACATGGACCACGTCTTCGAGGTCCGCGAGGCGGCCCGCGGCGCCATGGGCGGCGCCGGTGGCGGCTGCGGGTGCAACTGATGCGCGCTGCCTATGCTTTGGTTCTACTGGTCGCGGGCATTGCCCAGGCCGCCGTGCTGCCGGAAGACCGCGCCGACATCCTCTACCACCGTTATGACGGTGGCGGCGTCACCGTCGAAGGCCCCTCTGTCCTGGTGCGCAAGCAGATCGGCGATTCGGTGTCGGTGGCGGCCAATTATTACGTCGACCTGATCTCCAGCGCCTCGGTAGACGTGGTCACCACCGCCAGCCCCTACACGGAACGCCGCGAGCAAAAGAGCCTGTCGGTGGATTACCTACGCGGCAAATCGCTGTACTCGCTCGGCTACGTGAACAGCGACGAGAGCGATTACCGCTCCGACACCGCGTTCTTCTCGGTGAGCCAGGACCTGTTTGGCGACCTGACCACGGTGAGCCTGGGCTTCTCACAGGGCTGGGACACGGTGGGTAAGCGCGGTGACGCCAGCTTCGAGCAGCGCACCGACCGGCGCAACTACCGCCTGGGCCTGACGCAGGTGCTCACGCGCAATCTGCTGCTGGGGCTGAACTATGAGACCACCACCGAGCAGGGCTATTTGCAGAACCCCTACCGCGCCATGCGTTACGCGGGGCCGGTGCCAGGCACTTACGCGACCGGGCCAGAGGTCTACCCCGGTACGCGAACCGGCAACGCTGCGGCTGCCAAGCTCAAATACTACCTGCCGTGGCGCGCCGCGGTGGAAGGCCAGTACCGCTACTTCGCCGACACCTGGGGCATTCGCGCGCACACCGCAGGGCTGGAATACACGCAGCCAGCCTGGGGAAAGTGGGTCTTCACCGGCCGCTACCGCTACTACACACAGAACGCCGCGGACTTCTACAGCGACCTGTTCCCCAGCGCGAATTACCAGAACTTCATG
>CANGFJ010000217.1 GCA_947453065.1 Pseudomonadota bacterium
ACAATGCCGGCGTGGGCGTGATGTCCGGCGTGGTCACGGGTTCGATGCAGGACTGGGACTGGGCCATGGGCGTGAATTTCTGGGGCCCGCTGTACGGGGTGCGCACCTTCGTGCCGCGCATGCTCGCGCACAAAGAAGGCAGCCACATTGTCACGACCACTTCCACCGATGGCGTGCTGCTGGGCACGGCCGGCATCTATGCGGTCACGAAGCTGGCGGTCACCGGCTTGATGGAACAGATGCGCCACGACCTGCGCGCCACCAACATCGGCACTTCGAACCTGGTGCCGGGCATGACCACTTCGAACCTGGGCCGCACCGAGACCTACCGTCCGGAATCAATGAAGAACGCGCCGCCCCCGGCGTCTGCCCAGGCGGCAGCTGCCGCGCGTCCGGCAGGCCCGCGTCCGGTCCGGCCGCCGGTGCCCGCTGATACGCCGCCGCTGTGGGCGCGACCGCAGACTGCGCTCACCGCAGGCCGTCTGGTGGTCAACGCCATCGTCAACAACGACATGTGGATCTTCCCGGCGCCGGAATACCGCGTGGGCCTGCAGGCGCGCTGCGACGCGATGCTTGAGTCGATGGTGGATTATTCCCCCATGCCGGAGCACATCGCTGCCGGGCATGACCGCTACTACCGCACGCCGATCTATGCGCAGGAAGTCGTGCACCGTCGCGCCACGCGCAAGCGGACGATCCCGGGGATCTGACGCCAACACAACAACGATGAACTGGGGGGTTCCATGAAACGCACTACGCTTATCTGTCTGTCGTTCCTGTTCTGTGGCGCAGTCTTTGCCGCTGCGCCCAGCCACGCCGAGGTGTCCTGCACCCGCGGTGGCCTGCAGCAGGCCGTCGATCTCTATCTCAAGGCGCAGGGGGCGGGCGACCTCTCTGGCCTGCCGCTGGCGAAAGCTGTCGGTTACTGGGAAAACATCGCAGCGGCGGACATCAAGACGGGCTTCCTCACCAAGGCGTTGAAGATCGATCACCACCGCAGCGTCTTCGACGCGGACAGCTGCCAGACCTTCACTGAGGTGATCGTGACGGACAAGGCCGCGCCCTATGTCGTGGGCACGCGCTTGCGCGTCAACCACGACAAGATCGCCGAAGTGGAGGTCCTGTGGACCACGACGGGTTACTGGCTCTTCAATGCCGAGGCCTACCTGAAGTACTCCTCCACGGAGAAGTGGGATCCGATCGCCGCTGAGAAGCGCGACTCGCGCGGCAAGCTGGTCGCCGCCGCCAATGCCTATCTCGACGCCTTCCTGGAACAGAAGATCGACCTGGTGCCCTGGGGCTTTCCCTGCGTGCGTGTCGAGGGCGGTGCCTACACCGGCAAGGGCTCGCCGTCCGACAGTTGCGAAGTGGGCGTGCCGGGTGGCGTCAACATCGCCAACCGCCGCTTCGTCGTGGACGAGGTGATGGGCACCGTGGCCGTGTTCTGCACCTTCGGCGCGGGTGGGCCGGGTGGCGGCAGCGGGGCGCCCGATCTGCACCTGTTCCGTGTCGAGAACGGCACGCTGCGCTACGTGCACACCTTGACGCACCTGCTGCAGTCGAGCTTCCGCGGCACCAACAGCGGCAGCGCCAAGTGAGCCACGCATGAACAACCGTATTCTCGCGCTGGGGCTGGGCCTGCTGCTGTCGGCCGTAGCTTCTGCCGCCAACGTCACGGCAGATCGCCTGGTGAATGCAGCCAAAGAGCCCGGTCAGTGGATGACCTATGGGGGCACCTACTCCGAACAGCGCTTCAGCCTGCTAAAGAAGATTGATGCGGGCAATGTGGAGCAGCTGGGCCTGAAGTGGTTTGCGGACTACGAAACCAACCAGAACCAGCATGGCTCGCCGTTGTACGTCGATGGCGTCATTTATGTGTCGACAGCGCGCAATGTCGTCCACGCGTTCAACGCCAAGACCGGCAAGCAGCTGTGGAAGTACAACCCGGTCATCCAGGGCGAGCGGCTGCGCTACAACCTGGGCCTGGTGAACCGCGGCATCGCGGCGTGGAACGGCAAGATCATCATGGGCACGCTCGATGCGCGCCTGGTGGCCATTGACGCGAAGACCGGAAAGGAGGCGTGGTCGGTCGATACCGTACCCGCCAGCCTCGGCCTGGGCGAGATGACGAACAAGTACTCCATCACCATGGCGCCGCGCGTGGCCAAGGGCAAAGTGTTTGTTGGCGGTTCTGGTGGTGAATTCGGCGTGCGTGGCTGGATCGCGGCCTTTGATGCCGAGACAGGCAAGCAGGTCTGGCGCTTCTGGACCGTGCCGGGTGATCCGGCCAAGGGCTTTGAGAACCCGAAGCTCGAACAGGCTGCCAAGACCTGGAGCGGCGAGTGGTGGAAGTCCGGCGGTGGCGGCACCGTGTGGGACGCGGCCGTTTACGACCCCGTCACCGACCTGCTGTATTTCGGCACGGGCAACGCCACGCCCTGGAACGCGCGGGCACGCGATACCAAGGTCATCGACAACCTGTACACCGCTTCCATCGTGGCCGTGCGGCCCGACACGGGTGAGTACGTCTGGCATTACCAGGAAGTGCCCGGTGACTCCTGGGACTACGACGCGGTCAGCCCGATGATGACGGCTGATCTGACGTTGGGTGGCGAAAAGAAGCACGTGCTGCTGCAGCCGTCGAAGAATGGTTTCTTCTATGTGCTGGATGCCGCGAAAGGCACGCTGCTCAGCGCGGATCCGTTCACCGAGGTGAACTGGGCCACGGGTGTGGACCTGAAGACCGGACGGCCCATCGAAGTACCCGGCTCACGCTATGAGGCCGAGCCCTGGAACCTCGCGCCGGGCGTGCAGGGCGGGCACAGCTGGCATCCCAATGCCTTCAGTCCCGCGACGGGCCTGGTCTACATCCCGGCCTGGGAAGCCTATTTCACGATGGCAGGCCCGGCTGCCAACAGCCCACCGCCGGCGGCCGGCGGCTTCAGCCTCGGCATCTCGATGGGCACGCGCGTCGATGCGGACAAGCTCAAGCCCTATGCGCGGCAGGGCGTCCGTGGTCGCCTGAAGGCCTGGGATCCGATTGCACGCAAGGTCGTATGGGAAACCGAAGCCTTTGCCAATGGCGGCCCCACCAGCGGCGTGCTGGCGACAGCTGGCAACCTGGTGTTCATGGGCAATGGCGGGGGCAAGGCTTTGAGTGCCTATGACGCCCGCAGCGGCGCAAAGCTGTGGGGTTTCGACGCGAAGACCGCGGTGTTCGCTGCGCCCATCAGCTATGAGCTGGATGGCGTGCAGTACGTTGCGGCCAGCGTCGGCGGCGCCGCGCAGGGCGGCTATTTCGCGCCGACCCATGCGCGCATGCTGGTGTTCGGCCTGGGCGGCAAGTCGGTGCTGCCAGAGCCTGCGCCCTATACGCCGCCGGCGCTCAATCCGCCGCCGTCCACGGCCTCAGCGGAAGTCATTGCCCACGGTGGCGAGCTGTATGGGCGCTCTTGTTCAGTCTGCCACGGCGTTAACGGCCTGCAGGCGCGCACCAGCTTTCCCAACCTCACCGTGACGCCGCTGCTCTATGCGCAGGATGCCTTCGACGCCGTGGTGCTGCGCGGGGTACGCGCCGACAAGGGCATGGGCTCCTTCGCGAAGGACCTGAAGCCGGAGGATGCGGTTGCGGTGCGCGAGTACCTGATCGCGCGTGCCAACGCGTTGAAAGCGGGCACCCCTGCCGTAGCGCTGCCGGCTGCGCCACGGCGAGAGACCGGGCACGCGGAGGACTGAAGTCCAGTCCAGATTGGAGTAGATAGAGGTCGCCCCCCCTCCGTTTGGGGGTGGTTGGCCCATCGGGCAGGCCTGAACCTGTCCGACATGAAATCGCCTCCGAAAAAGCCAGAGCTCCATCACGGTCCCTACGCGGCCGTAGAAATCTGGGGCGGTATCTTGCACTGTGCCGGTGTTCGCCCGCTGCTTGGAAAAATCAAGCTGGTGAACGAAGCGCCGCTATTGCCTGTCAGGGACTGCAACCTCAGCGAGGTCTGCCGCTGTCGCTACAAAAAGCTGGCCGATCGTCGGTCTGGTAGGCCTG
Source organism: Pseudomonadota bacterium (assembly GCA_947453065.1). Taxonomy (GTDB): domain Bacteria; phylum Pseudomonadota; class Gammaproteobacteria; order Steroidobacterales; family Steroidobacteraceae; genus ZC4RG30. Next base: position 4,040 of record CANGFJ010000217.1, read on the forward strand.
ACCGGCGTGGGTTCCTCAGGGTGGGCAGGGGGCCCGACAGGAATCGACGAGAGACGTTGAACGATCGCCGCCAGAATGAGGGGGACATTGAAATC
>CANGFJ010000218.1 GCA_947453065.1 Pseudomonadota bacterium
CTTGCCGTGGTGGGTGCGGCTGGGCACCAGGTAGTCGCGCGCGCCTTCCGGCGTCGCCTTGGTCAGCATCGGCGTTTCGATGTCGATGAAGCCGTGGTCGTCCATGTAGTGGCGCATGGCACTGGTGACGCGGTGACGCAGGCGCAGGCGCTGGTTCATCTCGTCGCGGCGCAGGTCCAGGTAGCGATAGCGCAGCCGCACTTCCTCGCTGACCTGCTCATCCAGCTGGAACGGCAGCGGCTCGGAGCGGTTCAGCAGCGTCAGCTGGCGGGCCAGCAGCTCGATCTGCCCGGAGGCCATGTTGGCGTTGGCGGTGCCCGCCGGGCGCTGACGCACCAGGCCGCGCACTGTCACCACGAACTCGCTGCGCAGGCGCTCGGCCTCGGCAAACAGCGCCTGGTCGTCCGGGTCGAACACCACCTGCACCAGCCCCTCGCGGTCGCGCAGGTCGGCGAAGATCACCCCACCGTGGTCACGGCGGCGGTTGACCCAGCCCGCGACGGTGACTTCCTGGCCGATGAGGGATTCGTTGACCTGGCCGCAATAGGGGCTGCGCATGGGAAAAAACTCGTGGATTGAGGCCGCGGGATGTTACGGAGGCCCCTTCCCGGGCGCAAGAAATCGCCCCGGGAAGGGGCGAAATCGGGGTTTGGACCCCCGGAAACGCCAACGGCGGCGGACCGTGAAGTCCGCCGCCGCAGGTCGGGTGCTTCGCTACAGGTCAGAACCGGTAGTTGAAGCCCAGCTCGTAACGACGACCATAGGCGTCGAAGTTGTTGCTGACGGTCTGCGCCGAGCCACGCGAGTTGTTGCTCGGAATGATCATCGGGTCCTTGTTCAACAGATTGGTCACGAACAGCGACACATCCCAGCTGTGACCGCCTTCGGTCTCGCCGCGATAAGCGATGCGCGCGTTGGTGTTGAAGTAGTTGGGCAGCCAGTTGTTGTCGACATCCGGCGCCAGCTTCGTCCCACCGTTCACGACCAACCGGCCGGCTGCAAAGTCAGCTGTGTCGATGAGGGTCGTGTTGATTTTCGACTTGCTCATCCACTCTTCGCTGATCAACAGGCTCCAGTTGCCCACGGTGTAGGTCCCACTGAGGTTGCCCTTCCAGTCCGGGTACAGCGTGCCAGCCGTAAAGCCGCCATCGAAGTAATTCACCAGGCCCGTGCTGGACGCCTGGTTGGAGCGCTCGAGCAGCCGGCTGGCATAGCCGCGGAAGACCAGGCTTTCGGCCTGCGACGCCAGGAAGTCTGGATGGGCGCTGTACTGCACTTCGAAGTCCACGCCCTTGACTTGGGTATTGGCGATGTTCAGGTAGGTGTCGAGCACGCGGCCGATGACCTGCGTCACCGGATCACGCTCGACGTACTTGCACAGCTCCGTCACGCCGTTGAAGCAATCGGTGGCAATACGCTGGTAACCGAGCGTGCCGATCGCATCCTTCACCTTGATATCGAAGTAATCGGCCGACATCTGCAGGTTTTCGATGAAGCGCGGACGGTACACCAGGCCGAAGGTCTTGGTGTCGGCCTGCTCCGGCTTGAGGTCCGGGTTGCCGGTTGTGACCGGTGTCACCGTGTAGCTGCAGGTCGTGCTGGCGCCAGCCGACAGGTAGAGACAGGCTGCGGCCACCGGATCGGGGTTGATGTTGCCACCGCTGCCCTGGCTGTCGAAGCGCTCGGAGAACGTGGGCTCACGCACGTCGCGCGACAAGGTGCCGCGGAAACGCAGGTCATCAAACAGCTGGAAGTCCAGGCCCAGCTTGTACGATTCGACCGAACCCGTGGAGGAGTACGAGGAACTGCGCACGGCCAGGTTGGCGGTGAGGCGCTGGCCGGTCGAGGTCCTCAGCAGCGGCACGTTGAGCTCGCCGAACACTTCCTTCACGTCGTAGGAGCCACCGATCGGCGGCACCGTCGAGAACGCGAAGATGTTCGGGCTGCCCGTTGCGTAGCCGGACGGCACACCACGGATGCCGAGGTTGTAAAGGCTGTTGGTGCTGCTCGCCAGGTTCAGCGGCGGGCCAGCATGGTCCAGGTCGATGGGGTAGGCCTGCTGGGTCAGGCTCTCGGACCTGTAAGTGGCACCCAAGGCGGTGTTGATCGCACCGGCCCAGCCCTCGGACAGTTTGCCCGTCAGCAGCGCTTCGGCGAAGTCCTGCTTGACCACGCTGATGCCCCACTTGTTGCCCGTGACGTAGTCCTGGGCAGCCTGGGACACGTTGCCCTGGCCAAAGATGTTGATCGGGACGCAACCAGAGATGCTGTTGTCGGTCCCGATCGGGGACTGCAGCAGCTGGCCGTACTTGTCTTTCTTGCCCGGGTAGAGCCCCTGGGTCGCAGCGGCAATCTGGGCGGCAGTCGGGTTGTACTGGGGCAGCTGCACGTTGCAGATGATCTTGCCCGAGACCGGGTCCTTGACCGCGTCGATAGCCAAGAAGATACGGTCGGTACGCACCTCATTGTAAGAAGCGGTGTACTTGTGCGAACGGCCGGACTGCCAGTTGCCCCGCAGGTGCCAGTTGTCCGTCACGTCGGCATCGAAGCCCACGTTCCACGTCAACATGGTGTGCACGTTGCGGGCGCTCTCGGACTGGTTGAAATTGTTCAGCCCGAGGAACTGGCCGAGCTTGTTCACCTTGATGGCGGCGATGCCGGCGTTCGTCATGGCAGTCTGCACGGCAGCCGGCAGGTAGGCGTTACCCGAGAAGATGGTGGCGAAGTACGGGTCTTCCAGCTCGGGGTTGCCGCGCACGCCAACCACATCCGATGCCGATGAGCCGAACAACACGCTGCCAAACAGCTGCACCCGGTCATTGAGGTCGTATTGGCCACCCAGGAAGGCGGAGTTCTCGTTGACCTCGGCGCCGAACGGGCCAGCCCGCTCTGCCGCGTTGTGATAGTCGTATTCTGGGCCGCCCTGCATCCAGCCACCCGTTCCGACGGTGGCGTTGGTGCCGTAGACAAATGGCCTGACGCCCGTGGCGTCCTGGGTAAACGCGTAGTTCAGGTACTGGAACGAGCTTAACGGCGTGGCTCCCACCCCGTTAACCACAGTCTTGTAGGCGTTGTCGATGCGTCCAAAGGGCGAATAGGTCGACTGGCTCAGATTCGGTGCGGTGATCTGCTTGGGCACGCCGGGCGTCAGCGTGGGGCTCTTATAGGCCGGATTCGCGACATAGCCCCAGTGCTGGAACCAGTCACCCAGCTGCGTGGGATCGCGGTCGATCTGGTTGATGTGGTTGTAATCGATCGAGCCGGTCAGGTGCAGCTTGTCGCCAATCTGGGTGCCGCCCGTGACATTGAACTTGCCGTTCCAGCCGTCACCGCGCTCGGTGATACCCGTACCGGCGCTGAACTTCAGCCCCTCGAACTTGCGGTCGAGCACGAAGTTGACCACGCCGCCTACAGCGTCAGCGCCGTACTGCGCCGAAGCACCGCCAGTGATGATATCGACATTCTTGATCAGGCCGGTCGGCAGCACGCCGATGTTAACCGCGCCACCGCGATCGTCCTGTACGACCCGCGAGCCGTCCAACAACACCAGCGTGCGCTGGGCGCCAAGGCCGCGCAGGTTGACGTAGCTGGCGCCGGCATTGCCGAAGAGCGCACCGGATCCGCGCTGCGCGGATTCGGTCTGGAACAACTGCGGCAGTTTGTCGAGCTGGTCGGCCAGCGCCGCACCGGGGTTGTTCTTGAGGAGTTCATCGGAGGCCACGGAGGTGACCGGGACCGGCGTGACCATGCCGGAGGTCTGACGAATGCGGGTGCCGGTGACAACGACTTCGACGGGCTCCAGCGTCTCTTCTGCCGAGAACGCCGGCGCAGCAGTCATCACCGCCAGCGTCGAGATGGAAACCACGGAACCGGACCGAAGCGCACGCCGTACGGCAAGCGCAAGCTTGTTATTTGTCATCATCCCCCCACAGTTGTATTTTTCTTGTCTCTGGCAGGACAAAACACCTATCCCGCAGATTCGTTGAAACTACAAGAATCGACAATTATTTGCCAGTGCGTCTCGAAACGGGGCGAGCCGTTGCCAAAAAACGTCAGACGCTGCGCAAGTACCAGGCCAGATCGGTGGCGGTGACTTCGGCGCTATAGGCCGCGC
>CANGFJ010000219.1 GCA_947453065.1 Pseudomonadota bacterium
TGCAGGTGCGCCGCGTGCTGGTCGACTCACCGCTCGAGATGGAACGCATGCTCGAGTTCACCCGCGCGTTCATGCCCGAGTTCGCCGACCGCATCGAACTGCACAGCGGGCCGCGTCCCATCTTTGACTTGCACGGCGTCGAAGAAGAGATCGCCAAGGCGCTCGAGCAGAAGGTGCAGCTGAAGTCCGGCGGCTACCTCGTCATCCAGCAGACCGAAGCGATGACCACCGTCGACGTGAACACCGGCGGCTATGTCGGCTACCGCAACCTGGAAGAAACGATCTTCCGCACCAACCTTGAAGCCGCCGTCACCGTGGCCCGTCAGCTGCGCGTGCGCAATCTCGGCGGCATCATCATCATCGACTTCATCGACATGCAGGATGACGAGCACCGCCGTGCGCTCATCGCTGCCCTCGAAGAGGCGCTCTCCACCGATCGCGCGCAGACGCACATCGCCAACATCTCGCCGCTGGGCCTCGTCGAGATGACGCGCAAGCGCACGCGCGAGAGCCTGGAGCACCTGCTCTGCGGGCCCTGTCCGCAGTGCAGCGGGCGCGGCTTCGTGCGCACCGCCGAGACCGTCTGCCACGAAGTCTTCCGCGAACTGGTGCGCCAGAGCCGCCAGTTCCAGAGCCAGGAGCTGCTGGTGCTCGCGCACCAGGACGTGGTGGATCGCCTCACCGAAGAAGAAGCCCCCGTGCTGGCCGAGCTGGAAATGCAGCTGGGCCGGCCCATCCGCCTGCAGGCCGAGCCGCTCTATGGCATCGACCAGTACGACGTGGTGCTGGTGTGAAAGTCGCGGCCCTGCAGATGACCTCCGGCATGCAGGTGGCCGCCAACCTCGCCACCGCGCTGCGCCTGCTGGAAATCGCCGCCAGCGATGGCGCGCAGCTGGCCGTGTTGCCCGAAAACTTCGCCTTCATGGGGCGCAACGAGTCCGACAAGCAGGCCATCGCCGAACAGCCGGGTACCGGGCCCATCCAGGACTTCCTGGCCACGCAGGCGCGCCGCCTCGGCCTCACGATCGTGGCTGGCACGATGCCGCTGCGGGTCGAGGGCGAGGCGCGCAGTGCGGCGGCCAGCCTGGTCTACGGGCCAGACGGCACCCTGCTGGCGCGCTACGACAAGATCCACCTGTTCGACGTCGACGTGCCGGGCAAGCCCGAGGCCTACCGCGAGTCCGCCGGCACGGCGCCCGGCCGCGAGGTCGTCGTCGTCGATACCCCCGTGGGGCGCATCGGCCTGTCGGTGTGCTACGACCTGCGTTTCCCCGAGCTCTACCGTAGGATGGTGGCCCAGGGCGCGCAGCTGCTGGTGGTGCCTTCGGCCTTCACCGTGCCCACGGGCGAGGCGCACTGGGACGTGCTGCTGCGTGCGCGCGCCATCGAGAACCTGTGTGCCGTTGTCGCTGCTGCCCAGTGGGGCCAGCACGAGAATGGCCGCGCGACCTGGGGCGAAAGCCGCGTCATCGATTGCTGGGGCCACGTCGTAGACCGATTGCCGACGGGCGAAGGCTGCGTTGTCGCCGAGATAGATTCCGAACGCCAGGCCGCCGTGCGCGCGAGTTTCCCCGCGCTCTCGCATCGCGTCCTGGACTGACCAGAAGGATTGCCACCGATGTCTTCATCCCCTGATTTCCCTGCCGTGCCGCTCGACGTGCTGGCGCTGGCCAAGTCCGCCATCCTCGTGCCCAGTGGCCTGGACGAGCGCGACATCGAGCGCGTGCTCGACAGCGTCATGAGCCATTCCGTCGATTCGGCTGATCTCTACTTCCAGCTCTCGCGCGAAGAGTCCTGGGCACTCGAGGACGGCATCGTCAAGGAAGGCAGCGCGAGCATCGAAGAAGGCGTCGGCGTGCGCGCCATCGCCGGCGAAAAGACCGGCTTTGCCTATTCCGACGAGATCATGCTGAGCGCCCTGCAGGAAGCCGCCGGCGCCGCGCGCGCCATTGCCAAGCAGTCGCCCGGCAAGCGCCAGCAGGCCTGGCGCAATACCTCCAGCCAGGGCCTCTACCTCCCCATCGATCCGCTGGCCACGCTCGACGACGACGCCAAGGTCGCCTGGCTCGAACGCGTCGACCGCGAGACCCGCGCCATGGACCCGCGCGTCAAGCAGGTCATGGCCAGCGTCAACGCCGTGCACGAGATCATGCTGGTGGCCAACACCGACGGCGTGATGGCCGCCGACGTGCGTCCGCTGGTGCGCTTCAATGTGTCGGTCATCGTCGAGCAGGACGGCCGCCGCGAGCAGGGCTATGCGGGGGCGGGCGGCCGCTATTCGCTGGTCGAGCTGGTGTCGGGTGACCGGCCCATCGCGCTGGCCCGCGAGGCCGTGCGCCAGGCACTGGTCAACCTCGATGCCATTCCCGCGCCGGCGGGCACCATGCCGGTTGTCCTTGGGCCGGGCTGGCCCGGCATCCTGCTGCACGAGGCCATCGGCCACGGCCTGGAAGGCGACTTCAATCGCAAGGGCACCTCGGCCTTCAGTAACCGCGTCGGCGAGCGCGTGGCCAGCGAGCACTGCACCGTGGTCGATGACGGCACGCTCAGCCAGCGTCGTGGCTCGCTCAACATCGACGACGAGGGCACACCCAGCCAGTGCACCACGCTCATCGAGAACGGCGTGCTCAAGGGCTACCTGCAGGACAGCCACAACGCGCGCCTGACCGGCACGCGTTCCACCGGCAACGGCCGCCGCGAGTCCTTCGCGCACATGACGCTGCCGCGCATGACCAACACCTACATGCGCCCGGGCCCGCACGATCCGCAGGCCATCATCGCGTCAGTCGAGCGGGGTATTTACGCAGTGAACTTCGGCGGCGGCCAGGTGGACATCACCTCCGGCAAGTTCGTGTTCTCGGCCAGCGAGGCCTACCTGATCGAGAACGGGCGACTGGGTCCGGCCATCAAGGGCGCCACGCTGATCGGCAATGGCCCGGATGTGCTGACGCGCGTGTCGATGGTCGGCAACGACCTCAAGCTCGACGAGGGCGTGGGCACCTGCGGCAAGGAAGGGCAGAGCGTGCCGGTAGGCGTCGGTCAGCCGACGCTGCGCATCGATGCGATGACGGTCGGCGGAACGAGCTAGGTTTCGTCGTCGGTGCGCGCGGCGGCAGGTCGCCGCACGCGCTCGTCGATGTACAACAGGTCGTGGCGGCCGAGGCTTACCACGTCGCCATCGTTGAGGTGCTGCTGGCGCACCCGCTTGGCCTTGATGACGATGCCATTGGTGCTGTTGAGGTCTTCGATCACGCAGCCGTCGCGGGTCGTGATGATCTGGCAGTGATGGCGGCTCACGAAGCGGCTGTCGATCTGCAGGTCGTTGTCGGGTGTGCGGCCCACCACGGTGCGCCCCAGCCGTAACGGCAATTCCCCGGCAGTCTCGCCATCTTTGGCGATGATGATCCGCGCCAGCACCTGGTCTTCATCATTCGAGCCGATGTAAAGCCCCGGACCCTGCCGGCTGCCCGTGCTGCCCAGCGCATCCGTGGCATAGCGCCCGGTTGTGCTGGCATCGCGCTGCGCCGCCCCGCGGGCGGAGAACTCCACCCAGCGCAGCTCCTCGATCGCGCTGCGCAGGTCTCCTGCGGTCACGAAATCGCGGTCTTCGGTAAAGGCAGACATCATCGCCGTCTCACACAGCGTGTTCACCAGGCGTGGCACGCCGCCGCTGTAGCGATACAGCAGCGGAAAGACATCGTCCTGGAAAATCTTGCGGCCACCGGACCCTGCCACTTCAAGGCGGTGCAGCACATAGGCCTGCAGGTCGTCCTCGCTCAGCGGCGTGAGGTGGAAGCGCAGACGCACGCGCTGCGCCAGCTGCACCAGTTCCGGGGAGTCGAGTTTGGCGTTGAGCTCCGGCTGGCCGGCCAGGATGATCCGCAGGACCTTTTCCTTGGTCGTCTCGACGCCCGAGAGCATGCGCACGTCCTCCAGCACCTTCAGGGCCAGGTTCTGCGCTTCATCGACGATCAGCACGACCTTGCGGCCGGTTGCGTACTGCTCGATGAGGAAGCTGTTGAGCGTGGCGATCAGCTCGGCCTTCTTCATGCGGAACGGCGTGAAGCCAAACTGCACCA
>CANGFJ010000220.1 GCA_947453065.1 Pseudomonadota bacterium
AATACCGTGAAACAGGGTCTACTATTTTTGGTCCGGGAGATTCCGCCAAGGCGGTTACTGTCAGCGAGTACGTGGACTGAACTGCCACGGTAGTTGTCGCGGCAATAGCGGTTGTGTATGCCGGATTTGTACACTGAACTGTGTACGTACCCGCAGCGGTAAGAGCGCTAGCCGCTTGAGATCCTGAAGTTGCAATTGTGCCCGTGAGTCCAGCCGTCGCAGTACAGGCGTTTGCGTTTGTCGATGACCAGCTTACCGTTGGGGTTCCGCCGATTAGTACGGTAGTTGGGCTTGCACTCACTGTTACTGTGGGCGAATCCCAGCCCTTAACCGATGCAGGCAACGCATTCACTGTCCCACCAGCACCCGTACATGACAGGGCAAGATTCGGTGTCTGTTTGCTTACGGTCACGGATTGAGATCCGGAGGTACCCAGACTGCCGCTCCAGTCCCCAGAGGCCGTGCACGCAGTCGCGTTAGTAGAAGACCACGTGAGGGTTATGGTGCCGTTGAGGCGAACATCAGACGCTGACGCACTCAGGGTAGCTGTGGGCGGAGTTGGAGTTGGAGGTGAAGTCGGCACAGAGCCAGATGATCCCCCACCACCCCCGCATCCTTGCAATGCAAGGGCGGCAACCGCTACGAAGATTAGCGAGATGGAATTCTGGGTCATTGAAAACTCGTGGTTGACCGAAGCATCGCTAGGTGATCCCGATGCCTGCTGCGTGCAGGTTCTTTTATTTAGTCAGTCTCAATAGGAATTGGGACAAAACATCAAGCGACGATATACCCCGCACTTCTCGGTCAGTAGGAACTTATTGGAATGCTGCCATTTTGAAATATTTACCAGCCATCCGCCGTCGGGGCACTCGGCTCCCAACCCTCTGTCTACCCAACCACTAACATCGTTCTTCCGCGCTCAAGTGCGTAGCTAAGCGAGGGGACCCATTTGGAAAGCGGGGGGTGGGGGTGCGGTGGGGTCGCGCTAGGCTGGATTTGGCTAGCGAATTCGCTGACGCGGGGACTGGGGTACGCCGGCAAACGTCAAGCAACAGGGCTAGGTCGGGAGTAAAATTACCGCTCTACGACGCGCGGACAGCCGTCGGGTGTCTTGTCCAAACCTCGTCCAATCTGCATCTTGGAATCGGGTCTGATCTGGCTTCGCAGGCAGCGCAACTGCCTGAAAATACTGGGCCTGCTTGGATTCGAACCAAGGACCAAGGGATTATGAGTCCCCTGCACTAACCGCTGTGCTACAGGCCCGCCGCGTGGGTGCCGCATTGTAGGGCATCCTGCTGGGTTATCGACGTACTATGCCGCCTTACCGATGCAAGCAGCCGTTGCGAGCTGCCATCCGGGGGAGATTCTATGCACGCGTTCCTGCGCCGGTCTTTGCGTCCGGCTTGCCTTGGTTTACTGGCCGCCGCCAGCCTCAGTGCCTGCCGGCCAGCGCCGCCCGCCACCCCCACGACGCCACCGACCGTGGCCAGCCAGAAACACTTCACCGGCGTCTGGGTGCCCACCGGTTCGTTCGACGACCCGGCCGGTCCTGCGCCCTGGCAAAACACGCCCTGGCCCGAGCATCCGCCCTTCACGGAATGGGGCGCGGCCGAGTCCAAGCGCCTGGACGACCACGGCAACTTCAAGGCCTGCACGCCGTCGGGCCCGGTGTACTTCATGTGGGAAATCGGGCTGTTTCCGATCCAGCTGCTGGAGGCCCCCGACCAGATCGTCGTGCTGCGCGAAGCCACCGGCATGCCACGTCGCCTGTACACCGACGGCCGCGCGCATCCCGAAGACCTCGAGCCCAGCTGGATGGGCCATTCGGTCGGTCACTGGGAAGGCGATGTACTGGTGGTCGACACGGTCGGGCTCAATGGCAAGGCGCGCGCCATGAATGGCGTCGGCGCCAACGCGCTGGCGAGCACCGAAGATGCCAAGCCGCGCATGCCGTCCAGCGATGCGCTGCACCTGGTCGAGCGACTGCGGCTGGTCGCCAATGGCGAGCTGCTCGAGGACGAGATGACGATCCACGACACGAAGACTTACACCACGCCTGTGGTGCTGAAGCATTACTTCCAGCGCCGGCCCGACCTCGACCTGCTGGAGTACTACTGCAACGACCACCCCCGCGATGACCGCGTCGTCCTGGGCAAGACGGAGTCCGGCACATGAAGTCAGTCACCCGCTACGCGGCACTCACCCTGGCGCTGGGCGTAAGCCTCGCGGCCTCTGCGCACCACTCCTTTGCGGTGTTCGACCGCACGAAGACCGTGCAGCTCACCGGCACGGTCAGCGACTTCCAGTGGACCAATCCGCACGCGTGGATCCAGGTCAACGTGGCCGACGCCAAGGGCAAGCTGACGGAATGGGGCGTGGAATGCGGCAGCCCCAACATGATGCTGCGCAGTGGCTGGAAGAAGAGCCTGCTCAAGCCGGGGGACAAGGTCACCGCTGTCGTGAACCCGCTGCGCGATGGCAAGCCCAACGGCGCGCTGGTCACGATCACACTGGCAGACGGCACGGTGCTGGGCCCGGGCGACACGCCCAAGCTCAAGCCGCTGGGTTCTTCGCCACGCTGAGCAGGGCCTGTTCGTCGAGTTCGTCCTTCAACGTAACGCCAGTCACCTGCCGCGTACGCGCAGCCGCCAGCATCTGCACCAGCTTGACGGCTGCGGCATCAACGGCCAGCCCTGCCGGCCGAACGTTGGAGATGCAATTGCGGTTGGCATCCACCAGGCCAGGCCGGGGCTGCCACGTCAGGTAAAGACCCAGGCTGTCGGGTGAACTCAGACCCGGGCGCTCACCGATGAGCACGACGACACAGCGTGCCGTCAGGGCCAGGCCCACTTCATCGCCCACGGCGACCCGCGCCTGACCCACCACGGCGACCGGTGCGATCTGCCAGGTCTGTGCGCGATCTGCCGCCAGCAATGCCAGCGTTGCGGCAAGCAGCGGAACCGCCTGTGCATGGACGGCCTGCGCAGACAGGCCATCGGCCACGACAAAGGCCAGATCAAACCCGGTTTCATCGCCCGCGGCGCTGCGCGGTGCCCGCCACTGCAACAGCCGCTCGCGCGAGGGCTCGTCGAGACGACGCCCGAGATCGGGCCGCTGCAGGTAGGTGGCCCGGTCGCCTGCGGCACTGTGCAGCACCAGCGTTTCAAGCCCCAGCGCCTGCAGACTGGCCGACACGCCGGCCGCGTCGAACGGCAGGTGCACGGCGTCGCGCGCCTGCGCATGGGCCAGCTGAAAAGCCAGATGTGGCGCCGTGGGCAGGCTGTGCCCGGCACGGCCCAAGGCAATACGCGCATCGGTATGGCGACGCAGGTCTGCCCAGCCTGCAGGAATCACCGCGCCGGGGCGCTTCGTCGGCGATGTCATTCGGACGCCAGACGCGCCAGCGTCGGGGCAAGGGATGCGGGCAACCCTTCCAGCAGTCGCGACCGCTCGCCAGACTCGAAGATCCCCATGCGCTGCAGCCAGGCCTCGAACTCCGGCGCAGGCCGCAGTCCCAGCAATTGGCGCAGGACCAGCGCGTCGTGGAACGAGGTGCTCTGGTAATTGAGCATGATGTCGTCGGCACCCGGCACGCCCATGATGAAGCTGCAGCCGGCCGCGCCCAGCATCGTCATCAGCGCATCCATGTCGTCGCCATCGGCTTCGGCGTGGTTGGTGTAGCAAATGTCGCAGCCCATCGGCAGGCCCAGCAGCTTGCCGCAGAAGTGGTCTTCGAGCCCGGCGCGCAGGATCTGCTTGCCGTCGTACAGGTACTCCGGCCCGATGAAGCCCACCACACTGTTGACCAGCAGCGGCTTGAAGTGCCGCGCTACGCCGTAGGCACGGGCCTCCAGCGTCTGCTGGTCGCAGCCATGGTGCGCGCCCGACGAGAGCGCGCTGCCCTGCCCCGTCTCGAAATACATGACGTGGTCGCCGACCTGGCCGTCATCGAACACCGCACCCCGCTTGAGCGACAGCGCTGCATCGCGGGCCTCGGCGAGCAGCGCCAGGTCAAAGCCAAAGCTGCGGTTCGTGGCCTCTGTGCCGCCGATCGA
>CANGFJ010000221.1 GCA_947453065.1 Pseudomonadota bacterium
GCCGGTACGCGCCACCACGCGGGCCGTGAGGCCAAACACGCCGATGGGCGCCAGGTGCATGACGAAATCGGTCATGCGCATCATCACGCGGAAGATGCCCTGCCAGAAGTCGCTCACCGACTCGCGGTACGGGGATTCGATGCGCGTCAGGAAATAGCCGAACAGCACGCTGAAGAACAACAGCCCCAAGAGCTTGGTGCCCGAGGCAGCCTCGACGATGTTGGTGGGCACCATGCCCAGCAGCAAGTCGAGCAGGCCACCATGGGCCTTGGCGCGCACGCTGATGTCGACCGACGCGGCGTCGGCATGCAAGGCCAAGAGATCGCGCGCCGGTTCGCCATGCACCACGCCGGGCTGCAGGACATTCAGCACGCAGAGTGCGATCAGCACGGCCATCAGAGTCGTGATGAGGTAGAACGCAAACGAGGTGAGGCCCAGCCGGCCCAGACTGCGGCCACTGCCCATGCCCGACACACCGGTAATGACCGAAGCCATCACCAGCGGCACGATGAGCATCTTCAGCAGGTTGATGAACAGGCTGCCGACGAAGTCGCAGGCAGGAATGACATCGATCCCGAAGAGCGTGCCCTCTGTGCCCGCCAGGGCACCCAGCGCGGCGCCCCCCGCCATGGCGGCGAGGATGACCAGTACGTTAACGGGCTTCTCGGCCATGGCCCGTCTCCGCTTGCCTTACTGGAAGGCCTTGAGGTTCTTCTTGACCTTGGCCGTCCGGACGATCTCGCCGATGTAGGCCTCGGTCTCGACACGGCCATGACGCTGCAGCTCGCGCTGCAGGCGCTGCGACCGCAGCTGGGCATTGTCCCCCTCGGGCCCGGTGCGCACGGCGGTCACTTCCAGCAATGCCGCGCCACCCTCGTCGAGCTTCACGACCTTGCGGACGGGCTTGCCGGCCTCGGGACGAACGCCAGCGAACACCGCGCTGCGCACCTGCACCGGCAGGCCCGGATCTGCACGGCCCACGAACCGCGCAGGCTCGGCCTTCAGCTTGAACTCTGAAGCGACCTTGTCGAGGCTTTCGCCCCCTGCCAGGCGCGTCAGGGCGGCATCAGCTGCCTTATTGGCCGCCTCGGCCCCACGCTGCCGCAGCAGCTGGGCGGAGATGGCGTCACGCACCTCGGCCAGGGGCTTCGGCGCCGCCGGCTTGTGGTCCAGGACACGGAAGATCACCAGGCGATCTTCGCCTAGCGAGGCGGGCCCACCGATCAGGCGCTGGTTCAGCACCTTGTCACCGAACACGGTGGCGTTGAGCGCGGCGTCGGCACCCAGTGGCTCTGCCCCACCGCCACGGGTGAAGCTGGCCACCTCGCCAGCCTTCAGGCCGAATTCCTTGACCAAGGCTTCAAAGCTGCCGCTGCCGCGCTCGATGCGCTGCTGCAACTGTTCCTGCTGCTCGCCGAAGCGATCGGCGGCCAGGTCGCGGCGCATGGCCACTTCCAGCTCAGCCTTGACGTCATCAAAGGTCTTGGACTTGCCGGCCTGAATGCCTTCGAGCTTGATGAGGTGATAGCCGAACTGCGTCTTGACCGGCTTGCTGACCTCGCCTTCCTTCATCGAAAACAGTGCGTCGGCAAAGGCCGGCACATAGACCGTGCGGTCAGCCCAGCCCAGATCGCCACCCTGCGGCGCCGAGCCGGCATCTTTGGAGTTGGCCTTGGCCAGCTCAGCGAAATCCTTGCCGGCGATGATCTGCGCATAAAGCGCGTCGGCCTGCGCCTTGGCCTTGGCCTCGTCTGCCGGCTTCTCAGCCGTGATGAGGATGTGGCGGGCCTGGCGACGCTCCGGCTCCACGTAGCTGTCCTTGGCCTTCTCATAGCGCTCGCGCAACTGCGACTCACTGACCTGCAGCCCGGTGCCGACGTCACCCAGCGACAGCGTGGCATAGGCCAGCTTGACCGACTCGGTGGACAGGTAGTCGGACGGGTGGGCGTCGTACCACGCCTGGATGGCAGCGGCGTCAATCGGGGCCGTGCCGCTGAACTGCTGCGGGGTAAAGAGCACAAATCGCTGCTCCCGCTGTTCGTCCTGCAGGGCCTGCAGACGCGCGAGTTCGGCGGGCGTCAGGAAGTCCGTGCCACCCACTGACCCGGCAATCTGGTTCATCAGCAAGGAACGCCGCTGCTCGGCATCAAAGGCGGCTGGCGCGATACCCGCAGCGGCCAACCGTGCGAACGCAGCCTGCGCCGAGAACTTGCCCTCGACCTGGAAGGCCGGCTCATTGGCATAGGCCTGGCGGATCTGTGCGTCGGTGACGCGGAAGCCCTGCTGGGTAGCCCGCTGCAGCACGGCTGCATTGCGGATGTAGCTGTCGAGCAGGCGGTTCTGCAGTTGGTCGCGCTGCGCGGGACTGAGCTCACCGCCGTAAACGCGCAGGTACTGGGGCTGCTGCTCCTGCCAGGCCCGGTTCACTTCCGCGGCGCTGATCTCCTCGCCGTTGACCTTGGCCGCATAGCTGCCCGAGCCCATGCTCAGGTCGACGATGCCGTAGGCACCCCAGAAGGCAAAGACGAGCGCCAGCATGCCCAGCATGGCGAAGGCGAGCCAGCGCTGGCCCTGCAATTTGTCACCGATTTTCTGCAGCATGTTCAAGCCGATCCGGAAGGGATGGCGATTGTACCTGCCTGAGACGGGAGGTACAGAGGAAGGCCCAAGAGAGAGGGCATCAGGCAGTCAACGGAAACCCACTTGGGCTGCCAGTTCCGTTCAGCGAGAACTGGCGGAGCGGACGGGACTCGAACCCGCGACCCCCGGCGTGACAGGCCGGTATTCTAACCAGCTGAACTACCGCTCCGTTGACATGACCTGAATTGGTGGGTGCTGAGGGGATCGAACCCCCGACATTCGCCGTGTAAAGGCGACGCTCTACCAGCTGAGCTAAGCACCCTCCACACCTCGACCACCAAACCCTCGCAAGACATCAGCCTTGCGAGGGCGCGTACTATAAAAGAACTTTAGTGAGCTTGCACATGCTTTGATGCGCGACGGCCCCTTCTGGCGCTCTTTTTTATCGCAGGACGGGCTGGCGGACTGCCAGCGACCACATTCGGGGTCGGCTGGTGGGTCAGCGCAAGCTCCAGCACCTCGTCGATCCACTTCACCGGGCGAATATCGAGCTTGCCCTTGATGTTGTCCGGGATCTCGGCCAGGTCCTTCTCGTTGTCGATCGGGATCAGCACCTGGGTGATGCCGCCACGATGCGCCGCCAGCAGCTTTTCTTTCAGCCCACCGATCGGCAGCACCTCGCCACGCAGGGTGATCTCACCCGTCATGGCGACATCGGCACGCACCGGGATCTTGGTCAGCGCCGACACCAGCGCGGTGCAGATGCCAATGCCCGCAGACGGACCATCTTTCGGCGTGGCCCCTTCCGGCAAGTGGATGTGGAAATCGTTATTGGAGTGAAAATCCTTGTCGAGGCCCAGCACATCACTGCGGCTACGCACCACAGTCATCGCGGCCTGGATCGACTCCTTCATCACGTCGCCGAGCTGACCGGTAAACACTGGCTTGCCCTTGCCCGGCAACACGGCTGCTTCGATCGACAGCAGTTCGCCGCCAACCTCAGTCCAAGCCAGGCCCGTGACGTGGCCGATGCGGTTAGCCTCTTCGGCCTTGCCGTAGCGGAAGCGCTTCACGCCCAGGTATTTGTCGAGGTTCTTGGCGGCAACCTGGATCGACTTGAGCTTCTTGTCCAGCAGCAGTTGCTTGACCGCCTTACGGCAGATCTTGGCGACCTCACGCTCCAGGCTGCGCACGCCCGCCTCTCGCGTGTAGTAGCGCACGATGTCCAGCAGCGCGCTGTCGGCCACCTTCAGTTCGCTGGCCTTGAGGCCGTTCTGCTTGACCTGCTTGGGCACCAGGTAGCGCTTGGCGATGTTGAGCTTTTCGTCTTCCGTGTAACCCGGCAGACGAATGACTTCCATGCGATCGAGCAACGGCGCCGGAATGTTCAGGCTGTTGGCCGTGCAGATGACC
>CANGFJ010000222.1 GCA_947453065.1 Pseudomonadota bacterium
AGGAACACCTGATAACACCAGGCCAGTACGCTGACCAACAGGAGCAGCACGATCCAGGTCCGCAGCGGCTCATAGCGGTGGGTCACGCCACTGAGCATCGCAGCATGCAACGTGCCGCCGACAAACAGCAGGCCGATGACCCGATGCAACCGCACCCAGCGTTCATGACGCAGCGTACGGTTATAGGCCAGGACACCCAGGACCAGCAGCGCATAGAAGAACAGGATGTCGGGTGTCCGGTCGTTGGACACCGTCGGCAGGAATACGCGCTCCAGGGCCACGCCGCGACTGAGGAAAAAGACCGTCAGGAACAACACATGGCCGACCTGGGCCAGCAGCGCGGCCAGCCCCAGCTTGCGGTGCAACTCCACGCCCTGTTCCAGCCCGCCGAAGAGAAACTCCAGCGCACTGGAGCGCAGCACCGACATCAGGGCCAGGGTCGCCAGCGCAGCCGACCATAACGACAGCAGCTGGGAAAGACCACGCCACGGCCACAACTGGGCGCTGCCCAGCACCTCCTGATTCGCTCCCGCCCAAAGTACGGTGGTGATCAGCAGTGTGACGCTGATCAGCCAAACGCTCCGTGTCGGCCTGAATGACGCAAGTGTTCTCAAGCGCAGGCTACTCAGCGTCAAGGCTGCCGTGGCACTGCTTGAACTTCTTGCCAGAGCCACAGGGGCAAGGCTCGTTACGCCCCACCTTGCGCTCCCCGCGCACGAACGGCGACTCAGCACCCACGGCCTCAAGGCCGGTGAAGCCAGCCGCTGCGGCCTGGGCCTCGGCGGCCTCGGCGGCAGCCAGCACCGACTGGGCCTCGGCGTGCTGGGCCTGCAGGGCGTGTGTCAGGCGCTCGCGCTGCTGCGCTTCTTCCTGGTCCACTTCTTCCTGCGTGCGGATCTCGACCTTCGAGAGCAGCGAGGCAGACTCGTACTTCACGCGCTCGAGCATGGCCTGGAAAAGGTCGAAGGATTCGCGCTTGTACTCGTAGCGGTAGTCCTTCTGCGCATAGCCGCGCAGGTGGATGCCCTGGCGCAGGTAGTCCATGGCGCCCAGGTGATCGCGCCAATGCTGGTCGAGCGTGCGCAGCACGACGTCGCGCTCCACCTGCCGCATGATCTCGGTGCCGATCCGCGTGACCTTGTCGTTGTACAGGCCGGCCACGGTGTCCAGCACGCGCTGGCGGAAGGAGATCTCGTCGATCTCCGGGTTTTCGGCCACCCAGCCCTGCGGATCGATGCGCGCGTTGAAGTCGCGCGCCACGGCTTCGGCCAGCCCCGCCAGGTCCCAGTCAGCGGGACCGGCCTGCTTGGGCACATGCAGGTCGATGACCGAGGTGACCGCATCTTCGATCATGCCGGCGACCGCATCCAGAAGATCAGGCGCGCCCAGGATCTCGGTGCGCTGGTGGTAGACGACCTTGCGCTGGTCGTTGGCCACGTCGTCGAAGGTCAGCAGCTGCTTGCGGATGTCGAAGTTGTGCGACTCGACCTTGCGCTGTGCCTTCTCGATCTGGCGCGTCAGCAGGCCGCTCTCGATGACCTCGCCTTCCTTCATGCCCGCGAACTTCAGCAGGTTCTTGGTGCGGTTCGGGTCGCCGAAGATGCGCATCAGCGTGTCTTCCATCGACAGGTAGAAACGGCTGGAGCCCGGATCACCCTGGCGGCCCGAACGGCCGCGCAGCTGGTTGTCGATGCGGCGTGACTCGTGCCGCTCGGTGCCGATGATGTGCAGACCACCCGAGGCCAGCACGGCATCGTGTCGCAGCTGCCAGGCGGCCTTGGCCGTCTCGCGGCGCGCGTCATCGATGACCTCGCCCTGGGCGGCCAGGTCTGCCAACTCTACCTCGAAGTTGCCACCCAGCTGGATGTCGGTGCCACGACCGGCCATGTTGGTGGCAATGGTCACGGCAGCCGGCTGACCGGCCTGCGCGACGATGTGTGCCTCGCGCTCATGCTGCTTGGCGTTGAGCACTTCGTGGGCGATGCCCTGCTGCTTGAGCAGGCCTGCCAGGAACTCGGAGGTCTCGATCGAGGTGGTGCCGACGAGCACCGGCTGGCCACGTGTGGCGCAGTCCTTGATGTCCTCGATGATGGCCTCGTACTTGTCCTTCTGCGTCAGGTAGACGAAGTCCTGCTTGTCCTTGCGGACCATGGGCCGGTGCGTGGGGATGACCACCACTTCCAGGCCGTAGATCTGCAGGAACTCCGGCGCCTCGGTGTCGGCCGTGCCGGTCATGCCCGAGAGCTTCTTGTAGAGACGGAAGAAGTTCTGGAAGGTGATCGAGGCAACGGTCTGGTTTTCCTCGCGGACGTTGACGCCTTCCTTGGCCTCGACGGCCTGGTGCAGGCCGTCCGACCAGCGACGGCCCGGCATCGTGCGGCCGGTGAACTCATCGACAATGATGACCTCGCCGTTGCGCACGATGTACTCGCGGTCGCGGTGGTACAGCGCATGCGCGCGCAGCGCCGCGTTGAGGTGATGCATGAGGCGGATGTTGGCCGCGTCATACAGGCTCTCGCCCTCGCGCAGCAGACCAAACTCGGCCATCAACTGCTCGACGTGCTCATGGCCGTCTTCGGTGATGTGGATCTGCTTGGCTTTCTCGTCGACGCTGTAGTCGCCCTCGCCTTCTTCTTCCAGCTGGCGGACCAGCTTGGGGACGATCTGCACGATGCGCAGGTAGAGGTCGGTGTTCTCTTCGGCGGGGCCGGAGATGATCAGCGGCGTACGCGCCTCGTCGATGAGGATCGAGTCGACCTCGTCGATGATCGCGTAGGACAGCGCGCGCTGCACGCGGTCTTCCAGGCGGAAGGCCAGGTTGTCGCGCAGGTAGTCGAAGCCGAATTCGTTGTTGGTGCCGTAGGTAATGTCGCAGCCATAGGCGGCGCGCTTTTCCTCGGAGCTCTGCGAGTTCTTGATGACGCCGACCGTCAGACCCAGGAAGCGGTACAGCGGGGCCATCCAGTCGGAGTCGCGCTGCGCCAGGTACTCGTTGACCGTGACCACATGCACGCCGTCACCCACCAGCGCATTGAGATAGGCGGGCAGTGTGCCCACCAGCGTCTTGCCCTCGCCGGTGCGCATCTCGGCGATCTTGCCCTGGTGCAGCGTCATGCCGCCGACCAGCTGCACATCGAAATGGCGCATCTTCATGACGCGGCGGGCGGCCTCGCGCACGACGGCAAAGGCCTCGGGAATGAGGTCGTCGAGGGGCGTGCCGGCCTTCAGGCGCTCGCGGAACTCGACGGTCTTGGCGCCCAGCGCCTCGTCGGAGAGGGCCTGGATCTGCGGCTCGAGCTCGTTCGTGGCGCGCGTGTAGCGCCCATACCCCCGCACAATGCGTTCATTGCGGCTGCCGAAGACACGCGTCAAAAGCTGGAGCACGGTAATTCCTTGCTGGATCGATCAGAAATAAAGGCTGCGCAACCGCGGACCAGAGGCCTCGGGCGCGAGTAACCCGTCATTTTACGAGGCATTGGGGCTCAGCGGGTAATGGTTCTTCAGCGATCGAAGTTCAAGAGGCTAACCCTGTACCCTTGGCGGAGCGAACTGACCATGCCCAAGTACCCCTCCCGAGACAAAACCCGGCGCCCACGCGTTGTCCGCGCCAAGAGCAGCGGCGAGTTGTTGCAGCGCATCACCAGCGGCAGCGCCCTGGCCGCGATCCAGCAAAGCGCCGTGGCCATCGACGCGCTGCGCCAACGACTGCTGGCACAGCTGCCGGAAGCGCTGCGGGCGCACGTCACCGGCGTGATCGCCAAGCCTGGCGAGCTGGTGGTGTTTGCGGATTCGGCCGCCTGGGCGTCGCGGCTGAAGCTCACGCTGGCGGACGCGCCGCCGGACCTTGCGCCAGAGGTGGAGGCGACCGATCGGGTGACGGTGCGGGTGATGCCGACGGGGGAGTTTCGGCGGTGATTCCGCTACTGGGCTGAGACGATGGTGTCATCTGGCGATGGCGGCACACGTCAGCGCAGCAGCCCAAG
>CANGFJ010000223.1 GCA_947453065.1 Pseudomonadota bacterium
GTCCATGTGGCCCGTGAGGTGTAACTCAATCGTCCGGCCAGGCTCGCGCCCATCTGGATCGGCAAATGCACTGCGTAGATCAGCCAGTGCCAGGACCTTATGACCGGCTATATAACCCGCCCGGACCGACTGCAGGTGTTCTTCGCGCAAACCGACGCCCGCATCGGCCAATCGCGCCTCCGGGCTCATCGTCTGCATGTCGACGGCGGGATTACCGTTCTCAGCAGGCGGATGCTGAACCATCGCGCTGTGGTCCATGCCCCACATCGAGCCGTGGTCCATGCCGGCCATTGAACTGTGGTCCATGCCAGCCATCGCGCCATGCCCCATATCCGCCAGCGTCAGGCTAACGGGCCGATCCAGCGCTGGCACTGCGGCTTGCAGGCCCACAGCAGGCGCCAGCGTGCCCCGCGCATAGCCAGACCGATCCATCGACTGCGCGAATACGGTGTAGGCCTGATTGCCTTCTGGCGTCACGATGACATCCAGCGTCTCCGCAGTGGCCAACCGGAACTCATCGATGGTGACCGGCTGCACGTATTGGCCATCGGCGGCCACGACCGTCATCCGCAAGCCAGGAATCCGCACGTCGAAATACGTCATGGCACCGGCATTGACGAAGCGCAGGCGAATACGCTCACCGGGCCGAAAAATGCCCGTCCAGTTGCCGGCAGGCGTATTGCCGTTGATCAGGTAGGTATAAGTCTGGCCCGTCACATCAGCGCGGTCGGTGGGGCTCATCCGCATCTGCCCCCACATCCGGCGCTCTGCGAGCGTCGCCTTGAGGCCTTGCTCGCGAATGTCGCGCGCCAGATCTGCCACCGTGCGCTGCTGGTAGTTGAAGTAACTGGACTGCTTCTTGAGCAAGCTAACCAGCCTCTCGGGCGAGAGGTCGCTCCAGTCCGACAGCATCACCACATAGTCGCGGTCGTAGCTAAAGGGCTCTGGCTCACGCGGATCGATGATGATCGGTCCATAAAGACCAGTCTGTTCCTGGTAGCCGGCATGCGCGTGATACCAGTAGGTACCGCTCTGCCGGACCGTGAATTCGTAGTCGTATTGCCCGCCGGGGAGGATGCCCGGAAAGCTCATGCCGGGCACGCCATCCATGGAAGCCGGAACCAGCAGACCGTGCCAGTGGATGGCACTGAGCGTCTTGAGGCGGTTGAAGACGGAAAGCTTGACCGTATCGCCCTCGCGAAACCGCAACACGGGCGCAGGCAACGAACCGTTCACCACTGTCGCCATCCGGGAGCGACCGGTGAAGTTAACGGGAAGCTCGCCAATGTCGAGCTGGAAGGTGGAACCCGCCAGCGTCTGCGGATAGTTCGGGACAACGGGCCCGGCCAGGGCACCCAGCGCCGGACGGCAGCCGAGGCCAGCCACCACACCACCGGCGGCAAGACCGGAGACGAATTGGCGCCGCGACACCGCAGGCGTCTGGCGCGAAGAAAAAATACGCATGAACACTCCAGATCGGCCAGCGCGAACCGACGGACACCCCGTCGGTCACGCGGATCACATCACGCGCCTGGAAGCTGCCTTATCTAGGCGAGGCAACCAGCGGCATTACGCGAACCAGGGAGCGCCGAAATGGGAGGTCGGAAGTGGCGCGTCAGCGTGGGCGCAGGCAAACCGTCCTGATTACGGCCAACCAACGCCGCATGCAGCAGCACCGGCACCCGAACGGGCAATACGCCGACGGACGCCGATAAGTTCGAGGTCAGGCAATGACAAGCCCCGGGGGAGCAGCAGTCCTGCCTGGACGTGGGGGCCTCGTCCTGCACAGCGTCAAAACAGTGCGCATGGGCCTCAGCGCCCCCCTCGGCAGGCCGATCGGCCGCCCAGACCGACCCTGTGACGGCCCCGTTGATCAGCAGGACCATCAGCAGAAACAGCAGTAACAGGCGTTGACGGCAAAAACTCACGATCTTTTCAGAGTCCGCCTTTACCGGTGATTTTTCAAGTCGGACAGTCCCTCTCTCGCGACACAGCGGAAGGGCTCTACGCTTTGACCCCGACTTAGGTCAACTGAGGGGATCATTGTGGACACACGCAGCCTGTCGAGTTTGCTTGGCGCCTTGGTACTCAACACGTCACTCGCGCTGGCACAAAGCCCACCGCCCGGGACACCGCCGCCCAGCACTGCCGCCCGGCAAACCGCCGGACCAGAGCAGCGGCCACCCGTGATGCCGCGCCTGCACGACAACCAGACGAAGATGCAGGACCTGATGGCGAAGATTCACGCCAGCAAGGAGCCCAGCGAGCGGCAGGAACTCATGCAGGAGCACATGAAACTCATGCAGGAGCAGATGGGCATGATGCACGGCATGGGGGGCATGCAGGGAATGAGGCCCGGCCAGCACGGCAAGATGAAGCACGGCGGAAAAATGAACCACGAGTCCATGGAGAGCCGGATGGATCACATGGAAATGATGATGCAGCAGATGCTGCAACATCAGGACGCCGAGCACGACAGCAGGGCGACGAAGTAAAGAAACCGGCTACGCGGTGGGCCGCACCGCGTAGCCGCTAGTTGTTCCTAGCGGAACATGTTGTTGGACGTGTGGTCACCCGCAAGCCAACGCTTGAGGTCACCGCGGGGATCGGCGGCCTTTACCGCAGCGATCTTGGCTGCATCCGGATGATCCAGCGTGAACTCCACGATCATGCCGTTGGGGTCCGTGACGTAAACAGAGCGGCAATACCCATGCTCCAGCACATAGGTGGCGGGCGCGGCATAACCGGCTGCTTCCAGCCGCTCGATGATACCGTCCTGGGTCTCGCGATCGACGTTCAGCGCAACATGGTGGAACGGCGACGGCGGCATCTTCGGGCCAAACAGCTCCTGGTCTTCGGCCTTGGCGAACTGGAAGAACGCCAGCGCGCTGCCATCGGCCAGCTCGAAGAACACATGGCAATAGACGCGCTCCGCCCCGAAGAGCATGTCCGACTCGCTCCACGTCGCCACCAGCGGAAGGCCGATGACGTCCTCGTAGAACTTGCGCGTGGCCTCCAGGTCACGGGTGACATACGCCGTGTGGTGGAGCCGGGACGGCCGCTTTTCGATCTTCGACATAAACCTCTACCCCCAAGTCAGTAATTCTTTGCCCCACTCATCGCCAGTGGAGGGCGTTGCGCATCATCCCCCCTAGTCCCTGCAGGCTGCAATCCACGCATGCGTCATTGCCGTGCCCCGCGAGGCGATGATAAAGTGACCGATAACATTGAACCCGGCACGCCACTCCAGAGCGACCAGACCGGGCTATACGGAAGGCACGACCCATGCACACGCCGCTGCCCGCGCCTGATGCCGTCACCCCCTGGCCCAGCGCAGCACGAGGCTGGGCCGTGGCGGGCCTGCTGGCGTTGGCCTCTATCGTTTCGCAGGCCGACCGCACGGTGGTCACCCTCATGGCCGGCCCCATCAAGGCGGCCTTTGAGCTCAGCGACACCGCGTTCAGCGTGTTGCAGAGCGTCGCCTTCAACGTCTTCTACGTGCTCGCCTGCATTCCCATTGGCCGACTCGCAGATCGGTTCCCCCGCCGCACCGTGCTGGGCCTGTGCATGGGCCTGTTCAGCCTGTTCGCCATGACATCGGGTCTGGCGCGCAGTTACCTACAGCTGTTTCTGATTCGGATTGGCGTAGGTGTCGGTGAAGCCAGTGTCACGCCAGCCTCCTTCTCGCTGCTGAGCGACCATTTCCCGCCCGAGCGGCTGGGCCGGCCCATCAGCGTGTTCCTGATGAGCGCCCCCTTCGGCCAGGGCCTGACCTTGATCGCTGGCGGCAGCTTGCTGCAGTGGCTGACGACCTCCAGCTTCCTGCAGTCGGGACTGTTCAGCGGCATGGCCCCCTGGCAGGTGGCCTTCATCATCGTGGGATTCCCGGGACTGCTGCTGGTTCCGGCGCTGCTGCTGTTGCGCGAGCCACCGCGACGCGGAC
>CANGFJ010000224.1 GCA_947453065.1 Pseudomonadota bacterium
AAGTGGCCGCGCTGGGCCAGAGCCACATGATCCGTTTCACCAACGTCACCGACAACGTCGAGTAAGGCCCTCATGCGCTGGTCCGATCTCACCTGGCCTGAATTGCCCGCGGTACTCGCGGCGGTGGGGCATGCCGCCATCCTACCGGTGGGCGCCACCGAACAGCACGGTCCGCACCTGGGCTGCGGCGTCGACACCGTGATCGCCGAACAGTTGTGCCTGGCGGTAGCCGACCTGACCCGCGTGCCGATGCTGCCGGCCTTGCCCTACGGCTGTTCGCTGGGGCACAGCCGTCGCTGGCCGGGCACCATCGCGGTGACGCCCGTGGCGCTGATCGAGTTCGTGAAGCAGATCGGTGACTGGGCCTATCACAGTGGCGTGCGCAGGCTGTTCATCGTCAACGCCCACGTCACCAATGCAGCGCCCCTGCGCTGTGCGCTGGAGATGCTGCGCGCGGAACACGATGACCTGATGGTCAGCGTGATCCACACCGCGACGCTCAGCGCGCGCGTACGCGAATTCCATGCCGCCGATGGCGCTGACTGGCATGCCAATGACGCGGAGACGTCGGTGATGCTGGCCATCTCGCCCGAAGGCGTGCGGCCCGATCGACTGCCAAGTGCCGATGACCCCGACCGTACCGGCTGCTGTGTGTTCGCGCATCCGGTCAACCGCACCAGCCTCAATGGGGTGACCGGCATGCCCAGCCTCGCCACGCGTGAGAAAGGCGAGCGCTGGTTTGACTGGCTGGTGCAAGACCTCTCTGACCTGATCCGTCGTGGCTGCCAGGAAGTGCCGCCACTCCCGCACTCTTATTTCTCACAGGATTTCACATGACCCCACACATCGACGTTGCCCAGCTGCAGCAGGACCTGGTCGCCAAGGGCGTGAAGTACTGCATCGGCGCCTATGTGGACATCCACGGCGTGCCGAAGGCCAAGGTAGTGCCCATCCACCACATGGGGCACATGGCCAAAGGGTCCGAGCGCTATACCGGCTATGCGCTGGACGGCCTGGGCCAGGCGCCCAACGATGACGAGATCACCTCGGTGCCGGACTTCAGTCGACTGATCCAGCTGCCGTGGGAACCGAAGATCGCGTGGATCCCTGCGGACAACCACTTCCAGGGCAAGCCCTATGCGCTCAACACGCGCGTGGCGCTGCAGAACCAGCTGGCTGAGGCTGCGAAACTGGGCTTTGGCCTGAACCTGGGCATCGAGTGCGAGGTCTTCCTGCTCAAGCAGGACGAGGCCGGCAAGCTGTCGGTGCCGGACACCGAGGACAAGCTGGCCAAGCCCTGCTACGACGTGCGCGGTTTCACCAATAGCTTCGGCTGGCTCGACAAGATGGCCACGGCCATCAATGGCCTGGGCTGGGACCTGTATTCCTTTGACCATGAAGATGCGCATGGCCAGTTCGAGTTCGATTTCCAGTATGCCGACGCGCTGACCACCTGCGACCGGCTGACCTTCTTCCGCTACATGGCCAAGCACTACGCGCGTGAAGAAGGCCTGCTGGCGACCATGATGCCCAAGCCCTTTGCCGACAAGACCGGCAATGGCGCGCACTTCAACATGTCGCTTTATGACCTGAAGACCGGCACCAACCTGTTTGCCTGCAAGCCGTCGGAAGATCCGCACGGCATTGGCCTGACGCCGCTGGGCTATCAGTTTGTGGCGGGCATCCTCAAGCACGGCCGCGCGCTGTGCGCGGTGTTCGCGCCGACGGTCAACAGCTACAAGCGGCTCGTGCGCCGTGGTGCGATGAGCTATTTCTCCTGGGCACCGGTCTTCAATTCCTGGGGTTCGAACAACCGCACCAACTCCGTGCGCATTCCGGCCGGTGGTGGTCGCTGCGAATCGCGCAACGCCGATGGCGCCGTGAACCCGTACCTGGCCGCGACGCTGGTACTGGCTGCCGGCCTCGAGGGCATTCGCGAAGGCCTGGACCCGGGCAAGCCCAACGAAGACAACCTCTATGCCATCAGCGAGGCCGAGCGCCAGGCGCGCGGCATTCAGTTCCTGCCGCAGACGCTGCAGGAGGCGGTTGCGGCCTTTGCGGAAGATCCGCTGGTGTCGCAGGCGCTGGGTGAGGGGCTGCGCAACGAGTTCATCCGCTACAAGGGCGAGGAGTGGGAGGCCTATCACCTCAGCGTCAGCCAGTGGGAAGTGGATCGCTACAGCTATATGTTCTGAGGACGGGCGCGTATGGCCGAGCAGCTGCCGGAAGAGGCCACAAGCCATGCACTGGTGAGCCGCATCAGCGTCTCGCTCGCGCCTTCGCTGCTGGGACAGCTGGATGCCATGGTCGCGCAGCGCGGCTATGGCAGCCGGTCGCAGGCCATCACCGAGATGGTCAATTACCAGCTGGCCGAGCACCGACGCGAGCAGGGCGATGACGTGATGGTCGGCACGATCACCTTGCTCTATGACCGCTCGGTGCGCGGCCTGCAGGGCAGGCTGGCCGACACCCAGTACCGGCACATCGACGAGGTGATCAGCTCCCTGCACGTGCACCTGAGCCACGACAAGATCATGGAAGTGATCCTGGTGCAGGGCCAGGCCCGGCGTCTGCAGGCCATTGCCAACGAGATGGTGACCTTGCGCGGCGTGTTCACCGGGAAACTCCAGTTGCTGGCGGCGGTGATCCCGCCGCTGCGGGCGGCAGCCGCAGGCGACTGATTGAAAGTATGTACGGAACGGTTAGTATCTGGCGCAACAAGCCATAAGAACCGTTGGGGGTCGATCATGAGAACCGTGCATTCCCTTGTCGCTGTTGCGGCGCTGCTGCTCAGTTCTGCTGCCGTGGTGCAGGCCCTGCCGGTGCAGAAGGCCGTCCCGCCCATCCAGACCGGCAGTGGCGCAGTGGCCGGCATGGTCCTCCCGACCGGCGTCAAGGCCTGGTACGGCGTCCCCTATGCCCAGCCGCCCACCGGTGCGCTGCGCTGGCAGCCGCCCCAGCCGATCCGCTGGACCGGCGTCTGGAACGCCGACCGCAAGATGCCCGAGTGCATGCAGGTTCTGCGTCCGCACTCCATCAACCACTACTTCGGTGAAGAGGCCACGTCAGAGGACTGCCTCTACCTGAACATCTGGGCGCCCGCCGCGGCTGCGGGCACCGCGAAGCTGCCGGTGATCGTGTTCCTGTATGGCGGCGGTGGAACGATCGGCTCCTCGGGCATGCCCAGCTACGGCGGCGACTCCGTCGCGCCGCACGGCGCCGTGTTCGTGAACCTGAACTATCGCGTCGGCGTGCTGGGGTTCCTGGCGCATCCGGAGCTGAGCAAGGAGCAGGGCGGTCACTCCGGCAACTACGCCTATCTCGACCAGAACGCGGCACTGCGCTGGGTACATGACAACATCGCCAAGTTCGGCGGTGACCCCGCGCGCGTGGTCATCATGGGGCAGTCGGCCGGCGCAGGCTCGGTCGTGCAGCAGCTGTTCAGCCCGCTGTCCAAGGGCCTCTTCAGTGGGGCGGTCATGTCATCCGGCTGCAACTGGGGCACGCCTGGCACCCCGCTGGCAGAGGGTGAGCGCAATGGCCTGGACATCCAGAAGCGCCTCGGCGCCGCGAACCTGGCCGAGCTGCGCGACCTGCCCGCCGACCGCATCATCGCGGCGCAGATCGAGAGCCAAGTCGGTGTCAGCGTGACCACAGGCGTGCGCGCCAGTGGCGTCATCGACGGCTATTTCGCGCCCAAGTCGCAGACGGCCATCCTTGAGGCCCACGAGATGAACGACGTGCCGATCATCGCCAGCTTCAACAAGGATGAAGCGGTGAACGCGTTGATGAACGCCCAGAGCGTGGACGAATACCGCGGTCTTGCCCGGCGGATGTACGGCGCCGATGCCGATGCGTTCCTCGCGCTGTATCCGGTGACCACCGTGGCCGATATCAAGC
>CANGFJ010000225.1 GCA_947453065.1 Pseudomonadota bacterium
AACCTCAACGCGTATTACGACCCCACGCTCAAAGAGGCCCGCCTCGCACGGCTGACCGCCAAGCCGGGCTTCCGCTTCGTGAAGCTCGATCTGGTGGACGCCGCCGGCATGGCCGCTCTCTTCAAGCGCGAGAAGTTTGACCGTGTCATCCACCTGGCCGCCCAGGCCGGTGTGCGCTATTCGCTCGAGGCGCCGCAGGCCTACATCGACAGCAACATCACCGGTACGCTCAATGTGCTGGAAGGCTGCCGCTACAACGATGTACAGCACCTGGTCTATGCCTCCACCAGTTCGGTGTACGGCGCCAACACCAAGATGCCGTTCTCGGTGCACCAGGCCGCCACGCATCCGCTGTCGTTCTATGCGGCCACCAAGCGCGCCAACGAACTCATGGCGCACAACTACGCCCACCTGTTCCGGCTGCCGGTCACGGGCCTGCGCTTCTTCACGGTGTATGGCCCCTGGGGCCGTCCCGACATGGCGCTGTTCCTGTTCACCAAGAACATCCTGGCGGGCCTGCCCATCGACGTGTTCAACCACGGCCATCACCGCCGTGACTTCACCTATGTCGAGGACATCGCCGAGGGCGTGGTCCGCGCGCTCGACCGCCCGGCCCAGCCCAACCCCGACTGGAACAGCGACGAGCCCGACCCGGCCAGCAGCAACGCGCCCTACCGCGTGTACAACATCGGCAATAACGCGCCGGTGGAGCTGAGCCACTACATCTCGACGCTCGAGGACTGCCTGGGCCGCAAGGCCATCCAGAACCTGCTGCCCCTGCAGCCGGGCGATGTGCCTGACACCTACGCCGACGTGCAGGACCTGGTCACCGACGTGGGCTACAAGCCGGCCACCACGGTGGAATTCGGCATCCGGGCCTTTGTGGACTGGTACCGGAGCTACTACACGGTCTGAGGCCCCGCAGCGGGGCATGGCGCTGCTAGAATCAGCGCCATGAAAGTCCCCCTGCTAGACCTCAAACCCCAGTACCAGGCCCTCAAGGCGGACATCGACGCCGCCATCGCGCGGGTCTGCGAAAGCCAGTATTTCATCCTCGGCCCGGCGATCAAGGAGTTCGAGGGCGCCGTTGCCGCCTACAGCCACACGGCTCACGGCGTCGGCGTTTCGTCGGGCACCGACGCCCTGCTGCTGGCCCTGATGGGCCTGGGTATCGGGCAGGGCGACGAGGTCATCACCTCGTCCTACACCTTCTTTGCCACCGGCGGCACCATTGCCCGCTCGGGCGCGCGGCCGATCTTCCTCGACATCGACGCGGCCACCTTCAACCTGTCGCCTGCCTTGGTGCGCGGGTTCCTCGAACAGCAGTGTGAGCGCCGCGACGGCGGGGTGTTCAACCGCGCCACCGGCGGCCGCATCCGCGCCCTGATGCCCGTGCACCTGTACGGCCAGCTGGCCGACATGCAGTCCCTGGGCGCTATTGCCCGCGAGTACGGCCTGAAGGTCATCGAAGACGCTGCCCAGGCCATCGGCGCCGCCGATGAGCACGGCCAGCGCGCCTGCAGCTTCGGGGATGTGGGCTGCCTGTCGTTCTTCCCCACCAAGAATCTGGGTGCCTTCGGCGATGCCGGCGCCTGCGTCACCAACGATGCCGAGCTCGCCAAGCACATGGCCATCCTGCGGGTGCACGGCATGGAGCCCAAGTACTACCACGCCTTTATCGGGGGCAATTTCCGCATCGACGAGATTCAGGCTGCGGTGCTCAACGTCAAGCTCAAGGTCCTGGACAGCTGGAGCGAAGGCCGCCAGCGCAATGCGGCGTTCTATGACGCCGCCTTTGCCGCCGCCGGCCTGGGCGATAAGGTGACCACGCCCTATGCCGTGCCCGGCTATCGCCACATCTACAACCAGTACGTCATCCGCGTGCAGCAGCGCGACGCGCTGCGCAAGCACCTGGCCGATGCTGGCATTGGCAGCGAGGTGTACTACCCCGTGCCGCTGCACCAGCAGAAGTGCTTCGAGTATCTGGGTTACCAGACCGGCGAGCTGCCGGAGTCCGAGAAGGCCGCCGCCGAGACCGTGGCGCTGCCGATCTTCCCGGAGCTGGAGCAGGCGCAGCTGCAGTACGTGGTGGACAGTATTGCCGGGTTTTACCGGGCGGCCTAGCGCTTCAGGCCGCTGCGCGCAGGCACTCGCGCAGGAATTCCGGCGCGAGGTCTGCGCCGTTAGGCCAGACCAAGGTGTGCAGCGCTGGGTCCAGGCGCAGCTGCGCGAACAGGGCAGGGTCTTGCAGGGCGTCAAACATCGGGCCGTGGAGTTCTGCGGTCAGGTCGATGATGCCTTCGGCGCCATCGCTGAAACGCAGCCAGACCCTAAAGGCATCGTGATGTCGGGCGTTGGTGAGGCGCGGCAGCATGTGGGTTACTCCAGTGGCTTAATATTAGGCAGCGGTTCCCTGCGTTCTGCAAGCGCCCATGCCGTTAGGAGTTCTTGCATGTGCAGTGATCTCCATGCCTGCACCTGTTTCAAGCTTCGCCTTGGCAGGTGGCCGGTTACCACACCGGTCTCAATCACGATCGTCGCTTCATGTTCGCCATAGAGCGCATGAAAGTGCGGCGGTCCGTGGTCTCTGTAGTACATGGCTACGATGATCCCCATGAAGCGGCTGAGTTCTGGCATGGCCAGATTTCAGGCTAATTGGCATTCCGTACCCAGCCTGATTTCGATACAGAAGGTGAGAATTCGCGTTGAACGTCCGGTTCACCCCCGCGCGCGTATTCAGGCCCCCACGCATTCAAACGTGAACTGCGGCGCGCCGGCCCGATCGGTGGCGTGCTCGCGGGTTTCTGCGGTTGGGAGGTCACGCAGTTCGATCGGCAGCGTGTCCGCGCCTTCAATGCGGCGCTTTGCAACAGTTGGCCCCTCGTCCCAAAAACCATGCCGCAACGTCATCTCCCGCTGGTAATGTCCAATGTCATGATCCCACAACCCGACGCCTCTACCAGCCCTGCCTGGGCCGCCCTCCACACCGAGGCGCAGCGCCTTCAACCCATCGCCTTGGCAGACCTCTTCGCCGCCGACCCGCAGCGCTTTGCGCACTGCTCGGCCAGTGGGGCAGGGCTTGTGCTGGACTTCTCCCGCCAGCGGGTGGATGTCGCCGTGCTGTCGCAGCTCGTCCAGTTGGCCGATGACATCGGCCTGCGCGAGCGCATCGAGGCGATGTACCGCGGCGATGTCATCAACGTCACAGAAAAGCGTCAGGTGTTGCACACGGCCCTGCGGCGTGTTGATGCGCCCTATGCCCCGGCTGTGCTGGCCGAGCGCGAAAAGATGCTGGATTTTGCCGAAGGCGTGCGCAGCGGCGGCCTGCGCGGCAGCCACGGCGATGCCTTCAACCTGGTGGTGAACATCGGCATCGGCGGTTCGGATCTGGGCCCGGCCATGGCGGTGGAGGCCCTGCGCCCCTATGCCGACGACGCCCCGCGCATCGCCTTCGTCTCGAATGTCGATGGCAACCGACTGGCCGATGTGCTGGCCGAGGCCGACGCGGCGCGCACGCTGTTCATTGTCTGCTCCAAGACCTTCACCACGCTCGAGACACGCACCAACGCCAACACCGCCCGCGCCTGGGTGCAGAGTGAGCTGGGCGATGAGGCCGTGCCGGACCACTTTGCCGCGGTGTCGGTCAACGCGCCGGCCATGGATGCCTTCGGCATCCACCCGGACTATCGCTTTGCCATGTGGGACTGGGTCGGAGGCCGTTATTCGATCTGGTCGGCCATTGGCGTGGCGCTGGCCGTGGCCATTGGCCGGCGGGAGTTCGAGGCCTTTCTGGCCGGTGGCGCCGAGCTGGACGAGCACTTCCGCACGGCCCCCTGGCAGCAGAACTTGCCCGCGCTGATGGGGCTGCTGGGCGTGTGGAACAT
>CANGFJ010000226.1 GCA_947453065.1 Pseudomonadota bacterium
GGCCCGCTATCAGAAGCAGTTCAATGCCCTGGACTCGCTGCTGACGCAGATGCAGTCCACCTCCAGCTACCTGACCAAGCAGTTGTCCAACCTCTCGACGTCCACCAAGTAGCGATTCCGGGCACTGCGTCCTTAAGTCCTGGCCGGTCGGGCCGTTAAGCTTCATGACACAGATGGAGCACGACCCCATGCACGCTTACTCCCACAGCCCCCGCCTTGCCGCCTACCAGACGGTTGCTGCCCACGGTGGCGTGGCCGCTGCCGATCCGCACCAGCTGATCGTCATGTTGCTGGACGGCGCGCTGGACCGCATCGCCGGTGCCCGGGGAGCGATGGCCAACGGCGCCCAGGCGGGCAAGGGTCAGCTCATCCACAAGGCGGTCAGCATCATCGACGAGCTGCGCGCCAGCCTGAACTTCGAGGCGGGCGGCCAGCTTGCCACCAACATGGGTGACCTCTACGACTACTGCTCGCACCGCCTGATGAAGGCCAGCCTCGAGAACAAGCCCGAGTTGCTGGATGAGGTGGCGAAGCTGCTGCGCGAGATCCGCGGCGCCTGGGTGGCGATTCCGGCGGCGGCTCGCGGTGGCCGGCCCCAGCCCTGATGGGCTCGATGTACCCCTTTAGTGTCGCTGCGCAGGAGCCCCGGCTGCTGCTGCAGGCGACGGCTGCCCAGCGTTTGCTGGTGCAGGGCGTGCTGTCGCTGACGGGTCAGCTGGTGCGCGGGCTGGGCGAGCAGCGCGAGGCGGCGGCCCTGCGGGCGCTGGCCGAGGAACGCCATCGCCTGGTTCGTGAGCTGGGTATCAGCACCGCGGACGAGGCTGCGTTAGGCTGTCTTGCTGCCCTGACGGCCGCGGTCATCGAATCCGACCTCGCGCTGGAAGTCATGTTGGCAGCCTGAAGCCAGACCCGCAGGAGCCAGCAGTGTCTTCATTCGAAGGTGTCGATACGGTGGTCCTGTTTGACGAACTCGCCTACGAGGACGTCCTGCCGCTCGTCTGGCAGCCCCTTGCGCAGCCTCCCGACCTCATCGCCGTGGCCAGCCTCACCGACCGCAACGTCAAGACGCTGCAGGTCTGTGCCGCCATCGAGGAATATGGCCCGGTCGACAAGCAGGACGACAAGTCGCCCAACGCCGCCGACCTGCAGCGCCTGGAGATCAAGCTCAACCTGGTGATGGATCTGCTGGGGCAATTGCTGGCCGTCAGCGTGCCGCGCCCGGCGCCAGTGTCTGTCCGCTTCAATGCGTTGGGCGCCACTTGGCATGCCACGCAGCCTTATCCGCAGGCCGGCACACAGGGCCTGCTGGAGATCTACCTGCGCGATTGCATCACCCAGCCGCTGACGCTGATCGCCAACATCACGGCGGTGAACGACGACGGCTGGGTCAAGGCGCACTTCACGCCGCCGGGCGAGGCCACGGCCGATCTGATCGAAAAGCTCGCGTTTCGGCGTCACCGGCGTCAAGTTGCCGGCGTTCGGCAGCCGCGGCGGCCGTAAAGCGGGACGTGGTTCACACGAACCGGGCTGGGTCGGCTGCAATACGTCACTTTTTCGACGCTCTGACCATGTGACAATAACTCCACTGATCCACGGTGGCGTCACGACTCATGGCAACGATCGACAGCGAAGTCTTCAAGAACCCGGCGGACCGCTTTCCGGTTGGCACGACGCGCCCGACGGGCCAGTCGCAGGCGATTCAGGATGTCCTGACGCTCATTAGCCAGGTGGCGGCCCACGAATCCAGCGTGCTGGTGCTGGGCGAGTCGGGCACGGGCAAAGAGGTGGTGGCCCGTGCCATCCACGAAACCAGCCCGCGCCGTGCGCGTCCCTTCATCGCGGTGAACTGCGGCGCCATTCCGGCCGATCTGCTGGAGAGCGAGCTGTTTGGCCATGAAAAGGGCGCCTTTACCGGTGCCGTGGCCACCCGCAAGGGCCGCTTCGAGCTGGCCGAGGGCGGCACGCTGTTCCTGGACGAGATCGGCGACATGAGCCTGCCCATGCAGGTGAAGCTGCTGCGCGTGCTGCAGGAACGGGTGTTCGAGCGCGTGGGCAGCGCCCTGCAGTACCGCTGCAACGTGCGCATCATCGCCGCGACCCACCGCAACCTCGAAGAGGCCATCCTGCGCGGCGGCTTTCGCGAAGACCTCTTCTATCGGCTGAACGTCTTCCCCATCGAGATGCCGCCGCTGCGCACGCGTCTGGAGGACCTGCCAACCCTGATCAACGACTTTGCAGCGATGAACATGGCTGCCGGCCGTCAGCGCGTGCAGTTTTCCACCGGCGCCATGGATTGCCTCAACCATCATGCCTGGCCAGGCAATGTGCGCGAGCTGGGCAACCTCATCGAACGGTTGTCGATCCTCTGCGCGGGCCGGCTGGTGGGGGCGGGTGACCTGCCGCCGCGTTACCGGCCTGCCGACTGGCAGCCCGATCCGCATTCGGACGAGCCCGCTGCGCCCCTGCAGCCGGTGATGCCGCCGGCGCAGGACCTGCTGCAGTCCTCGGAGCTGGTCTCGCTGACCGAGCGCGAGGCCCTGTTGTTGCTGGAAGACGCGCCCCGCATTGCCGACAGCGGCATGATCTTGCCGCCCGATGGCCTGGACCTGCGGGCCCACGTTGCCGCGATCGAAGAGGCGCTGATCCGCCAGGCGCTGGAGCGTTCGCAGGGCATCGTCGCGCAGGCGGCCCGCCTGCTGGGGCTGCGGCGCACGACGCTGGTGGAGAAGCTGCGCAAGTTCGACATCACCGCCGGAGATGACGCGTCGGAAGATTGACGTCGGGACGCCAAAAACCGTGACGCAGGTCACGGGAATGGCAAAGGTTGGCCGGCACGCGTCTTGCAATTACCCCTGCACAGACCGGCAACCTACTCCTGGATGCGTGCATGAGCGACGAACTGACCCCCGACCTGAGCGAGCTGGCCCCGCCACCGCCGAGTGCCCCGCGCGCGCTGGAGCGCGAGCCGGTGGTGGTGGCGGCCAAGTCCCGCGCGCTCTACGACCTGGCCCGTCGCGTGGCCGGCACCGATTGCACGGTGATGATCTCCGGCGAGTCCGGCACCGGCAAGGAAGTGCTGGCGCGCTTCATCCACAACCGTTCGACCCGCGCGCAGCGCCCGTTCATCGCGGTCAACTGCGCGGCGATCCCCGAGAACATGCTCGAAGCGCTGCTCTTTGGGTATGAGCGGGGGGCCTTCACGGGCGCCACCAACGCCCATGCCGGCAAGTTCGAGCAGGCGCAGGGCGGCACGCTGCTGCTGGACGAGATCACCGAGATGCCGCTGGCGCTGCAGGCCAAGCTGCTGCGCGTGTTGCAGGAGCGCGAGGTCGAGCGCATCGGCGGCCGCGCCACCATTCCCCTGGATGTGCGAGTGATCGCCACGACCAACCGCCACCTGCGCGTTGAAGTGCTGGCGGGTCGCTTCCGCGAAGACCTGTTCTACCGGCTGTGCGTGTTCCCGCTGGTGATTGCGCCGCTGCGCGAGCGCCGCGATGACGTGCTGCCGCTGGCGATGCAGCTGCTGGGCTCGCGCTGCCGTCCGGGCACGGCGATCCCGGCGCTCTCAGCCGATGCCGCGCACTTGCTGCTGACCTATCCGTGGCCCGGCAACATCCGCGAACTCGACAACCTCTTGCAGCGTGCGCTGATCCTGGCCACTGGCCCGGTGATCGAGCCGGCGCACATCCGCTTTGAGTCGGTGACCGACAGCGAGGCGCAGCCTGTCAGCCTGCCGTTGCCGCTGCCGCAGGACCTGGAGCAGGCCAGCGCGCTGCGCGGATCGCTGCGTGAGACCGAACGCGAGCTGATCCTGGGCGTGCTGGGCAACGGCGTGTCGCGCAGCGAGGCGGCCGATCGCCTGGGCATCAGCCCGCGCAC
>CANGFJ010000227.1 GCA_947453065.1 Pseudomonadota bacterium
GGCGATGCGCAGGGCCTGTGCGCGGGACATCGCGCCGGCCACGTCATCCACGCGCAGGCCCACTGCACAAACAGAGGCGCCGTGGGCCATGTCGTGGGTGTGCGCGAAGCCTTCGATTTCGCTGTTGAGGACGATGTTGATGTCGCCCTGCGTCCAGCGCGTCACGGCCTTGCGGCGATGCCGGCCTGCTTCGCGGAAGCCCAGGGTAGAGAGCAGGCGCGCCAGCCGCGGCGCCTCGTTCTCGTTGGCCGCGAACTCGATGAACTCGATGCCGCTGGCCCGCACGCGCGGCGCCGGCAGTTCGGCCTGACGCTGGCGCGAGATCTGGTCCTGCAGGTAGGTCAGCGAGCGCATGCCATCCACCGCGACGGTGGCGGCATTGGCGGCGCGGAAGCGGTCGTTGAAGATCTCCAGCGAAAAGATGCCGCGATAGCCGATGTCCTGCAGCATGCCAACGTAGTCGGCCAGGGGGAAGTCGCCCTGGCCGGGCATGGTGCGGAAGTGCCGGCTCCAGGAGAGTTCATCCATGTACAGCTGCGGCGCGTCGGCCAGCTGCACGAGGCAGATCTTGGCAGGGTCGATGTCGCGCAGGCTCTCGATGGGTACCTTGCGCGCGAAGCTGTGGAAGCTGTCGAGCACCAACCCGACGGCCGGGTGGTCGGTACGGCGCACGATGTCCCAGGCGTCACGGTGGTCGAACACATGCCGGCCCCAGGCCAGGGCCTCGTAGCCCACTGTCAGGCCGCGCCGCGCCGCACGTTCGCCCAGTTCCTGGAAGTCCGCGATGAGGCGCCCGCGGTCACCCGAGCAGTCCGGGTGCACGTTGCTGCAGATCAGCAGGCGGGTGCTGCCCAGCTCCTGGGTGAGGTCGAACTTGCGCTCGATGCGGTCGAAGGTGCGGGCCCGCAGGGCGCCGGTCATGCCTTCGAAGTCGCGGAAGGGCTGGTAGGCGGTGCAGCTGAGGCCCTGGGCCCGCAGCATCGCGCCGATCTCGCGCGGCGAGGCCGCGCAGCTGACCAGGTCGCTTTCCATGATTTCGGCGCCCCAGAAGCCGGCCGCGGCGATGGCCGCGATCTTGGACTCCAGGCTGCCGCTGACGGAGACGGTGGCGATGGACGTGAGCATGGAAGGCCGGCCCTGGCGGATTTGCGTCCGAGGCTACCGTGTACGAACCGGTTAGTCAAACGATGCCGGTTAGGCCATGCACCAGCGCAGAATGGTGTCGATCACCACGTCGCGACGCGCGGCGACGGCCTTCGGGGAGGTCATGTCGCGCTCGAAAATGCGCGAGAAGGTGTGCCGGTTGGACACGTTGTAGAAGCACAGGGCACTGATCGACATGTGCAGGTCGATGGGGTCGAGCCCTTTGCGGAAAGTGCCGCTCTTCTCGCCTCGAACGAGAACCCGGCGCAGCAGGTCGACGATGGTCTGGCGGCGCACCTGGATGCCGGTCATCGCGCCGATGTGCTCGCCCTGGTGGATGTTCTCGTTCATCACCAGACGCACGAAATCCGGGTGTTTGTTGTGCCAGTCAAAGGTGGCGCGGACGATTTCGCGCAGCGCGTCTTCGGGGGAGCGGTCTTCGGTGGTGATGCCGGACTCGATCAGGCGGATCTGTTCGTACACCTTCTCAAGCACGGCCCGGTAGAGGCCTTCTTTGCTCTCGAAGTAGTAATAGATCATCCGTTTGCTGGTGTTGGTGCGTTCGGCGATCTCGTCCACGCGGGCCCCGGCAAGGCCCTTTTCCGAGAATTCGCGGGTGGCCACCTCAAGGATGTTGCTCCGGGTGCGATCCGGTGAATTCTTGTCCGGCGGCGGGGCCGCCGCCTGCTGTTTCTTCTTTGCCACGAAGCCTCCTACCGGAACCGGGGCCGATCATAACGTGCCCTCATTGCGGCCAGCCACGATTCAGGTGAAGCTTCGCGTCCGCCGGGTGGGCGTGACGGCGGTAGCAGGGGGCTTTTCCAGGATGAGCGATGAGAAGAGTGCGGCGTTTGTCGCCGGCATGAAGCTCCGGCGCGAGATGTTTGGCGCAGCGGGCGCCGAAGATCGCCTGGCCCAGGCCACGGACTTCAATCGCCCCTTCGAGGAGCTGGTGACCGAGTACTGCTTCGGGCAGACCTGGGGCCGGCCTGGGCTGGACCTGAAGACCCGCAGCCTGCTGACCCTCGCAGCGCTGACCGCCCTGAGCAAGCCCAACCAGCTCAAGGTCCACGTCGCCGGTGCCCTGGCTAACGGCGCCACGCCGGATGAGATCCGCGAGGTCATCCTGCACACGGTCGCCTATGCGGGCATCCCGGCGGGTGTCGAGGCCTTTACAGCGGCCGCCGAAGTGCTGGCCCGCAACGCCGTTGCCGGGCGCACTTAACAGTATGAACGGGTCTACGGACCGCTATTTCAACACCGAGGTCAATGTGGCCTGGGACAAGGACAGCAGCGCATCATGAGCACGCAGCAGAAACGAGTCGACGTCGGTGCGGTAATCGACTCCGCCAACTACTTCTGGATGCCCTTCGGCATCACCATCATGATGATCATCATCATGCTGACCGACGGCTTCGACCTGTTCATGATGGGTCACGTCAGCAATCACCTGGTGACGGACTGGGCGATCTCCAAGTCACAGCTGGGGCCGATCAATTCGGCCGGCCTGCTGGGCATGGCGGTGGGTTCGGTGGTGCTGGGGTGGCTGGGCGATCGCATCGGCCGCAAGCGCTCCTACATCACCTGCCTGATGTTCCTGACCCTGGGCTCGGTGATGTGCTATCGCACCGCCATGGCTGGTTCGCACGACCTCGACCACCTGGTCATCTGGCGCTTTGTGACGGGCCTGGGCATGGGCGGTGTGACGCCGCTGGCGGCCACGCTGATCTCCGAATGGACCTCGTACCGCGTGCGCAGCGTCATCGTGGCACTGGTGGTCTCGTCGGTGCCGCTGGGTGGTTCGCTGGCTGGCATTGCGATCAAGCTGGTGGACTGGCAGTACATGTTCCTGATCGGCGGCCTGGTGCCGCTGGCGCTGTTTGTCCTGTTTGGCTACCTGCTGCCGGAATCGCCCAAGTACATGGCCCAGCACCCGGCCCTGCATGCGCGCCTGGCGCGCACGCTCAACAGGCTGGTGGGCGAGAAGCGCTATGACGGCACCGAGCAGTTCGTGGTGCAGGAAGAGGGCAAGCGTTCGAGCCACTGGATCGCCACGTTGTGGAACGTGGACTACCGTCGCGCCACGTTCTTCATCTGGGTGGCGTTCTCCTTCAACAGCTTCGTGCTGTACATCTTCACGAACTACCTGAAGGTGCTGTTCCCGGCCGATCGCGTGGCGGCCGATGTCGCCGGCATGGGCCTGACGCTGTTCTCGGTGGGCGCGTTCTTCGGCTCCATCGGCGGTGCGCTGATGATCCGCTGGTATGGCTCGCGCTATGTGGGCACGGGGCTGGCCTTTGTCGGGGCCCTGGCCACGGTGCTCATCGGCGTCCTGCTGATGGGCACGGCCAGTCCGGTGGCGTTCACCGTGCTGGCGCTGTGCTTCGTCCTGGGTGCGGCCATCAACGGCATGCAGGCGTTCATGTATGCCGTCAGCGCGCATTCGTACCCGACCGATATCCGGGGTTCGGCCGTGGGCATGGCCCAGACCATCTCGCGCATCGGTGCGGTGGCCAGCCCGAGCGTGGCCTCGTTCTACTTCGCGATGCAGCCGATGCCGGGCGTGAACCTGTTCTTCTGGTTTGTGGCGGTGTGCGCGTTGGTGACGACGATCAGCTTCTTCCTGATCCCCTCGCACATCCAGGCTACGCCGGCGCACAAGGCAGCCTGAGGGGCCGTCGCCTGGGCGGGGCGTTTGCCCCGGCCAGGCGCGATGCCAGCCGGCGGCCGGTTCA
>CANGFJ010000228.1 GCA_947453065.1 Pseudomonadota bacterium
CAGCTCCTCGTGCACGTAGGCGGCGACGTCCACGATGCTCTGTTCGTTCAGCAGGTCCGGGTAGAGCTTGGGCATGGGCGCCTTCGGGTCCTTCACATAGGCAACCGTGGCGGCCAGGCTCTGGCGCGATTTCAGCGTCGTGAGTTTACGGTCGGCGATCAGGTTGCCCTCGGGGCCGTGGCAGGCCACACAGATCTGGCCATAGAGCTTGCGGCCGTTGGCCAGGTTCGGGGCGCCCGCAGGCGCACTGGCCGCCGGCGTCAGCACCACGGGCGCGGCCGTGCCCCGCGCCGGATTCAGCGACATGACCACGACGCTGGGCAGACCCAGCGCCCCGAAGGCATTGCGCGACACATTGCCCGCGGCAAAGGCCAGGTACTGCGTGCCACCGGCCTCATAGGTGACGACGCCACCAGCCATCGAGCCACCCGTCTGCAGCTTGCGCACCAGCTCGCCCGTCTTGCTGTTGAAGACCAGCAGGTTGCCGCCCAGGTCACCGGCAAAGGTCACGCCGCCCGCAGTGGGCGTGATGCCCGCCACCACCGGCTTGTCGGCGTGGTACTTCCAGCGTACCGCGCCGGTTTCCGTGTCGATCGAGGTGATCCAGCCGGTGGTCTCGCCCACCGGCTCGACCGTGCCGCCAAAGCTCACGCCGCCGGGTGCGTACTCGGTCTTGCCCAGCTTCACGATGAAGCAGGCGTCCACCGCACCCGTCACCAGTGTGTTGTTGAGACGATCGAGTGCAGGGCCGTTCCACTCCACGCCGCCGGCGTAGCCCGGGCACATGCGCGAGCCTTCCTTCGTCGGGGTTTTGGGCGCCTTCTCCACTGTGGTGACCGGCGTGCGGAACACCAGCTTGTGCGTGTCGCGGTCTACGGCCGTGACATAGCCATCCTTGCCGCCGAACACGAGGAAGTCCCGTGCCTTGCTGGCCCGGTACAGCACCGGTGGGGCGACCAGATCCAGGTCCATCCAGTCTTCCGGCGTCACCTGGTACCACCACTTCAGCGCGCCGGTGCGCGCATCCAGCGACACGATGGAATCAGTGAACAGATTGGCGCCGGGGCGATAGGCCTTGTCGATGTCCGGCCAGGGGTTGCCCACCGGCACGAACAATTCGCCGGTGGTGACGTCCAGCGTCATGGCCCCCCACACGCCGCCACCGCCGGTCTTGGCCGAGGCCGAACGCTGCCAGGTCTCGGCGCCGGTTTCCTTGCCCATGGGCACGGTGTTGAAGCGCCACAGTTCCTGGCCGGTACGCGCGTCATAGGCCATGACGCGCCCGCGCACGCCCAGCTCGCTGCCGCCGATGCCCATGTACACCACGCCACCCCAGGCCAGCGGCGCGGCCGCAGCGGACTCACCCAGGCGGGGCGCGCCGATCACGGTCTTCCACAGCAGCTTGCCCGTGGCCGCATCCAGCGCGATGAGCCGCGCGTCGCCGGTGCCACGGAACACGCGGCCGTCGAGCACCGCCACGCCCCGGGTCGACGGCGAGTAGCGCTCTTCTTCGGACGTGTAGGTATGGCGCCAGCGCAGCGCGCAGGTCGTGGCATCGATGGCCACAGTCTCGCGGCCCGTGCTGGTGTAGATCACGCCATCGACCACGATCAGGTCCGAGTGAAACGAGGTCGGGCCATCGACCTGCACCCGGCAGACCTCACCCAGCTGCGCCGCATTGGCCGGCGTGATCGCCTTGAGGGGCGAGTAGCGCTGCCCGTCGAGCTGGTTGTTGTACGACAACCATTGCGAGCCGGGCGTCGCGTCCTGCGCACCGGCAGCCAGGGCAACGAACGAGAGGCCGAGCGTCAAGGCACCGGCAAAGCTGCGGAATGGCCGAATCATGAGTCCCCCGGGGTGCGCGCTGCAGCGCGTTGATCAGTGTTCTGCGGCGATTCTCTGCCTTCCTGCAAGGGAATGTCCAAATCCGCTACGGTTCGATTCCGTGGCTGGCGACAGACCCCGGGCAGATAGCGTAAATTCGCCGCCTGTTTTCACGAACCAGGATCTTTTTCCATGAGTGCTACCCCTCCTGTCCGCCAGCCGCTGTTCTACGTCGATCCGCAACCGCTGCTGTCCACGGACCATGCGGCCTGGCGCCTGCGGGACGGCAACATCGCGTTTGCCAGCGACGCACTGGGCATCCCCGTCGTCCTGGGCGAGTTCGCCGATGCCGCCCGTTGCTACGCCATCCTGTTCGCGGCCGGCGAAGAAGGCGGCCCGGTCATCCTGACGGGCGTGGACAACAACAACCAGTTCATGGCCGATGGCTACTGGGACGCCACGACCTATG
This sequence comes from Pseudomonadota bacterium, assembly GCA_947453065.1. Taxonomy (GTDB): domain Bacteria; phylum Pseudomonadota; class Gammaproteobacteria; order Steroidobacterales; family Steroidobacteraceae; genus ZC4RG30. Next base: position 2,294 of record CANGFJ010000228.1, read on the forward strand.
TGCCGGCCTATGTGCGTCGCCACCCGTTTGGCCTGATCAACATGGGCACCGTCACGGAAGGCCAGCCTGATCTGGCCCTGGCCATCGACGTGGCCTCACCGCGCTTCGCGCGTGAAGGCGAAGAAGGCGTGGCGCTGTTCGAGAACGGCGAGCCAAGCCAGCTGACCCGCGATGCGATGCAGTTCTGCACCGCCTACAGCGGCGAAGCCGGCATCACCGTCGAGTTCTGCAAGGCGCTGCGCGCCAAGGGCCTGATGATTTCCCGGCGCCTGGACGGCACCCTGCCGGACGGCAAGAAGGTCACCGTCGATGGCTTTGAAGTCATCGATGTGCAGAAGCTCACCGACCTGGACGCCGAGACCATCGTGGAATGGCACCGCAAGGGCTGGATGGCCGCGGCGTACTACCACCTGGCCTCGCTGTCGCGCGTCGGCGACCTGATGGAGCGCCGCGCCAAGAGCGGTCCGGCCAAGACGGCCTGATCAGGCCAGGCTGATCGCCGCCACCCCGGCGGCGATCACCGCACCGGCGGTCAACCCGTGGTGGGTGCCTGCCGGACGCGGATGTTGAGTTCCTTCAGCTGACGCTCGCTCACCTCGGTGGGTGCATCGGTCATCGGGCAGGCCGCCGTCTGCGTCTTCGGGAAGGCGATGACATCGCGGATGCTCTCGCAGCCGGCCATCAGCATCACCAGTCGATCCAGGCCAAAGGCCAGGCCACCGTGCGGCGGTGCGCCGTACTTCAGCGCATCGAGCAAGAAGCCGAACTTCAGCCGGGCCTCTTCCGGCGCGATGCCCAGCATGCCGAACACGGCCGACTGCATCTCCTCGCGGTGAATACGCACCGAACCCCCGCCCACTTCAGAGCCGTTGAGCACCATGTCGTAGGCCTTGGCCACGGCAGCGCCCGGATCGGCGGCAAGCGCCGCCGGATCGTCGACCTGGGGCGCGGTGAACGGGTGGTGCATGGCGGCCCAGCGCTTCTCGTCGGCGTCGTACTCGAACATGGGGAAGTCCACGACCCACAGCGGGCGCCACCCCTGCGCGACCAGCTTGAGGTCCTGGGCGATCTTCAGGCGCAGCGCACCCAGCGCATCGCTGACGACCTTGGCGGTGTCGGCACCGAAGAAGATCAGGTCATTGTCCTGGGCGCCGGTGCGCTCAAGGATCTCCGCCAGCACCGGGTCGCTGAGGAACTTGATGATCGGTGACTGCAAGCCCTCGCGGCCCTTGGCGAGGTCGTTGACCTTGATGTAGGCCAGGCCCTTGGCGCCATAACGGGCCACAAAGGCCGTGTAGTCGTCGATCTCCTTGCGGCTGAGGCTGGCGCCACCCGGGGCGCGCAGCGCCGCCACGCGGCCCGTGGGGCTGGCAGCGGGCGCAGCGAAGACCTTGAAGTCGCAGCCGGCCACCAGGTCGGCCACGTCCACCAGTTCGAGCGAGACGCGCAGGTCGGGCTTGTCGGAGCCATAGCGACGCATCGCCTCGGCATA
>CANGFJ010000229.1 GCA_947453065.1 Pseudomonadota bacterium
AAAGTGCTTAAAGGATGGCTCCCTGGGTTGGAATCGAACCAACGACCAACGGATTAACAGTCCGACGCTCTACCGCTGAGCTACCAGGGAATTGAAGGCTAGGCCTCAAAGAGGGCGCGATTCTTCAAGAACAGAGCGCCCACGTCAAGTGTGAAGATCAGGTTTTTTCGGGGCCCTTGGCCAAGGCCTGCCCAATGCGCTTCAGCGCCTCGGCCAAGGTCTCCATGCTGCACGCAAACGACAGCCGCAGATGACCCGGGGCACCGAAGCCGGAGCCCGGAACGCCCGCCACCAGCGCTTCGGCGAGGATGAACTCGCAAAATGCCGTGTCGTCCTTGAAGCCCAGGTGCTGCATGGCCTCGCGCACGTCGGCGAAGGCATAGAACGTGCCGCTGCCGGCCAGGCAACGGATGCCGGGCAGGGCGTTGAGGCCGGCCACGAAAAAGTCGTGGCGTGCCTTGAAGGCGGCGTTCATGCGCTGCACCTCCTCTTCAGGGCCGTTCAGGGCCGCAATAGCGGCCTTCTGGCTGATGCTGGAAGCATTGGTGGTGGACTGGCCCTGCACGGTGGCCATGGCCGCCACGATCTCCCTGGGGCCGCCGCAATAGCCAATGCGCCAACCGGTCATCGCATAGCCCTTGGAGCAGCCGTTGATGGTCACTGTGCGGTCGTAGAGGGCCGGTACGGCGGTCAGCAGGCTGCAGAACGGCTCGCTGCCCCAGTAGATCTTCTCGTAGATGTCGTCGGTGGCCACCAGGATGCGCGGGTGCTCCAGCAGCACCTCGCCCAGGGCAACCAGCTCTGCGCGCGTGTAGGCGGCGCCAGTGGGGTTGCTGGGCGAGTTGAGCATCACCATGCGCGTCTTGGCGGTGATCGAGGCCGCCAGCTGCCGCGGCGTCATCTTGTAGCCGTTCTCGGCGGTGGCGTCGGGGGTCACGGGCAGGCCGTCGGCCAGCATGACCATGTCCGGGTACGACACCCAGTAGGGGGCCGGAATGATGACCTCGTCACCCGGATCGAGCACCGCCATGCACAGGTTGAACAGCGTCTGCTTGGCGCCCGTGGAGACCAGGATCTGTTTGCGGTCGTAGGTAATGCCATTGTCGCGCTGGAACTTCGCGATGATGGCGTCCTTGAGTTCTGGCGCGCCGTCCGCATTGGTATAGCGGGTGTACCCGGCACGGATGGCAGCAATGCCCGCCTCGGCGATGTGCTGCGGTGTGTCGAAGTCAGGCTCGCCGACCGACAGGCTGATCACGTCCTTGCCTTCGGCCTTGAGCTGGGCGGCCCGGGCCGTCATGGCCAGGGTGGGCGAGGGCTTGACGCGTTGAACGCGTCGGGAGATTTGCAGGCTCACAGTTCGCACAGTGGTCCGGGTCGTAGCAGTGGGGCGCGGTATATTACGGGACGATGATGACGCAGAAAGCGCAATTTGACCTTAGATCCGAGTACGAACCGGCAGGTGACCAGCCGGGGGCCATCGCACGCCTGATCGAGGGCGTGGAGAGCGGCCTGGCGGCCCAGACGCTGCTGGGGGTCACCGGCTCGGGCAAGACCTTCACCATCGCCAACGTCATCCAGAAGCTGCAGCGCCCCACGCTGGTGATCGCGCACAACAAGACACTGGCTGCGCAGCTGTATGGCGAGTTCAAGGAGTTCTTCCCCGGTAACGCCGTGGAGTATTTCGTCTCGTACTACGACTACTACCAGCCCGAGGCCTATGTGCCGTCCTCCGACACCTACATCGAGAAGGACTCGGCGGTGAACGAGCACATCGAGCAGATGCGCCTCTCGGCCACCAAGGCGATGCTGGAGCGGCCCGACGCGATCATCGTAGCCACGGTGTCGTCCATCTATGGCCTGGGCGATCCCAAGGCTTACCTGGAGATGGTGCTGCACCTCAAGCGCGGCGACAAACTGGACCAGCGCGCGCTGCTGCGGCGCCTGGCCGACATGCAGTACACGCGCAACGACATGGACCTGACGCAGGGCTGCTACCGCGTACGCGGCGACATCATCGACATCTTTCCGGCGGAGTCGGAGCGCGATGCCATCCGCGTGGAGCTCTTCGACGACATCATCGATGGCATCTCGCGCTTTGATCCGCTGACGGGCGAGGTGCGCGCAAAACTGCCGCGTTTTACGGTGTATCCGGGTACGCACTTCGTGACGCCCAAAGAGCGCCTGGTGGGCGCGATCGACCAGATCCGCGAAGACCTGGGGCTGCGCCTGGCACAGCTCTATGCCGACAACAAGCTCGTCGAGGCGCAGCGCCTGCAGCAGCGCACGACCTTTGACCTGGAAATGATCCAGGAGATCGGCTATTGCCAGGGCATCGAGAACTACTCGCGCTATTTGTCGGGGCATTTGCCCGGCGAGGCGCCGCCCTGTCTGTATGACTACCTGCCGGACAACGCGCTGCTCATCGTGGACGAAAGCCACCAGACCATTCCGCAGCTGGGCGCGATGTACAAGGGCGATCGCTCGCGCAAGGAAACGCTGGTGGAATTCGGCTTCCGGCTGCCTTCGGCGCTGGACAACCGACCGCTGAAGTTTGAGGAATGGGAGGCAATTGCGCCGCAGATGATTTTTGTCTCGGCCACGCCGGGCAAGTACGAGGCAACCAAGGCCGGGCAGGTGGTCGAGCAGGTGGTGCGCCCGACGGGCCTCATCGATCCGGTGGTGGAAATCCGCCCGGTGGGCACGCAGGTGGATGACGTGCTCTCGGAGATCAACCTGCGCGTGGCGCTGGGCGAGCGCACGCTGGTCACGACGCTGACCAAACGCATGTCCGAAGACCTCACCGAATACCTCACCGAACACGGCGTGAAGGTGCGCTACCTGCACTCCGACGTTGAAACCGTCGAGCGGGTCGAGATCATCCGCGACCTGCGGCTGGGCAAGTTTGACGCCATCGTCGGCATCAACCTGCTGCGCGAGGGCCTGGACATGCCCGAGGTCTCGCTGGTCGCCATTCTCGATGCAGACAAGGAAGGCTTCCTGCGCTCCGAGGGCGCGCTGATCCAGACCATCGGCCGCGCCGCCCGCAACCTCAACGGCCGCGCCATCCTGTATGCCGACCGCATCACCGGCTCGATGCAGCGCGCACTGGATGAGACCGCGCGCCGTCGCACCCGGCAGGAGGCCTACAACCTGGAGCACGGAATCACCCCGCGCGGCGTCACCAAGGCGATCAAGGACTACATGGAAGGGGCGCGGCCCGACGCCCCGACGCCTGCCGACAAGCGCCGGGGCGGGACCAAGGCCCCTCCCAGCCTGCCGGCCAATGCCCGGCCCGAGCAGATCGCCAAGGAGATCAAGCGGCTGGAGGCTGAAATGTTCAAGCACGCCCGCAATCTGGAGTTCGAACAGGCCGCCGGGCTGCGCGATGAGATCGAAAAGCTGCGCCAGCGCGAACTGGGCCTTGCAGTGTAGTAGCGAGGTAGGTATCTTCTGCGCCCCTTGAGGCGCTTGCCGTAGTCGCGTAGCTCAGTGGTAGAGCACTTCCTTGACATGGAAGTGGTCGGTGGTTCGATCCCACTCGCGACTACCATCTAACCCGTTGGAAACCTTCTGTTTTTCACGGGTTGAAGATTCCTGCTCAGGCAGGGCTGGCAAGTAGCTGGCAAGCCAGGCCGGAGCACCCTCCGCCAGGAGCGCCTCCACAGCCTCTCGCGAGGCCTTCATGAAGTCCGGCCGCAGCTGCGCATAGCGATCCGTCATGGCGCTTGCGACCTTGTGGCCCAGCAGGGCGCCAACCTCCCACTCCGGCACAGACT
>CANGFJ010000230.1 GCA_947453065.1 Pseudomonadota bacterium
GGCGGCGCTAGCGGCCGGCGAGCCGGCGCACGGACTCCAGGCCCACCGACAGGGCCGCGAAATCCAGCACTGGCGCGGCGCGCAGCTGGGCGAGCTGGCCCTGCCAGTTGCGCAGGGCCTCGGGCCGCAAGGCCAACAGGCGGGCGAGGCGTTGCGCGTCGCTGCCACTGCCACGCAGGCACTGCGCTGTGAACTGCCGCTGCAGCTGCCAGCTGGCCTCGACCAGCGCTTCGCGCGCCGCGCCCTGCCAGGGGCCGGTGGCGCTGAGGCCCAGCGCGCGGTGGCGCAGCCAGTCGATGCCCAGCTCGCTGCCGAGCGTGGCGTGCAAGGTCGCCACGCGCGTGATGGCGGTGCGGCGCTCGCGGGCGAGTTCGATAAGGTCGAAGGCCGCCGTGAGGGCATCCAGTGTGGCGATGCGCGCGGCCAGGGCCGCAGGGAGACCAGCGGTTTCGAACTGCTGGTGGCGTGCACTGAACTGCGCCAGTTCTTCACCGCGCAACAGGCCGGCAAGGCCCTGGCGCAGTTCGGCCATCGGCGCTGCCAGTGCCTGCACGGTGTCTGCCACGTCGAGCGCGGCACGGCGATGCTGCAGCAGCCAGGCGCAGAGCGTGCGGGTCAGGGTGATGGTTTCGGCAAGCGCCAGGTACTGGGCTTCGGCGGGCGCGCGGTTGTCCAGCGCCTCGATGTCCCGCCACAGGTCCCGCAGGCCGAGTGTCTCGCGCACGATGCTATAGGCGCGGGCGATCTGCGGGGGCGTGGCACCCGTGCTATCGGCCATCAGCGTGACGAAGGTGGGCCCCATGCGGTTGATGAGGCTGTTGCTGGTGGTGACCGCGATGATCTCGCGGCGCAGGCGATGCGCGCGGATGGCACTGCCATGGCCGCGGCGCAGGGGCGCAGCGAAGTAACGCTCGAGCTCGGCGGCGAAGTACGGGTCTTCGGGCAGGTCGCTGGCCAGCAGCTCGCGGTTGAGCGAGAGCTTCTGCCAGGACAGCAGCACCGCCAGTTCGGGGCGGGTGAGGCTCTGGCCGTTGCGGGCGCGCGCGATGAGTTCATCGTCCTTGGGCAGGCGTTCCAGGTCCGGGTCCAGGCCTTCGATGCGCACCAACGAACGGATTAGCGCCTGGTAGTCATCCAGGCGTGGGGTGGCTTCGCGCTGCATGAGGCTCAGCGCCTGGCTCTGCAGCACGTTGTTGCGCAGGACCTGGGCCGCCACGGCATCGGTGACGGTGCGCAGCAGGCGATCGCGCGCCGCACCGGGCCGCGTGCCCAGCAGGATCTTGACGTTCACCTCGATGTCGGAGGTGTTCACGCCGGCCGAGTTGTCGATGGAGTCGGTGTTGAGGCGGCCGCCGGCCAGCGCGTATTCGATGCGTCCGCGCTGCGTGAAGCCCAGGTTGCCGCCTTCGCCCACGACGCGCGCGCGCAGTTCGCGGCCGTCGATGCGCAGGCTGTCGTTGCTGCGGTCCCCCGCATCGAGGTGGCTTTCGGTGCTGGCCTTGACGTAGGTGCCGATGCCGCCGTTCCACAGCAGGTCGACCTGCATGCGCAGGATGGCGCGGATGACCTCGGTGGGCGGTGCGCTCGTGCGGCCGTCCAGGTGGGGCGCGAGCAGCTGGCGCATCTCGGGCGACAGCGGGATGGACTTGGCACTGCGCTCGAACACGCCGCCGCCGCGGGAGAGGCCCTTGCGGTCGTAGTCGGCCCAGCTGGAACGCGGCAGGGCGAACAGGCGTGCGCGCTCGCTGTAGCTGCTGGCGGCGTCAGGCGCCGGATCGAGGAACACATGCTGGTGGTTGAAGGCCGCGACCAGGCGGGTGTGGGGTGACAGCAGCAGGCCGTTGCCGAACACATCGCCGGCCATGTCGCCGATGCCGGCGACGGTGAAGGGCTGGGACTGGATGTCGGTGCCGAGCTCGCGGAAATGTCGTTTGACGCACTCCCAGGCACCGCGCGCGGTGATGCCCATGACCTTGTGGTCATAGCCGGCCGAGCCGCCGGACGCGAAGGCGTCGCCCAGCCAGAAGCCGCGCGCCACGGCGATGGCGTTGGCCGCATCGGAGAAGGTGGCGGTGCCCTTGTCGGCAGCGACCACGAGATAGGGATCGTCGCCGTCGTGGCGCACGGTGCGCGGTGGCGGCTGCAGCTGGCCCTCGACGAGGTTGTCGGTGAGGTCGAGTAGCGCGTGGATGTACAGCGCATAGCAGGCGGTGACCTCGCCCTGCTGTGCGTCGCGCGCAGCGGGCAGGCGTCGCACGACGAAGCCGCCCTTGGCACCGACGGGCACGATCAGCGCGTTCTTCACGTGCTGGGTCTTCATGAGGCCGAGCACTTCGGTGCGGAAGTCCGACGGGCGGTCTGACCAGCGCAGGCCGCCGCGTGCCACGGCACCCATGCGCAGGTGCACGCCTTCCACGCGCGTGCCGTGCACGAAGATCTCGAAGCGCGGCACGGGCTTCGGCAGCCAGGGCAGGGCCTGCGGGTCAATCTTGAACGCCAGCGCCGCCGGCAGTGGCGTGGTGATGCGGTAGTAATTGGTGCGCGTCATCGCGAGCAGCAGTTCAAGCAGGGCGCGCAGCACGCGGTCGTCTTCGAGGCTGCTGACCAGGTCGAGCTGGGCGCGGATCGCGCGGGCACCCCGCCCGGCCGCGCGCTCGGCCTGCAGGCGGTCGGCGTCGGGATCGAAGCGCAGCTTGAAGAGCAGTAGCAGCTGCAGCGTGATCGCGTAATGCGTGGCCAGTACGCGCTCCATGCTGGCCTGGCTGGCGGGCAGCCCTGCCTGCAGCAGGTAGCGGCAGCAAGCGCGCAGCAGCTGCACCTCGCGGGCGCTGCAGCCGCCCAGCACGACGAGGTGGTTGAAGGCGTCGTTCTCGGCCTCGCCGCTGATGACCCGCTGCAGCGTGTCGAGGAAGCGCGCGCTGGCCAGGCCCTGTTCCAGCGGCGCACCGCGCAGCTGCTCCATCTCCAGGTCCTGGATGACGGCGGCACTGCCGTTCTCCAGCTGCAGCTCATGCGCGCGCTCGGCGATGACCCGCAGGCCGAAGTTCTCGAGCAGCGGTAGCAGGTCGGAGATCGGTGTGAGTTCGCCCAGCGCCACGCGGCGCAGGTGCAGGCGCTGCAGGGGCTCGCCGTCCACGCGCTCGATGCGCAGGCGCGGCGGGGCGCGGGTCAGCAGCACTTCGAGGTCGACGATGTCGGCCAGCGCGGCCGTGGCGGGGGTGTCGTCCTGGTAGGACGGCGGGAGCATCGCGGCGTAGCGCCGGGCCAGGGCGGCAGCACGCACGGCGTCATGGCCGGCCGCGAGCATCGCGCTGCGCAGGGTGTCCTGCCAGCGGACGGCTGCGGCGGTGATGGCCGCTTCCAGCGCGGCCACGTCGACGTCGCGGTCGCGGGCAGTGGGGTCGACGCGCACCAGCAGCTGCACACGCACCATCGAGGCGTCGAACATCCCGACGTCGGCGGTGACGTCATGGCCGCCACAGGCGGTGGCCGCCAGCGTTTCGATACGCGCGAGCAGGGCTTCGTCGTAGCGCTCGCGGGGCACGAACACCAGGACGGTGAAAAAGCGGCGGAAGCGTTCGCGTCGCAGCAGCACGAGCACACGTCGGCGCTCCTGCAACGCGAGGATCTGCGTGACGGCGTCGATGAGTTCGCCGGCCTCGGCCTGCAGCAGCTCGTCGCGTGGCCAGGTTTCCAGCAGCTGCTGCAGCCGCTTGCCGTCGTGGCTGGTGGGCGTCAGCTTGAAGTGGCGGATGA
>CANGFJ010000231.1 GCA_947453065.1 Pseudomonadota bacterium
ACAACGGCAAGACCGATTGCCGCACGCAGGGTGATTTCGGCGTGGCAACCGTCGCCATCCGCGACTTCTATGTGATTGATGACGAGTCACAGGCCGTGATGGTGTCGGCGATGTTCCGTCGCGAGGCCAAGAACACCAAGCGTCGCAACCACTTCACCGAGCTGTTCCACATCGACCACGGCAAGATCCGCGACATCCACGCTGCCTTCTACTACGCGCCGGAAGACCGGCCGGTGCCCAACTGGCCGCCGTACGATGGGCTGTATCCACTGCCTGCGTCGTATCGGTGAGACGCTGATGTTCAGCCTAAATCCAGCCAATGTCGCCCTTCGTGCTGTGCTTGCCTGCTGCGTGTTGGCTGCGGTGTCTACCACCCACGCGGCCGACGCCTGCCCCGGCGGCAAGGACCTGGTCCTGACCCACGGGCAGATCCTTACCGTCGATGCCGCCGATCGCACCGTCGACACGGTGCGCATCCGCGGTCATCGCATCCTGACGGTGGGCGAGCCGGTCAATCCGAAGGCGCCCTGCATCCAAATCATCGATCTGGACGGACGCACGGTGATCCCCGGCTTGATCGACAACCACACGCACTTCGTGCGCACGGCCCAGGCCCCGGGGCCGTTCATCGCAGGGCTGGAGGCGGCGGACTCGATCAAGTCGTTGCAGGCGGCGCTGGTTGTGGCCGCAAAGAAAGCTGAGCCCGGCGAATGGCTGGCGGCCATCGGCGGCTTTACACCGGGTCAGTTCGCGGAGCGGCGCATGCCCACGCGGCAGGAGCTCAGCGCTGCGATTCCCGACCACCCCGTCTATATGCAGATCGGTTATTCGACACGCGGCCTCGTCAATGACGAAGGTCGCCGCGTGCTCGCCGCTGCAGGCATTCCGACGTCAGACGCGGGTGACGTGGCGACTGATGGCAACGGCCTCACGTATGTCATCCGCTCTGCCACCGAGGCGCGCATGAAGCGTCGCTGGCCGGATTACCTGCAGTACGCGGTGTCGCTGGGCCTGACCACGGTCGTGGACCAGGCCTGCTGCGACTGGCTCGGTGCCCACCTCACCGAGGCTGATCGGCCGGACCTCAAGCATGCGGAGCAGTTCTGGCGGGCCGGCAAACTGCCGCTGCGCCTGCGCATCCAGTACGACCATCGTGACACGCGGGATCAGCACGACATCCACTCCGCCACGGCGCGCATCGCGAACGCCACGCAGGGCCTGGGTGACGGTATGTACAAGGCCGTGCGCTTCGGCGAGCAGGTGATCAAGGCCGGTGCCACCGACGACGAAGTGTTCGAGGTCTACCTGCGGGCGGCCAATGCGGGTTGGGCGCTCTCGCAGCACACGATCAAGGAAGAGGAGATCGAGCGCTACCTCAAGATCATGGAGCGCGTGGCGGCCCGGACACCCATCAGCTCACTGCGCTGGACGCTGGAGCATGTGTTCGAGATCACCCCGAATCAGGTGAAGCGTCTGCAGCAGATCGGCGTCGGCGTGCGTGTGCAGGACCACGACTACATCCGCAATTCGAATTCCTCGTGGAAGGCAGGTCCCCCGTATCGCATGTTGCTGGAGAGTGGCATCCGCATGGGTGCCGGGTCGGACTCGGCGGTTGTCGGTGCCTTGAACCCCTGGCTGGGGCTCTACTTCATGGTCACGGGCAAGGATGCTTCCGGTGAACTGCTGCTGCCCGGCCAACAGATCGGGCGCAAAGACGCCTTGCGGCTCTACACGGCGGCCAACGCCTGGTTCAATTTCGAAGAGCAGGACCTGGGGTCGATCGAAGCCGGCAAGCTCGCCGACCTGGTGGTGCTCGACAAACCGTATTTGCAGATCAGCAACGACGAGATCAAGCAGATGCGGCCCGTGCTGACGATGGTCGGGGGACGCGTGGTGCACGCACGCGCCCCGTACGCTGCGCTCGCGCCGTAAGGCGCGAGCACACCCTTAGCCCCTGCTGACCCACCCATACCGGGTGTGGTCCGGTGCGCCACCGATCTGGGCATAACGCTGGCGCATCAGGTCCAGGTTGTCCGCTATGGGCTTGTCGACTTCCATCAGGTGGCGGAAGTCCGGCGTCATCTTCGACGCGTAGTCCCGCGGCACCGGTTTGAACTGCGAGCCCAGCGCGCCGGCCACCTTGATGCCGTACAGCCGCGCGGAGTTCAGGCCCAGGATCTTGCGCTTGATCTCCGGCGTCAGCTCCGGATAGCCGTATTGCTTGCGCATCGCCTCCGGAATCTGGAAGCGCCACAGCGCATCGATCTGCCACTGCGGTGAGCCGTACCACACCGAGTCCGAACCAAAGAGCACGCGGTCGGGGCCCATGAACTTCAGCAGTTGCCCCAGCAGGTGGGCGGCGACCGTGGGGAAGGTGACGATGGCCGAGGCCCAGGTCGAACCGATCTCGGCATAGGTGTTGGGCAGGTCGCGGCAGAGCACGGCGTACTCGGTCGTCCAGGAAATGTCGGGCACGCCTTCGCGCAGTTTTCCGCCCTTCACTTCGGCGAGTGTGTCGCCCAGGAAGAACGCGGGCTGGATGCAGGCGTGATACGTCAGGAAGTTGAGCTTCGGCCAGTCGCGCGCGGCCTTCGGCAGGTCGGCCGGGTGGCCGATCTCCGGGCGTCGCTCCTTGCTGTTCACCAGGCCCTTGTGCACGCAGATGTTGTTCTGGCCCGGCTTGGTCGCCTTGTTCTTCTCGTACAGCGACTGGATCAGCTCGAAGGTGGGATAGGCCACGGCCTCGTCGTCATGCCGCCACTGGCGCATCGGGCTCATCGGATCGTTATCGACTTTGGCCGACGTGCCGATGTTGTAGCCCTTCCAGGAGTCGGGTTTCAGCTCCTCGGCCTGCTGGCGGATGTAGTCCAGGTTGCCCTTGCCCACATACAGCAGGGCGTGGGCCAGCATGCGCTGGCTGCCCGAGACCTTGTTCACGAAGTCGCGCGCCGCAGCGGTCTGGGCGCTGGTCAGGATCTCGCCAGCCTGTGCTTCCTGGATGTTGCGCGGCGGCTTGGCGCCTGGCTTGTCGACCACGCCGGCCGGCACATTGCTCAGCAGGCCTACGTTCACCTGGCTGTCCAGGAAAACGTCCTTGATGAACTGCGTGATCAGGAAGTTCTCGGGCGAATTCGGCAACCCGACCAGCGCGCGGTTCCACACGCCCCAGGCCTCGCCGTGCTCATCCTTCACGTTGGCCGGATTCAGCGGGTTGGACTTGAAGGCGGATGCGCTGGGTCCCTGCGCCAACGCCCGTAGTGGCGCCGCGGCATCGAAACGACTGCCACGGACCATGTGCAACTGGTCGTCAAAGACAAAGAGGTCTGGCGGCGGTGCGGACTGTGCAAAGGCCTCGGGCACCAGCAGCGAAAGCGGATTCACGTCAAAGAAGTCGCCGTGCACTTCATTCATCGCGAGGAAGGAGGCGGCCATGCCGCCCGAGCCCATCAGAAACTGGCGACGGCTGACGCCCAGTTGGCGGGCGGCCTGTTCGGCAAGTGCGTGGAGGCGTGCCTCGACCTGCTTCTGTGGCCCGGTCTGGGGCAGCGGTGCATATTCACCGTTGGATACCATCTGCGTCGGGATCGGTGTGCGCGGCGCGGCGGTGTCGGCGCGGTCGCAGGCGGCGATGTCTGCATCGGATAGCAGGTGGTCATCGGGAAGGTGTTGGCCCGTTGTTTCGTCCCACTGCGTCATGGTGCGTACCCCGTGTGTTGTTGTGGCTCGAGCCTAACATCGACGCCA
>CANGFJ010000232.1 GCA_947453065.1 Pseudomonadota bacterium
AGTTCTCGTTGGTGCAGCTCCAGCGGGCGCGGGCCTGGGCCATGGTTTCGCCGGGGTTAGGCGCGAACCGCGCTTGGGTGCCGGGGAAGGGCAGGCCCGCTGCGGTAGCGCCTGTCCAGGCGGCGGCGACCAGGCCAGTGCGACCGAGCGAGCGCTGGGGTGTTGAGGCCGAATCGTGGCAGCCGTTGCAGCTGCGGGTTTCCCCGGGCCGCAGCTGCAGCCAGTTGCGGTGCACCGGGAAGAGTCGCCGACCGTCCTTGTCGAGCACCGAGATCTGGAAGGCGACGTTGGCGGGCACCTTGATGCGCACCGAGCCATCGGGCTCGATGGGGGCGTAGCCCAGGATCTCGCGCATGAAGGGGGTGGCGCCGAAGGCTGCGTTGTTGATGTTCAATACGCGCCGGTCAGGCATCGACACCGGCTTTTCCAGGCGCAGGAAGCGGGCAGGGCGCTGGTCGGCCGTGCGGAGCCCTGGGTTGGCCAGTGTGGCGATGTTGGGTGACGCCCGGTCCACGCCATCAAAGTCGTAAACGCTGCGGATGTCGAGGATGCCCACGCCTTCAGTCTGTAGCGCTGGATCGAAGTCCAGCACGGCGACCTTGTCGAGCACCACGGCGGGCAGCGGGCGCGGCTGGGCAGCCACGAGGTCCGTGATCATCACGCCCTCAACAGGTTCGAAGAGCGGCTTGTAGGTGTTGGCGGCCGGATCAAAGATCCAGGCGCTGTACAGCGGCGCTGCAGCCACGGGGGCCGGCGCGGTGGCGGCAAGCCTGCTGTCGGTGCAGGCGACGATGCTGGCGCCTTCCTGCAGGCGGCATTGCGACCAGGTGACGAGAATTCGCCCGGTACCGTCCCATAGCGGAAACGCTGAGTTGAATCGTCCGCCCCGCGAGGGGCCGGGTAGCGTCGAAACGTCGTTCTGCGTGGCGCGCTGCTGGGCGGGGCCACTCATGCCGACGCTGGCAAGCACGGCCTGCGTGTTCTCGACAAAGGTGCGCGTGTCGATGAGCGTCAGGTCGCCCCCGAAGGAGGCACCCGTGGTCGGGCGGATCAGCGCCAGGATGCGGCCGTCTGGCATCTCCCGCGACTTCACGAACTGCACGGCGCTGTTGTTGGTGCCTGTCAGGTGGCTGTGGGCGCCATAGAGCAACTGCAGGTCGGTGCCATCTGGGTTGGCCGTGTAAAGGTGGATGCCAGTACCAGTGCTGCCGGGGGCATGGTCCCAGCGGCTCCACAGCAGGCGGCCGTTGGCGAGTACGCCGGGATCGATGTCGTGGCTCTGGTTGAACGACACCTGGTGGATGTCAGTGCCATCGGCCTTCATGACGTGCAGCACAAACGCACTTTCGTTGCGGTCTTCGGTCTGGGCCTCGAAGCCCGGCTTACCCTCGTCCCGCAGCGTGGCCTGGGACTGACGCTGCCGCGTGGAGGTGAACACGATGCGCCCGTCCGGCAGGTAGTGCGGCGAGAGGTCGTTGCCTTCTGCGGCGATGGTGTCGGAGCGGATGACACGGCGCAGTGCGTCGGATTTAACCTCGTATTCCCAGATGCCCCAATTGGGCGGGTTGCGCTCGTCCTGGTTGGCTGCCAGCGGGCCGCGCATGGCAAAGATGAACCGCGTGCCATCGCTGGAGACATCGACATCCCGAACATCGTAGCGATCCGTGGTGCCGGTGATCCGCTCGGTGATGTTGCGTTCCGGCGCAGTGGGCGACGCCCTGTCACGCACGAACAGGTCGGCGTCTGGCGTGGCATCCCGTCGCTGCCGCAGGTCATCGTCGTTGGCCGGGATGGTGCGCTTGACGTAGGCGATCGGGAAATCGATGGTTGCCGGGTCCGCGGTCTGGCCGCTGCCCAGGCTGATGCTGCCGCCACCGCTGCAACCGGCCAGCAGCGTGACAGCGGCCAGGGCCGCAAGGGACAGGATCCGGGTCGGGGTCTTACGCAAACGGTTCACCTTGGGTGTCTCCCGCCTGATCATACCGTTACGTCGTCATTCGGCGTTCTGTCTGCGACTGGCGACGTCTGTGGATTGAGACAGTTCGGCGTGCGTGGCGCACTGCGTATAGTCGGTGTGGCGGGGAAAAGTCGGTCTACATCCGGCAACAGGGTACGGTCTCATGCGCAAGAAAAGTCAGGGATGTTTCACCAAGGGCACGCTCGCGCTCCTTGCAGCGTCGTTGCTCTGTAGCCCCTTGGCACAGGCAGATGCCCGCACCCAGGCCAAGCGCCTGCATGATCGCCTGGCCGGTGTGCCGCCTACGTCCGCGAAACTGACCCAGATGGCCGCGCTGATCGGCGCCGGGGATGCGCTGGCTGCAGCCAGCATCGCCATGCAGGCACCGTCCTTCTACAACGTCACCCTGAAGAACTTTGCCACGCCCTGGACCAATCGCGAACAGACGGTGTTCGCACCACTGAATGACTACACGGCCACGGTCATCGGGATGGTGCGCGACAACGTGGCGTTCAACACGCTGTTGTCTGCCGACGTGCTCTATGTGGGGGGCAGCGGGCTGCCGGCCTATTCGCCCACCAACAACGACCTGTACGACCAGCTCGAATCGCGGGACCTGGACCTCAGCAGTCCGTCGGTGCTGGTGGCGAGCACCCAGTCCGCTGCGGCGGGCCTGCCTCCGGCGGCCACGGCCGGGGTCATGACCACCCGCGCCGCCTCCAAGGCGTTCTTCGTTGCCGGGACCAACCGCGCGATGTTCCGCTACACGCTGATGAACCACCTCTGCAAGGATCTGGAACAGGTGTCCGACACCGCTTTGCCGCCAGACCGGGTGCGTCAGGACGTCAGTCGTTCCCCGGGTGGTGACAGTCGCCTGTTCCTGAACAACTGCGTCGGCTGCCACAGCGGCATGGACCCGATGGCCCAGGCCTTTGCGTACTACAACTTCGATGAAACCACGGGGCGCCTGGTCTATACCGCAGGGCAGGTGCAGCCGAAGTACCTGATCAACTCCGACAACTTCAAGCCGGGCTATGTCACGCGCGATGACGCCTGGAACAACTACTGGCGCAAGGGTGCCAACAAGTTGCTGGGCTGGAACAGCCAGTTGCCGGGTGCCGGCGCGGGCGCCAAATCGCTGGGGCAGGAACTGGGGGCCAGTGACCAGTTTGCACACTGCCAGGTCGAAAAGGTCTTCAAGACGGTCTGCCTGCGGGCGCCGGGTAACGCGGCGGACCGGGGCCAGGTGGACAGCATTACTGCGACCTTCAAGGCCAACGGCTACCACCTGAAAGACGTGTTTGCCGCCACGGCCGTCTACTGCATGGGCGACTGAGGGAGCACGTGATGTACCGCTACAAGCCAGTCCTTGCTGCCCTCGTCCTGCTCGCCCTGGCTGCCTGTGGTGGCGGGGCACCCACGTCGGTCAACCCGGTCACGTCGGCGCCACCGGTGTCTGATTACACCGGACCTGCGCCGTCTACCGCTGACATCCAGGCGTTCAAGATCAACCTGTGGGAGAACATCAAGGCGTCCAACCGCTGTGGCGGCTGCCACAACGCGACCGGGCAGTCCCCGAAGTTCGCCCGTAATGATGACGTGAACCTTGCCTATGCCGATGCCAATGCCATCGTCAACCTGCTGCAGCCGGACCAGTCGCGCATGGTGCTTAAGGTGGCCGGGGGGCATAACTGCTGGTTGTCCAGCGCACAGGCCTGTGGGGACATCCTCACCACCTGGATCCGCAACTGGGCTGGCTCGGTGGCCA
>CANGFJ010000233.1 GCA_947453065.1 Pseudomonadota bacterium
CCCGCGGGCCGCTGGACACGCTGGCCCGCTTTGGCGGCGAAGAGTTCGTGCTGCTGCTGCCGCAGACCTTGCCCGAAGAGGCGCTGGTCCTGGCCCGCCGCATCCTGGCGGCCATGGGCCATGTGGCGCTGCCCCATGCCGCCTCATCCGTGGCGCCCTTTGTGACGGTCAGCATCGGGGTGGCCGGCTGCGTGCCGCCTGCCGATGAGCGAGGGCAGGCCGAACTGTTGGCCGAGGCTGACCGGGCCCTGTACCGGGCCAAGGCACTGGGCCGCAATCGAGTCGTGCCATAAAGCCAATAAGTGCTGGACTCCGGCGGCAAGCGACCCCTAGAATGCGCCTCCAAATTATGCGGCTGTAGCTCAGTTGGATAGAGCGTCTGGCTACGAACCAGAAGGCCGGGGGTTCGAATCCCTCCAGCCGCACCATATTTCGTAAGAGGCCCACCTTGTGTGGGCCTTTTGCGTTTCTGGCATGCCAAGCCGATGTGGCGCTCCCGTGCGCAAGGGCTGTGTCACCAGGCCGCGTGCTAGGCTGATCCCACAAATCTTGGGGGGTCTATGCAACAACCAGTGCTTCGTTCCACAGTGCTGCTGGCAGCCTGTGCGCTGTTCCTCGCTGCCACCTCTGCGCAGGCCGCACCGTCCTGCGCTACGCTTTCCGAGACGCTAAAGCTCTCCCACGCCACGATTACGTTGGCCACCGAAGTGCCGGCTGGCGCGCTCCAGTTGCCCGCTGCCGGTGGCGGACCGGGTGGACCACCCCTGAACGTCAGTGCGCTCCCGGCGTTTTGCCGTGTCGCGGGCACGATCCGCCCCACCGACGACTCGGACATCCGCTTCGAAGTGTGGATGCCGCTCTCCGGCTGGAACGGAAAGTTCGTCGGTGGCGGCAACGGCGTGTGGGCCGGCTCTATTGCCTATGGCGACATGGTGACCCCGCTGTCACGCGGCTATGCGACCGCGGCCTCTGACGTGGGTCATCAGGGCAGCCCCGTGGATGGCACCTTCCTCGTGGGTCACCCGGAAAAGCTGACGGACTTTGGCCACCGCGCCGTGCACGAGACGGCGGTCGCGGCCAAGGCTGCGATCAGTGCCTTTTATGGCAACGGCCCCAAGCGCTCGCTCTACGCCAGTTGTTCAACGGGCGGTCGCATCGGCCTGATGGAGGCCTATCGCTACCCGGATGACTACGATGGCATCTCGGCCATGGCGCCCGCCAACCAGATGGTGCCGCTGATGGTGATGTCGTTGTGGACGGGTTCGGCCACGATGAAGGATGCGGCGAGCAGCCTGCCACCGCCGAAGTACGCGCTGGTGCAGAAGGCGGCGCTGCAGGCCTGCGATGCCAACGACGGCGTGCAGGACGGCATCATCGGTAACCCGCCGGCCTGCCGCTTTGACCCCGGCGTCCTGCAGTGCAAGGCAGGTGATGCAGCAGATTGCCTGACGGCTCCGCAGGTGACGGCGCTGCGTGCTGTGTATGCTGGTCCAAAGAATCCGCGCACGGGCGCACAACTCTATCCGGGCCTGTCGGTTGGCAGCGAAGCGCAGATGCCGGTGCTGACGATGGGCAAGGAGCCCTTCCCCGTGGCCACGACGTTCTTCCGTGGCCCGGTGTTCAACGATCCCTCGTGGGATTTCCGCAGCTTTGACTATGACCGCGATGTGGACCGCGCGATGGCCTATGGCAGTGACGCCCTGGACGTGCCGCCTACAGGTCTTGGGCGCTTCTTTGCCGGCAACCGCAAGCTGCTGCTCTCGCATGGCTGGGCTGACGGGCTGATCCCCGCGCAGTCCACGGTCAATTTCTACCAGGCCCTCGTCAAGGCGATCAGCTCGCGGCAGGCGCGCGAGGATGTGCGGCTGTTCATGGTGCCGGGCATGGGGCATTGCGGCGGTGGCAGCGGCCCATCTGCCATCGACATGCTCGGTGCGATTGATCAGTGGGTAGAAGCCGGCAAGGCACCCGAGCGGCTGGTGGCCAGCAACCCGCCGGGCCAGCCCGCCCGCACGCGGCCGCTGTGTTCGTACCCGAAGGTGGCGAAGTACACCGGCAGTGGCAGCACCGATGAGGAGCAGAGCTTTCGCTGCGAAGCACCGTAGCGGGAACTCGCCGCGTTAGCGCAGCACGCCACTCGGGGCTGCCCTGGCCCCGTTGTGCGTCAGCCCTGCACAAGCCGCTAACGCGTCATCTCTCCAAGCAATCACTTCCCGACGAGTGGATCACTGCCACTGCTGAATCGGCTGCCGTTAGGTAGAAGCCGATCTTGCGGCGTGCGTCTGCCAGGCGCTCGATAGGCCGCTGGCTCAGGCGACCCTTCCCCTGATGTCTACGCAAGAAGCTCGGGAGAATCAGATATGAAGCGCGTTCTTGTTGCCTGTGCGCTGGCCTGGGGTCTGGTTGCCTCGGCCACCGCCGCGATCCAGATCGGCATTGGTATCCAGGGTTCCGGGATCAGCATTGGCCTCAATCTGTCGTCCTACCCGGATCTGGTCCGTGTCCCTGGCTATCCGGTCTACTACGATCCCCGAGGCGATTCGAATTACTTCTTTTTCGACGGCTTGTACTGGGTGTACGACAACGACAACTGGTACGCGAGCAGTTGGTACAACGGTCCTTGGGACTTGATTGATCCCGATTTTGTCCCGTTGTTTGTGCTGCGAATACCCGTGAGGTATTACCGCCGACCGCCAGTCTATTTCCGCGGCTGGCGCGCAGACGCACCGCCTCGCTGGAATGAACACTGGGGTCGTGACTGGAACACGCGGCACAGTGACTGGGACCACTGGGACCGCCAGTCCGCTCCCTCGCCCGCACCCTTGCCGATCTACCAGCGCTCCTATGCGGGCGATCACTATCCGCGCGCCCCGGAACAGCAGCGTTCCATACGTAGCGAAAAATACCGCTACGCGCCGCATGAGTCGATCACG
Source organism: Pseudomonadota bacterium (assembly GCA_947453065.1). GTDB lineage: Bacteria > Pseudomonadota > Gammaproteobacteria > Steroidobacterales > Steroidobacteraceae > ZC4RG30. The sequence goes on from CANGFJ010000233.1 coordinate 2,934, forward strand.
CAACAGTCTTGGCAGCGGCAGACGCGCCCAACGCCACCGGCAGCCAAACCAGAGCAGCGTGCGGAGCGTCCCTCTGGGTCGCAACAAGAGCGGCAGCCCCAACCACAGCGGCAACCTCAGCCGCAGCAGCAACAGCAGCAGCAGGAGCGCACACAGCGCCAGCCGCAGCCGCAGCCGCAACAGCAACATGAACAGCAACAGCAGGAGCGCACACAACGCCAGCCTGTTCAGGAACAACAGCGAGCGGTGCGTCCTCCAGCGGAGTCGCAGGGCAAGGGGCGCGACAACGCGGTCGCGCCGCAGGAGAAGGGGCGGCAGAAGGATGCAGGGCAGGGAGAGCAGCGCCGTGACGCCAAAGACGATGAGCGTGATCAGGGTCGCCGTTAGGTGAATGCCTGACTGACTTGCACACCAGACGTTGCGGTTTGCGGCTGGCTGAATTCTGTATTGGCAGGAGAGTACTGATGAACAGGTTTTTCCCACGTCTTGTCGCGCTGGTGGCGGCAATATTTTTCGTCGGGACGGTGTGTGCTGCTGATCGGCATGCGGATACCGTCCGACTTTTCAAGGAAGCCGGCGAAAGCAGTAAATTCTTTGACAAGAGCTATGGCTATGCAGTGTTCCCCAGCATTGGCAAAGCCGGCCTGGGGATCGGCGGTGCATTCGGCAAGGGCCGTGTCTATGCCCGCGGGAGGCTGGTTGGCGACGTCACGCTGAGCCAGTTGAGTATCGGTTTTCAGGCCGGTGGCCAGGCGTTCAGC
>CANGFJ010000234.1 GCA_947453065.1 Pseudomonadota bacterium
GCCTCCAGCATCGACACCTCGACCTTGCGGCCCACGCCGGTGCGACCGCGCTCCACCAGCGCACCCAGGATGCCGTAGGCGGCATAGGAGCCGGTGAGCGAGTCGGCCATCGCAGGCCCCACGACGCGCGGGTTCTCGGGGTTCACCAGCAAGTGCAGGAAGCCACTGGCCGCTTGGGCCACGGTGTCGTACGCAGGGCTCTCGGCCAGCGGACCGGTTGGACCGAAGCCGCTGATAGAGCAATAGATGAGCCGCGGGTTGATGGCACGCAAGCGCGCCTCGCCAGCACCGAGCTTCTCGGCCACGCCGGGGCGGAAGTTCTGGATGTAGACATCCGCATCGGCGATGAGGGCATCGAAGACTTTCTGGTCTTCGGCATCCTTCGCATTGATCGTGATGCTGCGCTTGTTGCGGTTGTAGGTCTGGAAGTGGGGGCTGTAGAGCCCGCCCTTGAATGCGCGGAACGGGTCACCGCCCGGCGCCTCGACCTTGATGACGTCGGCGCCCAGGTCGGCCAGCAGCATGCCGGCCGCAGGCCCCGTGATGAACGTGCCCTGCTCGATAACCTTGATACCCTGCAAAACTTTGATCATGTCAGACGCTTTTCCCGTTGGCGTTCGTGTCCTGCGGCATGGCGCCCAGGTACTGGACTTCACGCGTGGCCTGGTAGGTCAGCGCAAAGCCAATGGGCTGCTGCAGTTCTTCATAGAGATGGGCAATGAGGCCCGCGGTGCGCGCGAGGATCGGCACGCCCTTGAGCGCTTCGACCGGAAAGCCCGCGCCCAGCAGCACAGCCGGGATCGCACCCGACACATTGAGCTTGAGGTCCTTGCCAATCACCTGCGCGGTGAGGGCTTCAACCTGCTGCGCGATGGCGATGAAGCGCAGGTCCGTGCCCGCCGTGGTGGCCACGCCAAACAGCGCGTTGACGCGCGGATCGCGTTCCTTGTGCTGCGGATGGCCATAGCCCGGCAGCGGCCGACGCGCCGCCTTCCAGGCCTGCATGACTGCGGTGGCGGCATCGGCCAAGGCCTCGCCCTGCTGCATGCGGGCATCGATCTCGCCATACAGACGACCTGCGGTTTCTGACGCACCGAGGATGACCGAGCCGCAACCGAGGATGCCGGCCGCCACGGCGCCCTGCATCGCATCGGGCGCGGCCGCGAAGGTCATGCGCGCGGCCTGTACGCTGGGCACCAGGCCGTGCTCGGCGATGGCCACCAGCGTGGCATCGAGCACCGCGCGCTGCGCAGTCGTGGGCAGGCTGCCGGTCAGCAGCAGGAAAAAATGCTCGACGAACCCGATCTTGCCGATCAGGTCGCGGGCCAGGTCGTGGCCCCGCACGACGATGGTGTCTGCGTTGGACGTGCAGAGTGCCGTGACAGGAACGGTGTGTTTGCCAATTTTCATTCAGCAGCCTTGGCCAGTCGGAAATCATAGTCAACGGTGTAGTACGGCGTCTTGAGCTCACGCCCATCCGCGGCAACACCCGGCGGGTGTTCCTTGAACTCCACCACCAGGCTGTCGCGCTTGCCGAACACCGCATCCTCGTGGAGATAGGGACTGTTGGCCACGAACAGGTGCGTGGTGACCGGCACATGGCCCTCGGCCGACACCATCATGTGGATGTGGCCAGGGCGGTTGATGCTGCGGCGGGTGGCGCGCATGAGGTCGCCCACCGGACCGTCATCGGGAATGGGGTAGTAGGTCGGACGGATGGACCAGAAGCGGTAGCGGCCATTCTCGTCCGTGCGGATCTTGCCGCGCGCGCGCATGGAGGGATCGGGCGACAGCTGCACATCGTAGCTGCCCTCGCCATCGCCACTCCAGAGGTCCAGCAGCGCGCCGGCCAGCGGCTTGCCGGCCACATCCGTCACGCTGCCGGTGTAGTAGGTCGGCTCGCCCGACACACCCTCGGCGATATCGCCGCCCAGGGCCACTTCGGGCGCACCCGGCCAGTAGAACGGGCCTTCGACGGTGGCCTCCGTGGCGCCTTCCACGCTCTTGCTGTTGCGCGCCTGCGCCAACGACACCACCATCATCGAGAGTCCCATGACATCCGACAGCAGGATGAACTCCGGCCGCCGCTCGGTGCTGATCTGGCCCGTCTTCGTCAGGAACTGCAGGCCCTGCATCCACTCCTCGGGTGTCAGGTCGACTTCCTGGGCGAAGGCATGGACATGCTTGGCCAGGGCCTGCATCAGCACCTGTAGCCGCTCGCTCGGCGCATTGCCGAAAGCCTTGATGACTTCGTCGGTCAGCACGGACTGGTTGTAATCGGACATCGTGAACTCTCCGTAATGTGGGGCCGCCTAGCGGCCTGTCGAATCGCCCAGCTCGGCGCGCATGAGTTTCGCGCCGGCGACCATCGCCTGCAGCTTGGCGAAGGCCACGTCACGCGGCAGGTACTTCATGCCGCAGTCCGGTGCGACGATAATGTCGGCCGCCGCCACATGCGGCAGCGCCCGGCGTATGCGCGAGGCCACCAGTTCCGGCGTTTCGATCTCGTGGGTCGAGAGGTCGATGACGCCCAGGATCACTTTCTTGCCACGCAGGCCTTCCAGCGCGCTGCAGTCCAGGTTCGACTGCGCCGTCTCCACCGACACCTGGCCGCAACGGCAGCTGGCGAATTCAGGCAGGAAGGAATAGCCGGTGGGCCGCGCATGGATGATGGCGGCATAGCCAAAGCAGATGTGCACGGCCGTGGTGCCCGTGACGCCTTCCAGCGCGCGGTTCAGCGCGTTCAGGCCAAACGCACGCGCCTCGTCCGGACGGGCCTGCATATAGGGTTCGTCGATCTGCACGACATCAGCGCCGGCCGCGAACAGATCTTTGATCTCTTCGTTCAGCGCCGCGGCGTAATCCAGCGAGGCCAGCTCGCGGCTGCCGCCGTAGTAGTCGATCTGCGCCTGCTGCGCCATGGTGAAAGGACCGGGCACGGTGATCTTGATCTGGCGGGTGGTGTGGCGACGCAGGAACTGCAGGTCGGCAATGCCCACCGCATGACGGCGGCGAATGGGCCCTACCACGCGCGGCACCGGGTTGGGGTGGCCGCTGCGATCCAGGGCGGTGCCGGGGTTGTCGAGGTCCACGCCGTCCAGTGCCGTGGCGAAGTGGTTGGAGTAGCTCTCGCGGCGGATCTCACCGTCGGTGAGGATGTCGATGCCCGCATCTTCCTGCGCCTTGATCGCCATGATCGTGGCGTCTTCCTGCGCTTCGGCCAGGAACTGCTCGGGGATGCGCCAGAGTTCACGTGCGCGGACACGCGGCGGAAAGCGGCCCGCCAGGCGCTGACGATCGATGAGCCATTCCGGCTGCGGGTAACTACCAACAAGTGTGGTCGGAAAAAGCATGGGCACTCTCCTGTTTTCGGTCAGTTAACCAATGGCTGCCAGCAAGGCCCGGCGCTCGGCACCGCCCGGGTCATCGGCCAGATAGCTGGGCGTATTGAACACCATCACCTTGCGGTTGCTGGGGGAATAGGCCGGCCAGGCCGGCAAGCCCTCGGCCGCCGGCACGCCGGTGCGGGCAAACGTGGCCCAGGCCAGGCTCATCTTCGCAGCCAGGGCCTCGGCATCGGGGGGCGTACCCACCAGCGCAGCCGCACGGATCGTGTTGTCGAACACAAAGGCGATCTCC
>CANGFJ010000235.1 GCA_947453065.1 Pseudomonadota bacterium
GAATGTGCCCGAGGGCAACGGCACGTTCAGCGTGGCCGAGGGCGTGCATGTCGGGGCCAGCTCGATCGACAGCGGGCAGGTCACCAACGCCGCGGCCTGGGTGCCCGGCAGCTACACGCTGCAGTTCACGGGGCCTGCCACCTGGGAGGTCTTTGATGCAGCCAACGTGTCCGTGGCCGGTGGGGGCTACACCAGCGGCAGCACCATCGCCTTCAACGGCGCGCAGGTGGTGGTCACCGGCACGCCCGCCACCGGCGACACCTATGCCATCGCAGCGGCTGGCAAGGAATCAATTTTCACGACGATCGACAAGCTCATTACGAGCCTGACGACCGCACTTGATGGGCCCATCGGCCGCTCGACGCTCAATACCCAGGCCGGCAGCGCGCTGACGCAGCTGGACCAGGCCCTTTCGCACCTGATCAACCAGCGCGCCGAGATCGGCGCGCGGCTGAACACGGTCGATAACGCCACGGCCTCGCGCCAGCAGCTCGACGACTCGCTCACCGCGTCGGTCGGCAAGATGCAGGACCTGGATTACGCGACCGCGGTCAGCAACATGAACCAGCAGCTGCTGGGCCTGCAGGCCGCCCAGTCGGCCTATGGCCGCATCTCGCAGCTGTCGCTCTTCAACTACCTGTGACGCAAATCACAGTCAGTCGCTAAAGAAGTCCCACAAGGGGCCGTTAACGGTTCTGAACGACGCACTGGTGGCCCCTGGCTTGCCAGGGCTACCACCGGTTGGGAAGCCGGACGATGACGAGAAGTTTTTAACAGGAGAATTTCCATGGCAATGTCCATTAACACCAATGTGTTGTCGCTGAACGCGCAGCGCAATCTGGCAAGTTCGGCCTCCCAGCTGGCAACGTCCCTGCAGCGCCTGTCCTCGGGCCTGCGCATCAACAGTGCAAAGGACGACGCGGCTGGCCTGGCCATCTCGGAGCGTTTCACCACGCAGATTCGCGGCCTGACGCAGGCCGCCCGCAATGCCAACGACGGCATTTCGCTGGCGCAGACGGCTGAAGGCGCCCTGGCCGAAGTCACGAGCAACCTGCAGCGCATCCGCGAGCTGGCTGTGCAGTCGGCCAACTCGACCAACTCCGCGAGCGATCGCGCTGCCCTGGACCAGGAAGTCCAGCAGCGCCTCTCGGAAATCGAGCGCATTTCGTCTACGACGAACTTCAACAGCCAGAAGGTGCTCGACGGCAGCTTCGGCACCGCCCAGTTCCAGGTCGGCGCCAACGTCGGTGAGACCATTTCGGTCAACCTGAACACGGGCGTGAAGGCCAGCCAGATCGGCCAGATCGCCTCGACCACGTCGTCGGTTGAAGTCACTCAGGCGGCCCTGTCGGGCGCCGGTACGATTCAGGTGGGTTCGTCGGCAGCCAAGACCGTCGCGGCCTCGACGGCCGGCACGGCAGCGGGCCAGACCGTTGGCAGTGCCTTCTCGAAGGCTGCAGCCATCAACGCCGCCGGTGTCTCGGGCCTGACCGCCACGGCGACCAACACCATCCAGATGAACGTGGCCGCCACGACCTCGACGGGCACCATCGGCACTGCGGTAGGCACGGCCACCTACAGCCTGAACATCAACGGCACGGATGTGTTCGCGAGCTTCGATTCGAGCACGGGCTCGGTGCTCACCACCCAGCAGATCACGGATGCCATCAATGGCCAGGCCGCGACCACCGGCGTGAGTGCGGCCCTGAGTGGCGGTTCGCTCCTGTTGACGGCTGCTGACGGCCGCGACATCACCATCGGCCAGACCTCCGGTGTTGGCGTGGGCGGTGGCCTGACCGCCGGTACCCAGACCATCTCGAACAGTGTGACCTACCGCGCGGGCGCCTTCGACACCGTGGCGAACGCCACGTCAGGGACGCTGGCGACACGGGCCACGGCGACCAACGGTGGCACGGTGACGCTGTCGGCGTCGGATAACATCATTGTGACCGGTGACGGTACGGCGCTGGGCTTCGCCAGCAACACGTTCACCCAGGCCAAGGACACGACGACGCTGTCTTCGCAGAACGTGCTGACGGTGGCCTCGGCCAACACGATGATGCAGCGTGTTGACGCGGCGCTGAATGCGGTCAGCAGCCTGCGCAGCAACCTGGGCGCCGTGCAGAGCCGCTTCGAGTCCACGATCACCAACCTGCAGACCACGACAGAGAACCTGTCGGCGTCCCGCGGTCGTATCCTGGACACGGACTTCGCTGCCGAGACGGCCAACCTGACGAAGGCGCAGATCCTGCAGCAGGCTGGCACCGCCATCCTGGCGCAGGCCAATGCCTCTCCGCAGAGTGTGCTGTCCCTGCTGAAGTAATCGGGTCTTGACCGATCGGGGCGGGTAGCACGGGCTGCCCGCCCTCGTCGGATGCCGAGGCAATAATGGACATTCAAGCGATGAAGGCCCTGGCGGTGGTGTCAGGCAGCCTTCCTGCAACGACTGAAAAACCACTGCAAACCGCTACCGGCGCGATGACGCCCGTGGCGGTCAAGCCCATTGTGGACCTGCCCCAGCAGGCCCCGCCCAAAGAAGCGCCGCGCCGTGATTTCAAGTCACAGACGGCGGCCATTGCCGAACAGTTGCAGGCCTACCTGCAGTCATCGGACCGCGACATCGAGTTCCGGGTCGATGCAGACACCGGTTCGCAAGTGGTCACGGTGCGCGATGCGGCCAGTGGCGACGTGATACGGCAAATGCCGAGCGAGGAGGCCTTGCGCATCCTCAAGAACCTGGATGCGGGACAGGGCACGCTTCTGAACGAGAGGGTCTGAGTTAAGCTCCTCTCATGGCTACCATTACCTCTACAGGGGCCGGGTCGGGACTGGACGTCAACGGACTGGTCACCCAGTTGGTGGCGGCCGAACGGGCGCCGCTGGATGCGCGGCTTGCACGCATCGATACGAATCTGACGACGGAATTCACGGCCCTGAGCCAGCTCAAGGGCTCTATGTCGGGTTTCCAGAGCGCACTGGCCGGGCTCAAGGACGCCAGCACGCTGATCCTGCGCAAGGCCTCGCTCTCCGATGCCACGCACCTGACGGCCACGGCTGGCAGCACGGCGACAGCCGGTGTTTACGATGTAGAAGTGGTGCAGCTGGCCAAAGCGGCGCAGCTGAGTTCCACGCCTTTTCTTGCCGGGCCCACGACGGTGATTGGCACCGGTACGCTGACCCTCTCCCAGGGCAGCAACGCTTTCAGCATCACGGTCGACAGCAGCAACAACACGCTGGCTGGCATCCGCGATGCGATCAACAATTCCGCGAATAACGTCGGTATCCGCGCCACGATCCTCACGGGCGTGGACGGCAGCCGTCTCATTCTCTCCGGCACGGCCACCGGCACGGCCAATGCCGTGAAGGTCACGCAGGCGGGCGGTGATGGCGGGCTCGCACAGCTGGTCTATGACCCGCCGAACCTCTCGGCGCTGACCTCGGTCATCGCCGCACAGAACGCCACCGTCAACATCTCTGGCTTCCCGGTGAGCAGCGCCACCAACACGATCACCACGGCGATCGATGGCGTGACGCTCAATCTGCTCAAGCAAGAGCCCGGCGTGACCACGACGCTGACAGTCGCCAACGACGACGGGGCGGTTCAGAACA
>CANGFJ010000236.1 GCA_947453065.1 Pseudomonadota bacterium
AAGGTGATCATGTGGGCGTTCCACGCGGACAGGTTGCCCTTCGCGTCGAGGCCGCCCTTGTAGGCCATGAAACCGCCGACCCGGTACGAGTCGTGGCGCATGTCGTCTTCGCGGGTCCACATGAGCTTGATGGGGCCGCCCGCCACCTTCGCCAGGTAGGCCGCCTCACAGACGAAGTCATTCAGCAGGCGACGGCCGAAACCGCCACCAACGCGCATCTGGTGCAGCGTGACATCGCCGGCCTTGAGGCCCACGACGCCGGCCACCATCGCCTGATTGGGCAACTGGGTGGGTGCCCACAGCTCGAGCTTGTCGCCGCCCGCGTCCTTCTTGTACCAGGCCACGGTGTTCTGCGGCTCCAGCTGCGAATGGGACACGAAGGCAAACTGGTAGAACGCTTCGACGGTCTTGCCGGCAGCAAGCGCCTTGTCGACGTCGCCTGTGGCCTTGACGACCTGCTCGCCCTGCACCTTGGTGGACAGCGCCTTGGCGTTGGCCACGTACTGGGTCCAGCTGTCCTTCGAGGCGGTGCTGTAGTCCCACTCGACCTTCAGCTTGTTGCGGGCCGAGAAGACCGCCCAGGTGTTGCGACCGATGATGGCCACGCCCGGCAGCACCTGCGTCTGCATGACGTTGGTGGCCTTGGGCGTGCCCTCGACGATGAACGCATCGAAGATGCCAGGCAGCTTCTTGATCTCGTCGAGGTTCGCGCTCTTGACCTTGCCGCCGATCGACGGGCACTTCTCGAGCACGGCGTAGCGCATGCCCGGCACCTGCACGTCCAGGGCGAACAGCGGCTTGCCGGTGACCAGCTTGTCGTTGTCGACGCCGCCGAAGCGCTTGCCGATGAGCTTGTAGTCCTTGCGGTCTTTCAGCTTCAGCGACTTGGGCTCCGGCGCGGGCAGCGCGGCAGCGGCCGTGGCCAGCGAACCGTAGGAGGCCTTGCGACCACTGGCCGCATGGAGAACGGTGCTGTCGGACGTCGTGAGTTCGGACTCGGCCACGCCCCACTGCTTGGCAGCGGCGCTGACCAACATGGCACGCGCGCCGGCACCGGCCTGGCGCAGCGTGTCCCAGTTCATCGGGATCGACATCGAGCCGCCGGCGAACTGGGAGCCGTAAACGGCGCCGTTGACTTCGGCCTGCTCGACCGTGACATCGGACCACTTGGCGTCCAGCTCTTCAGCGAGGATGACGCCGAAGGCGGTCTTGATGCCCTGGCCGATTTCCGGGTTCTTGGAGATCAGCGTGATCTTGCCGTCGGTCGCGATGCGCACGTAGGCGCCCGGCACGAACGGGATCGGCGGCGGTGCGCCCTGGGCGCGGGCGTCCTGCGGCGCGAGGCTGCCGAGCGAGACGGCCAGCACCAGACCACCGCCCACGGCACCGGACACCTTGAGGAAGCCACGGCGGCTGACGGGCTGGGAAACCACCTGCGTCAGGCTGGCGGCAACGGCCTGGTCGAAATGGGCGACCAGCTCCAGCGGGAGGGAATCAGTGTGGATGACGGCGCTCATTATGCGTTCCCCTTGGCAGCCTTGGCGGCCGTGTGAATGGCGGCGCGGATGCGCACATAGGTGCCGCAGCGGCACAGGTTGCCGGCCATGAAGGTGTCGATCTGGGCATCGGTCGGATTCGGCGTCTGCTTGAGCAGGGCCGCGGCCGACATGAGCTGGCCCGCCTGGCAATAGCCACACTGCGGGACGTCGTGCTCGATCCAGGCCTTCTGCAGGGCGGTCATCGTGTCGCCCGTGGCCAGGCCTTCGATCGTGGTGATCTTCTGGCCAGCAGCCGCGCTGGCAGGCACGGAACAGGAGCGCACCGGGGTGCCGTTGAGGTGGACCGTGCAGGCGCCGCACTGGGCGATGCCGCAACCGAACTTCGTGCCGACAAGCTTCAGCTCATCGCGCAGCACCCACAACAGCGGCGTGTCGTCCGCCACATCTTCGATCGTGCGTTCCTGGCCATTGACGTTGAGTCGCAACATGGTGGTTTACCGTGTGGTTGTGTTGGACACGGAGACGCCGATGCCGGCCCCCCGTTGGAGTTTCAATGATCGGGGCCGCCGCCGCGTTGCGCAAGCACAACCCCAGCGGGCAAGGCTAGACGAATACAGGCCTATTGCGCCAGTGCTCTTGGCGGAACCGGGTCAGACGGGGTCAGTCAGCGGCAGATCGGTCGCATCCACCCACCAGCCGTGCACCTGCGGGTGGGCCCGGAAAGGCAACCGGATGCGGGCGACATCGCCATCGGCCAGGCGCGTGGCGTCGGCAATGATCAGCTCCGAGCACCGCTCCGCAAGGTTGGCCGCCACGCCGATCAGGTAGCCGTCGCCCTCTTCCGCGCCTTTGTGGCGGGGCACGAACTGCACCTCGGAGAGGCTGTGCGTATCGCCGGCAAAATACGCATCGACCTTGCCGGTCTTCAGGTCCAGGCGGCCGTAGCTGTTGGTGACCTTGCCTTTGAGGGGGCCGCCGCGCTGCTCGTCATACGGACGGGCCGCATCGGCGAAACCCGCAAACGCATAACGGTAGGGCAGCGACCAGAACCGCTCGTCAATGCGCGGCAGGGGAGTGGCGATGTCCGGGAAGAGGATGTCCTCGTCCCAGGTGTCACGGCTGGAGCCCAGGTCGAAGGTCCAGCGGCGCAGGACCGTCCGCCCGGTGGCCGGGTTCCAGGGCGAGCCATCTATCTGGGGAAAGAACGGAAACGGATTGCCGTCGGACACCGGCGCCTCGACGATGACCTTGTCGCCCCGGGTCTCGGCATTGAGCAGGTGGATGGCGGCAGAGGCCGGTCCCCGGAACCAGCGGATGTCCTTGCCCGTGCCGTCCCGCGGCAGGATGCCGACCCAGGTGGGCGCCTGCCCATCCCAGCCCCAGTGCACCTTGCCCGTGTCGAGCCATTCCTTGCTGCTGACGAAGCCGCAGGTGTTGAAGATGATGTGTTTGCGGGTCAGGGCAATGTCATGCATCAGGCTGACGAGCGGCGCCTGGAAGCGCACCTCGCTCTTGACCTGCCCGTCCTTGCTGATGACATAGACGAAGACATCCCGGGACAAGGTGCCCGTGGCCTCGTAGCCGAACGTAATGAGGTCGCCGCTGACCGGATCGATCTTCGGGTGCGCGGTGAAGGTCTTGCTCAGGTACTTGCCGTGGAAGTCCCACGCGCCCCGCGTCTCCAGGGTGTTGGGGTCGAGCTCAAAAGGCAGGCTGTCTTCCTTCAGGGCAAACAGCCGCCCACCGTTGTGAACCAGCGCCGTGTTGGTGACAGTGCCCGACAGGTCCCGCACGCTGGGGTCATCGGTGGCGCGATTGCGGTAATTGCCGAAAAGCTGCCGGCGCGCTTTGCGGTCGGCCAGATAGCGCGGCGTGCGCACATAACGGCTCTTGTAGTCGCAGCTGCCGTTGGCGATGCGGAACATCCCAACCTGGCCGTCACCGTTGAACGGCCCGGCATCGTCCCGGAACTTCATCGGGTACAGAGGGTCTGGGCCTACCCGGTAGAACGCGCCGTTGAGGCCGGCGGGGATCTTGCCGTCGACCTCGCAGTCAAAGACATCGGCCTCGAAGCGCGCGGGCGCTGCGAAACCAACAGCGGTGGGATC
>CANGFJ010000237.1 GCA_947453065.1 Pseudomonadota bacterium
CGAACTTACCCCAATCGCGCGCGGCGCGCTGCCATCAGACGGCGCTCGCAGCGTCGAAGGCGCGACTGGCGTCGATGATCGCTGCGGCCGTCTGCGCAGCAGTACGGGTCAGCGCGTCAGCCTGCAGGAACAGCGCATAGACCTTGATCGCCAGCACGGCAATGCCAGTGGGTGCCGTTGGCGCACGTGCACCCGGAAAGGCATTGCGTTGTGACTGGATGAAGGCGGCTGCAGCCAGCACGGCATCATGGGCCTGCCGGTCTGCCGGTGTCGGATAGCTGAATTCCCAGGCGCGAACCCGATCGTTGATGACGACCTTTTCCGGGCCACCCGCATCGATTCCCGCCGCTGCAAAAATTCGGCAGTCGTAGTCACGGCAGGTCTGTGGCCGATGTTGATAGATGGTGCACTGGCCCACCTTCATCATCGGGCAGGCGCCATTGGCCAGGTAGCCCATCATCCAGTGGCCGCGCGGTTCACCCGGTGCACTCACCAGGTACTGCGCGGGGATGTCATCCAGGGCGGCCGTGTCCGTGGGCCGCAAGGGGATGAAGTAGGACGAGGTGCAGCACCCCACGCAGTCACCGCAGGGCACGTCGGCGCCGACCTCACCCTGCAGCGAAGCGCGCGCCTGCGTCAGCCACGCAGTGAACGGGCCGGCCTCGATGGCCAATTACGCCTCTGAGCCTGTGGCACGACGCGGGTTCTCGACCCCGTAGCGCAGCGCGGCCTGGTCCTGCGCTTCCATGAACTGCCGTCGGAATTCCAGCGGCGAACGGATGCCGTTGATCGGCGCGTGGGCCATGCCCGTGCCATTGATCTGTAGCGAACCGTAGTTGCACAGACGGCCCATGAGGCTTTGGTTGATCTGGATGCTCTCGGCCTTGGACAGGTTGAGTTCCAGGGTGTGCCGGGAAATGAGCCCGATCTTGGTGATGACCCGCTTGTTGGTCACGGCCAGTTCGGTGGTCTTGTACTTGATCAGCGCGGCGATCAGGAAGATCAGCCCGATGCCCGCCAGCGGCAGCAGCAACACGCCGAGAAGGATCTGACCACTCAGGGCCCACAGGCTCAGGGTGCCCCGGTGCAGGACGATCTCGTCCTTGATCAGGTTGCTGTCGACGTAATGGGCCATGCGGTGTCCTTGTAGCGGGCGTAGGGCCGCAGTCTGCCGGATCAGGGCGGTGGCGGCAGGTTTCCTGTCGGGCCGGTGCCGGCTTCCTGATACACCACCTCGCCCTCTTTGGCCCAGAGGTGATGGGGCACATTGGCCGGGATGACGTAGACGCCACCCGGCGGCACGACCCAGGTCGCGTCATCGGCACCCAGGCCTACCCGAAGCGTGCCCGACAACACGGTGGCATAGCGGGTGTCGGGGTGGACGTGCAAGGCGATGCGGCCACCCTTGGCCAGCTTGACGCGCAACACATACGTGCCCGGTTCCTTTTCGGCACCCAGCACCCAGGAGCCGCGCAACGCCGGGTTGTCCGGCGGACTGAACCACGTGAAAGCGGCAGGGAGCTTCAGCACCGGCGTGTCTGCGGCCACTGCAGAGGCAGCCGCCAGGACCGATGCAAGGACGACGACGCTTTTTACTGTGAGAGCCATGGCCTGCCTCGTGTTCAATTGCCGAGCTTCAGTTCGCCCGCGGACACGCCGCCGACCTTGCCGTCTTTCAACCACTCCAACGAGGCCTTGAACAGCAGGCTGCGATTTTTCTCCCACATGGCGTTATGGGACGAGCAGGCCAGCTCAAGGATCACCTTCTGCTTCGAGCCGAGGTCGGCATACAGCTCGCGCACGCGCTCGGGCGGCACTTGTTTGTCGAAGGCGCCGGCCACCATCAGGAAGGGCGTCTGCATCTTCGTCACCACGGCCTGGTTGAAACCGCCCGTGGGCACTTGCGGTGCACGGCGCACGCCCGGACCCCAGGTTGCACCCACCGGATCGGAGGCGACCAGGTCAGCCCAGATCACGGCACTGGCGGCCGGATCGTACTGGTCGGGGCAGCCCAGCTGCCGGTCCCAGTTGGCCGCAAACTCGACCTGGTTCTGGGCACTCATGGGCGCGGTGTTCGGCGCCAGCACCGTGGGCGGCACCAGTGGCGAAGTGCGGTTATAGGCAGGGGCCAGCACCACCAGCCGGGACACCTTGCCGGGAAACTGCGCCGCATAGCCGCCAGCACGCGGCCCGCCTTGCGACCAGGCCAGCAAGGCAACCTGGTCGACGGCCCGCAATGTTCGCAGGTGATCGACCACGGCATCGATGTCATGCCAGTCGGAAGCCAGCGTGGTAATGGGCTGCGCCCGGGTCGCCGCGCAGGTCGCGGGAATGAGGGCAGGAACGAATTGGGGCTGCTGCTCCGGCGAAGCATTGCAGGCGTCGTTCATGGCGGCAGGACGCGTGGAGCGACCGTAGCCCGTCATGTCCATGGCAAACACATCGAAGCCGGCCTTGGCGAGGTAGGCCATCCAGCTGTAGTCCTGGTAGGGCGTATCGAACGCCACTTCCGCCGGCGTGCCCGCGCCGTGCACGAACAACACGACGCCACGGGGACCCGGTCCGCCGCGCAACGCGGTACCCGGCAGCACCACTTCACGCACATAGACCTGGGCATCCTGCCCGGCAATGGCGGGCGCCGTGGACTGGACCCTGACGTAATGATCGAGGGTGAGCAGACGATTGCTGTCGTCGCTGAAGGCTGTCGAGGCCGACAACAGCAACGCACACCACAGACCCGCAATGACTTTCTGTTTCATAACCAATATTGCTCCTGACGTTCCTCACGACCCTGTCGCTCCAACTTGATGCGTGCGGCGATCGCATCAGCGCCGGTTCCCGCGGCGATTTCGCGGAGTACGGCAGCGGCCTCTTCAGGACGATGCGGCAACAGGAACTCTGCGGCCAACCGCCGCACGCAACTGGCACGGTGGGCCAGCAGCGCCGCAAAGGCCGTGATGGAGGCCTCGCCGTCCCCCAGCAGAGCCACGGCTGCTTCTACGTAGCGCTCGGCGTGGGTATTGCCTTTGCCGGCCTGACCGAACCGGATCGCCTCCTCCTGCGCCAGCACCTCGCAGGAGAAGGTAATGATCAACTGTTGAGTGACGTTCACGCCTTACCTCGATCTCTTGCCGTGCAGTGGACGCACATTCAGGCGCTACGAACCAGCGCGAAAAGAACACTGTCGATGAGCTCCCCGACTTTCTGGACGCTGTGCTTCAGGACCGCTTCGCGGACAAAGCCGACTTTCTCCAGCACCCTCATGGACGAAGGATTCCACTCGAACACCTGCGCCTCCAGCCGCAGGAACAACGACCCCGTGAAGGCATGGCGGATCATGGCCTGCGCCGCGGCGGTGGCAATGCCCCTGCCCCAGTACTGCTCTCCCAGCCAATACCCCAGCCGCCCGACGTGGGCACTGATGCCCTCGCCGGCCAGGATGCCGATGCCACCCACGGCCTCATGCTCGTATTCAATGGCGAGATGCAGGCTGGGTGCAAGCTGGTTCGACACCGATAGCCAGTCGTCTGCATCAGCCTCTGTGTAGGGATGCGGAAACAGATGCGTCAGGTTGC
>CANGFJ010000238.1 GCA_947453065.1 Pseudomonadota bacterium
CCAAGGAATAGACAGATCCTCACCGATACATCACCTGCCCCCGCAGGTCCCGCTGCAACACCGCGAAAAATCGCTTCCAGGCCTCATGGTCCTGCGGCGTGCAGACCGAGCCTGGGTGCTGCTCCACCAGCACGCGATGCACCGTGACCATGGCGTCTTTGCGCACATAGCTTGACCGATACTCAATGCCACCCTCGTTGTAGATAACAGCATCCGGGATGTGCGTAATCACTGCGCCGGGTGGAAAGGCGATGTCGTAGTGCTCGTCGATGTGCTGGGACTGGCAGGGGTACGCATTCCTGCGCCGCGCGAGCGGTTGAGTGACGGCCAATGCGGCGAGACTGCCCGTCGACAAACCCACCGGCACTTTCAGCGCGCCCGGTCCGGGGAAGTTGCTGACCGGGTCCAGGCGAAAGGTGGACTCGATCCAGTATGGGGCGTCCAGGTCATTGGGCACGGCGTGCTTGAGGGTACCGGTGCCGGTTTCGCTGAAGCGATAGAGCTGGTCCCTGACCACTTTCTCTTCGTCCGTGGACGCCTCTTCAAAGCGGTTGTAGCGGGACTCGACCTCGGGCACGCCGCTCAACTGCGTGCGCGATGTGCCGGCCAAGGTGCCGTCTGGCTCGATGGTGAGGGTCTGGGTGCTGTGCGTGGTGTTGCCCTGGGCGCTCATGCGCGGCGTGTGGCCGATGCGGCCCAGCGCGGTGAGCACAGTGGGCTTATCCAGTTCTTCAAACCACAGGCTGCCGTTGGGAGCGAACGCATTGGTGGCATCGACGTACAGGTCGAGGCTGGGCAGATAGGTGATGACGTGGTTGAGCGGGGCCACGATGCCCACGGACGACAGCTGGTAGCTGCTGCCCAGGTTGATGAGCGCCGGGCTGCTGGGAATGCCCACTGCGGTGAGCAGTGCCTCAAGCAGGATCGCGTGGTCTTTGCAGTCGCCGTAAAGATTGGCCAGCACCTGGTCGGCCGGGTGCGGCACCAGGCCACCAGCGCCCAGACTCACGGATACATAGCGGATGTGGCCCGCCACCCAGTGGTGCAGTGCCTTGACCCGGGCTGCATCGGACTTAAGGCCTGCGGTGAGCGCCTGCGCCTGCGTACGAATGGCGGGGGTGACCTGTGCCATGGGCCGCGAGGCCTGCTGGTAGGCCTGGCCCAGCGCGATGGGGTCGCGATAGGTCGAGAGGCGCAGCACGTCCGACGTATCAGACTGGGAGAGGCTGCCCTCTTCTGCCGGCACGGCCGCTGCGTTCTGGTGATGGAATCGGTAATGGTCCAGCCCATTGTCGGTGCCCATGAGGCCGCCCTGCAGGCCGCGCTGTTCGATGTACAGCGGCATGCCGGCGGGCATGTCGACGCTGAAGTCCCAGCTGTCGCGCTTATAGGCTGACGTCAGGGTGTACGACAAGCCGAGGTAACCGGGATAAGACGTCGCATGGTGGTTGATACGCGACAGCGCCCGCACCCGGCTGCCCACCTGCACCTTCGGGAAGACGATCGTCTTGTCGAGCACGTCGCTGAACTCAGTGGCGCCGCCCTCGGTGCCTTCTTCCTGGTTGCGGATCATGTCGGCTGGCACGGCCAGCTGCGAGCCATCGGGCTGGATCGTCCAGCCTTCTACTGACTCGACCTCGTCCTGGCTGCTGACGTAACGCACCCGCTCCACGCCGGCTTCGGAAATGCCCTGCTGCGTGTTGACCCGCCAGACGTTCTCCTGCGACACGGTGTAGGTGGCATCGGGCCGCACCACCAGATGGACGGAGCCCGACTCGTAGCTGAAGCCAGGCTCGTAGGGGCGCTGGGCGAAGGACGGGGCAGACAAGGCCAGCGCACAGGTCGTGGCCGCAACAGAACAGATCAGCCGCAAGATGAATACCTCGGTCGTGTGAACGCGCATCAGCCCTAACCCATAGACGCCTGAAAGAGATTCTCTGCAAGGCCGCGGATGCGCGCGTGCCAGGCCAACTTGGCAAGCCAGCGCTCCGGGATGGCATTTGCCCCATACAGCGCACCGGCCAATTGCCCGGTAATGGCCGCGGTCGTATCGGCATCTTCGCCCAGGTTCGCGGCCAGCAGTACGGCCTGCTCGAAACTGGTGGTGCGCTCTATGCACCACAGGCTGGCTTCGAGCGAGTGGGCCACATAGCCCGTGGCCGCGATCTGGTTGCGCGACTTGCCACGCCAAGCACCCGCCATAATGGGCGCGATGAGGCCCGCGCTGGACGCGCTGCGCCGACGCAGCACTTCATCCATGCCCTGCCCCTGAATGGCTTCGGCCAATAGCTGCGCGTACGCCATGCAGGCATCAACGGCCTCGGGGGCCGCGTGGGTGGTGCGGCTCTGCCGAGCGGCGACATCGGACAGCCGCGCCTCGTTACGCCAATGGCGGATCGCCACCGGTGCCAGCCGCATGAGGCTGCCGTTGCCTGCGGTGTGTGGTTCGGTACTGCCGGCATAGGGGTCGCCGTTGCGCTGCCAGCGCAGCAGTGCCTGGCGCGTCGTGGCACCGATGTCGAAGCAGTGGCCGGTGCAGGAGTAGGTGCCGCGCTCGTACCAGCTGACAAAACGCTGCATGAGATCGGCTGGATTTAACGCAGGCCCCTCAAGCAGGCTGTCGGCCCACGCCAGCGCCATGGCGGTGTCATCGGTCCACTCGCCTGCCTGCAGGCCGAACGGGCCACCGCCCTGAAGGTCGGTGAGCGGTTCATAGCTGTCGCGACGCTTGAACTCGAGCGTGGTGCCCAGGGCGTCGCCCACGGCAAGGCCGAGCAAGGCGCCCACGGCGCGGTTCTGGATGGCGGCGATCATGTCGTTGAGGTCTGGCATGGCTGAATCAGTGCGCCTCCATCCCGACCTCGCACTCCCCACACACCAACGCGGTGTCAGAGGCCGCCCAGGCCTTCGCGCCACACTGCGGGCAACTGAACTTCACGCGGTAAGGGCTGCGGGAGGGCACAGGCAGCACCACAGGAGGCTGACCATTCGGCTGCATCGGCAGTGCGTGCAGGGGCGGCGGCGTGAGCTGCAGCTCAATGCCTGCGGCGCGCAACGCCTCTTGCCGCTGCTGGGCCCGCTCGGCGTGACCGGCCGATGTTGGCAGGTGCCGATCCATCCAGGGCAGCGTCAGCCCGGTGGCCAGCAGCGCGCGGCAGGAAGTCAGAAAGGCACCGTCAGGCAGGATGTAGTGGCTCACCGTGCGGCCGGTGGGCTTGCCGCCGGGCAGGCCGGTGTTCGAAGGCGCCAGCCCCAGGCCGTGCATGTGCTGCGCCCACTGCCGGTTGTGCGGGTTGCTGCGCGTGGGCTGGCCGTGGTGGTGCTGCCAGTGGTGCACCATCTCGTGCACCAAGGTAGAGAGCACCTCTTCGACCGGACGGGTGATGAAGTGGCCCGGATTCAGCCCCAGCTCATCGAGCCTTGCGCCGTGCCCAGCGATGAAGCGCTCGGCGTGGTGATAGCCGTAGTGCCGCGCAGAGGAGCGCAGCGTGAGCAGGCAAGGCGGCAGGTTCGCGGCGAAGAGCTCGCGGTTGAAGTGATCGAAGGCGCGCTGCAGGG
>CANGFJ010000239.1 GCA_947453065.1 Pseudomonadota bacterium
GCACACCGGCCCGATGCGCGAGGTGCCGCCCGGCCTGAAGCTGCGCGTGCTGCTGGCCCAGGCGCTGTTCTCCAACCCCGACGTGCTGCTGCTGGACGAGCCCACCAACAACCTGGACATCCACTCCATTGGCTGGCTGGAAGGCGTGCTCAACCAGTCCAACGCCACCATGATCATCATCAGCCATGATCGGCACTTCCTGAACCAGGTGTGCACGCACATGGCCGACCTGGACTTCCAGCAGCTGAAGATCTATCCGGGCAACTACGATGACTTCATGCTGGCCTCGGTGCAGGCCCGCGAGCGCGTGGAAGCGTCCAACGCCAAGGCCAAGGACCGCATCTCCGACCTGCAGGAGTTCGTGCGTCGCTTCTCGGCCAACGCCTCCAAGGCGCGGCAGGCCACGTCGCGTCGCAAGGCGCTGGACAAGATCAAGATCGAGGAGATCAAGCCCTCGTCCCGGCAGAACCCGTACATCCGCTTCGAGCAAGTGAAGAAGCTCTATCGCTCGGCCGTGGGCGTAGAGAAGCTCTGCTTCACCTACCCGGGTTCGGACGTGCAGGTGCTCAAGAACATCAGCTTCAACGTCGAGGCCGGGGATCGCGTCGCGATCATCGGCCCCAACGGCATCGGCAAGACCACCCTCATGCACCTGCTGGCGGGCCAGCTGCAGCCGACCTCCGGCAAGGTCAATTGGGTAGAGAACGCCGACGTGGGCTACATGCCGCAGGATCCGCAGGCCGAGTTCGTCGAGAAGCTCGACCTGTTTTCGTGGATGTCGCGCTACTCGGGCAAGGCCGATGACGAGCAGATCGTGCGCGCCACGCTGGGCCGCTTGCTGTTCTCGGGCGACGAAACCAAGAAGTCGGTCAAGGTGCTCTCGGGTGGCGAGAAGGGCCGCATGATCTACGGCAAGCTCATGCTCACGCGTCCCAACGTCATGTTGATGGACGAGCCGACCAACCACATGGACATGGAAACGATCGAGTCCCTGCAGATTGGCCTCGAGAAATTCCCGGGCACGCTGATCTTTGTGTCGCATGACCGGGAGTTCGTCAACGGGCTGGCCACGCGCATCATCGAGCTGCAGCCGGATGGCGGCATGATTGAATTCCGCGGCAGCTACGAGGAATACCTCAAAGAGCAAGGCTTGCAGTCCTAACCCCGGAGCCCGCAGTGACCCTGGATACGCCGACCCTGTTTGTGTTGCTGATCGTGGCGAGCTTTGCCATGGCAGCAACCATCGCGGCGGCCTCCTACCGGAGGGAGCAGGGGTTGTTCTGGTGGGCAGGTGCCCTGGCATTGCAGGGCCTGGCCTTTGTGTTGTTCGGGCTGCGCGGGCAGATCAACGACGCGCTGTCGATTGTGGGTGCCAATCTGGCGTTGTCTGCCGCCTTCGCGCTGTTCGGCGAAGGCATCTACCGATTCCAGGGGCGCACGGCACCGCGCTGGCTGCTCTGGTCGCCGGTGGTGGTGATTGCCACTGCCTTCAGCCTGCTGCTCGATGACATCGGGGCACGCCTGGTGATCAGCGGTCCGGTAATCGCCCTGCAATGCCTGTTGATGTTCCGGGCATTGCTGCAGCGCTGGCGCGAAACACCGGGTCGCGGCAAATACATCCTGGGGGCGGGCATCCTGGCGGTGCTGGGCGTGCTGCTGCTGCGCATGTTGCAGCTGGCGATGGGCACGTTTCACATCGAGGCGTTCACGGATTCGGCGCCCATGCAGGCCTATACCTTCGTCGTCTCCCTGGTTGCGCTCATCTGGTTCTCCTTCGGCCTGATGATGATGAGCCAGGATCGGACCGAGAAGGCGCTGCAGGATGAGCAGCGGCGCGAAGCGTTTCATAACGACATTCTCGAACTGCTGGCCAATGCCCAGCCACTGCGCACGATCCTGGCGGCCATCGTCACCGGGATCGAAGCCCTGCATCCGGGTTCGCTGTGCAGTGTGTTGCTGCTCGATCGAAAGGGAGATCGGCTGGGCGAGGGCATCGCCCCCAGCTTGCCGGAGTACTACAACGCGGCGATCGAGGGACTGGCCATTGGCCTGGGTTCCGGGTCCTGCGGCACCGCGGCCTTTACCCGCCAGCGGGTGGTGGTCGAAGACATTTCAACCCATCCGTATTGGACCCCATTCAAAGCCCTGGCGGCGCGCGCCGGACTGGCAGCGTGCTGGTCGCAGCCGATCCTGTCCGCCAGCCAGGAAGTGCTGGGAACCTTTGCCATCTATTACCGCAAGCCACAGGCCCCTGCCGTGGGCTGGATGGCACTCATCGAGGAGTCGGCACGACTTGCCAGCCTCGCCATTGAACGCAGTCGGGCTGCTGCGGCACTGAGCCGGAGCGAGGCGCATTACCGGCTGGTGGTGGAAGCGGCCAGTGAAGGCATCTGTGTGGTGCGCGAGGGCGCCATCCACTTCGTCAATCTGCGGTTGGTGGAACTGCTGGGCTATGACGACGAGGCGGAGCTGGTCGGGCGTCGCTTCGAGGAGCTGATCCAGCTGGAAGATCAGTTGCTGGCCAAGCACCACGACCAGGAACTGCTGGGGGCTTTTGACAACCTGCGGTACCCCTTGCGTCTGGTGACCCGCAGCCAGGGTGCGCGCTGGTTCGAAATGAGCACCACGCGGTTCGAGCGGGAGGGGCAGGCCGATACGCTGAATGTCCTGACCGACATCACCGACCGCAAATTGAAGGAGGACCGCGTCCGGCAGTTGGCCTACCTGGACACGCTCACGCAGTTGCCCAATCGGCGCCGAGTGCTGGAACACCTGCGCCGCGTGCTGGCAGAGAGCCAGGCCTCTGGCCGGTACGGGGCCCTGATGTTCCTGGACCTGGATAATTTCAAGCCGCTCAACGATACCCATGGTCACAACGTCGGTGACCTGTTGCTGCGAGAGGTGGCCCACCGTTTGGAGGGTTGCGTGCGGCAGGTGGATTTTGTGGGCAGGTTCGGCGGCGACGAGTTTGTCGTCGTGCTGGGTGAGCTGGGTATCGACCAATCGGGTGCCTATGTCCAGGCGCTTGCGACGGCCGAACGGCTGCTTGTCGCGGTGTCGGCGCCCTATGAGCTGGCGGTGCCTCCGCAGGACGACGAGGCCCTGCTTGTGCACCATCGCTGTAGCGTCAGCATCGGCCTGACGCTGTTTCCATCCGCGGGCATGGCCGAGGAAGGGCTCTTGCAGCAGGCGGACTCCGCCATGTACCAGGCCAAGCAGGCCGGCCGTAACACCGTGCGCCTGGCAGAGGCCGTCTGAATCAGGGCAGCTGCTGGAACAGTTGGCGGGTTTCGGACTCTGTGACACAGAGATCCAGTTGCAGGGTCAGGATCTCCTGTAGGCACTCGGCAGTCGCCACGTGCCGTTGCGTCTCGCCGCTGCCCGTGATGACCCGATAGTCGCGATTGCGCAGCGAGCGGATCTCCTGAGGCAGGATGCGCGAGGCAACGAGGTTGTTCACGAAGACGGCGTCTGGGTGTCGGTGCGAATAAAAGTGCCCCAGTGCGCAGTCGGCGGCGCCATAGCGGGCCAGTTCAAAGCCATAGAGCGA
>CANGFJ010000240.1 GCA_947453065.1 Pseudomonadota bacterium
ATCGAAGGCACCCTCAAGCTGCGTGACGGGGCGACGATCAAGGAAGCGACCGCGCCATGACCCTCTCAGACCTGTCGATCCGCCGGCCGGTCTTCGCGACCGTGCTGTCGCTGCTGTTGCTGATCCTGGGCATCATGGCCGCGCTGCGGCTGTCGGTGCGCGAATACCCGAACGTCACCTCGCCGGTGGTCAACATCGGCGTCAACTACCGCGGTGCCAACGCCGCCGTCGTCGAGACGCGCATCACCCAGGTGCTCGAGAACGAGATCGCCGGCATCGAGGGCATCGACAAGCTCACCTCGAGCAGCCGCGACGAAAGTGCGTCGCTCAACATCGAGTTCACGCCCGATCGCAACATCGACTCGGCTGCCAACGATGTGCGCGACCGCGTCGCGCGGGTGCAGGCACGCCTGCCGCCCGAGGCCGATCCGCCGCAGATCAACAAGGTCGATGACAGTGCCGACCCGGTCCTGTTCATCATCCTCACCAGCACCAAACGCAACGTGCTGGACCTCACCGACTACGCCAGCCGTTACCTCACGGATCGCCTCGCCGCCGTGCCGGGTGTTGCCACGGTGTTCATGAATGGCGGTCGTCGCTTTGCCATGCGCATCTGGCTCGATCGCACGGCGCTTGCCGCACGACAGGTGGCCATCAGCGACATCGAGTCCGCGCTGCTCGCCGAGAATGTTGAATTGCCGGCCGGTCGCATCGAATCCTCGGAGCGCGAGTTCACGCTGCGTACCGAGACGGCCATGCGCACCCCCGAAGACTTCCGCAACCTGGTCATTGGCCGCGGTGCCGACGGCTATCTGGTGCGTCTGGGCGAAGTGGCTGACGTGCAGCTGGCCGCAGAAAACCAGCGCAGCGGTTCGCGCTCGGATGGCAACCCGGCGATCATGATTCCCATCGTGCCGCAGTCCACGGCCAACGTGCTGGAGGTCGCCAACTCGGTCAAGGCCGAGCTGGCTCGCATCCGTGCAGCACTGCCCGAGGACATCAACATCGAGGTCAACATCGACAACTCGGTGTTCATCCTCGAGTCGATGAAGAAGGTGCTGCACGCGCTGGCCGAGACCATGGTCATCGTGCTGGTCGTCATCTTCCTGTTCCTGGGCAGCGTGCGCGCCACGCTGATCCCGGCCGCCACGATTCCCGTGTCTCTGTTTGCTGCGGCCATGGTCATGGCCATGCTGGGCTATTCGATCAACACGCTGACGCTGCTGGGCGCGGTGCTGGCCATCGGCCTGGTGGTCGATGACGCCATCGTCGTCCTCGAGAACATCGTCCGCCGCGTCGAGCACGGCGAGCCTGCGCTGGTCGCGGCCATCAATGGCAGCCGCGAGATTGGCTTCGCCGTCATTGCGACGACCATGGTGCTGGTTGCCGTGTTCCTGCCGCTGTCCTACATGCAGGGCAAGGTCGGGCGCCTGTTCAGCGAGTTCGGCGTTACCGTGGCGGCTGCCGTGGTGTTCTCCGCGCTGGTGGCCCTGACGCTCACGCCGATGATGACGTCCAAGGTCTTTGCCAAGGGCATCGCGCGGGGCCGACTGGCCGATGGCATCGATCGGTTCTTCAAGCGCTTTACGGCCGGCTACGAAACCGCGCTGCGCTGGACGCTGGCAGGGCGTCGCCCGCTGGTGGTGCTGGGCCTCTCCGGCGGCAGCGCCGCGGCCGCCATCCTGCTGCTGGTGGTGGGCTGGCCGGTTTCCACCTTCAAGCTCGCGCAGGAATTTGCGCCGGCAGAAGACCGCGCGCGCATCCAGATCCAGGTAGTCGGTCCCGAAGGCTCGAGCATGGCCTACACCGAGCGCCACCTCGAAATGGTCGCCAAGATCGCCCGCGACGAGGTCACGCGTGGCAACGCCATGCGCGTCATCGAGCGCACCGGCTCGTTCAACCGCAACGGCGACGTCAGCAGCGGCCAGGTCATGTTGCCGTTGGCGCTGTGGGACGACCGCAACGAGAGCGCCGCGCAGATTCTGCAGCGGCTGCGCCAGCGCACCCAGGACATTCCGGGCGCCCGCGTCTTCCCCAATGCCCCGGGTGGCCTGGGTGGTGGCGGCAAGCCGGTGCAGATCGTGCTTCAGGGCTCCGAGTACCAGGCCCTGGCCTCGCTGGCCGAAAAGGTCATCGCCAAAACGGCCGAGAACCCCAACGTCTTCAACGTCGAGTCCGACTACCTGGAGCGCAAGCCGCAGCTGAACGTCGGCATCGATCGCAACAAGGCGGCTGACCTGGGCGTCTCGCTCAACAACGTCGGGCGTGCCCTGGAGACGATGCTGGGCTCGCGCGTGGTCACCACCTTCCTGATGGGCGGCGACGAGTACAACGTGCTGCTGCAGGCGCGCGACGAGCAACGCGCCACGGTCAATGACCTCGACAACATCTACGTGCGCTCCGACAAGACGCACGCGCTGGTGCCGCTGGCCAGCCTCGTGAAGATCCAGGAGGCCGCCGGTCCCTCAGAGCTCAAGCGCTTCAATCGCCTGCGTTCGGTGACCCTGTCGGCGAACCTCGCCCCCGGCTATTCGCTCGGCGAGGCGCTCACGTACATGGAACGCACGATCCGCGAGACGGCCGGTACCGAGGGCGTGCAGGTGGATTTCAACGGCGAATCGCGCGAGCTCAAGCGCTCTGCCACCGGCCTGTACCTGACCTTCGCGTTTGCGCTGCTCATCGTGTACCTGGTGCTGGCGGCGCAGTTCGAGAGCTTCATCCATCCGCTCGTCATCCTGGCCGCGGTGCCGATGGCGCTGACGGGTGCGGTCGTGGGGCTGTGGCTGTTCAATTCGACCATCAACATCTACAGCCAGATCGGCGCGGTCATGCTCATCGGCATCGCGAGCAAGAACGGCATTCTCATCGTCGAGTTCGCCAACCAGCTGCGCGACCAGGGCCGCACCTTCATCGAGTCCACAATCCATTCGGCCACGGTGCGCCTGCGCCCCGTGCTGATGACGACCCTGGCCACGGCGGCGGGTGCATTGCCGCTCATGATCGCCACCGGCGCCGGCAAGGAAAGCCGCCAGTCGATCGGCGCGACGGTGTTCTTTGGCTCGACCTTCGCCGTGGCGCTGACGCTGTTTGTCGTGCCGGCGCTGTATGTACTGATCGCCCGTAATACGCGGTCGCCGCAGTACATCAGCCGCCTCATCGAGAAGCTGCGCCTGAGCGCACCGACGCCGCCGGCCTCGGCGCCCGTCCTCGACGCGGAATAGCCGTCTTCCCGGCGGGCCTCGGGGCCTGCCGGGCGCTGCTAGAATGGGCTTCCGCGTGGCCAGTGTGCCGCGCCCTCCAGTGACGCCCATGGCCGATACCCCTTACAGACAGCTCGAACAGGAATGGCAGCGACTGCATGCCTTCCGGGGCGCGCTGGCGCTGCTGCGCTGGGACGCGGCCGTGATGATGCCAAGGGGCAGCGCTGACGTGCGCGGCGAGCAGCTGGCCGCGCTGGAGACCGAGCAGCACGCCCTGCTGACCACCCCGCGGGTCAGTCGCCTGCTAGACCGTGCGCAGGCCTC
>CANGFJ010000241.1 GCA_947453065.1 Pseudomonadota bacterium
AAGACTGGCTGGCCGCCGAGCGGGACATCGAACACCTGCTGCAACGAACAGACCCGGATGCCTTTCTGGTCGAGGCCAGCGACCGCCCGGAATGACGACAGCGGGAGCCGAGCCTCCCGATTGGGTATTCCAGGCCAGGCAGCTGAGCAAGACCTATGGACAGGGGCCTGCCTGCGTGCACGCCCTGCGCGAGGCGGACTTCGAGATCCGCCGTGGGGAGTTCATCGTGCTGCTGGGCCCGTCGGGCAGCGGCAAGTCCACCCTGCTCAACCTGCTCGGGGGACTCGACACCGCCACCAGCGGGTCGGTCCGCTGGCAGGGCCTGGACCTCACGCAGGCGGATGAACGCGCCCTCACGCAGTACCGCCGCCTGCATGTGGGCTTCGTGTTCCAGTTCTACAACCTCATCAGCAGCCTGACTGCACGCGAAAACGTACAACTGGCGACGGACCTCATCGAGCATCCGCTGTCACCCGAAGCGGCGTTGGCGCTGGTTGGCCTGCAGGACCGGATGGATCACTTCCCCGCGCAGCTCTCCGGCGGCGAACAACAGCGCGTGGCCATCGCCCGCGCCATTGCCAAGAAACCGGCCTGCCTGCTGTGTGACGAACCCACGGGCGCCCTGGACGTTGCCACCGGCCGGCAAGTGCTGGCGGCCATCGCGCTGGCGAACCGCGACCTGGGCACCACCACGCTGGTGATCACCCACAACGCCACGATCGCGCAGATGGCGGACCGGGTGCTGCGCCTGAAGGATGGGCGCATCGATGCGGTGGAGGTCAATCCGCACAAGCAGACCGCGGACACCCTCAGCTGGTGAAGGCCCTGGACCGCAAACTGCTGCGGGACCTGTGGCGGCTGCGCAGCCAGGTGCTCACCATTGCGCTGGTGCTGGCCTGTGGCATCAGTGCCTTTACCGGATCGCTGTCCGCGCACGATTCGCTGATCCGGTTGCGGGACCTGCATTACGAGGAAGGCCGCTTCGCGCAGGTCTTCGTGCCGGTGCGACGCGCGCCGCAACGCCTGGCCGAGTCCCTGCGTGCCATCGATGGCGTCACCGATGTGCAGGCCACCGTGGTGGGCAGCGCCATCGTGACGCTGCCTGGGCACACCGACTCGCTGACGGCACGCCTGATCGCGCTGCCCGAGGCCGGCCAGCCGCGCATGAATCGCCTGACGCTGCGGGCCGGTGCCTGGCTGCAGCCCGAGGATCGCCAGGGCCTGCTGGTCAGCGAGGGCTTTGCCACGGCCCGGTCCCTGCGGCCCGGGGCCGTGCTGGTGCTGCTGATGAATGGTCGCCGCGAGTCCTTTGTCGTGCGTGGCATCGTGCTGTCGCCGGAGTTCATCTTTGCGGCCTCGCGAGGCGGCTTCAGCGATGACACGCGCTTTGGCATCTTCTGGGCCAACCGTGCGGTGCTGGATGCGGCCTATGACATGCAGGGCTGCTTCAACTACGCGACGCTGCGTGTGCCACAGGCGCGCCACCTGCCGGCGGTGATCGCCACCGCAGACCGGCTGCTGGCCCGCTTTGGCGCCAACGGCGCCTATTCACGCGATGACCAGCTCTCGCATGTGGCGCTGACGCGCGAGATCGAGGAGCAGCGCGTCTATGGCGTGGTGTTTCCGGCGGTGCTGCTGGGTGTCGCGCTGTTCCTGCTGCACGTCATGCTCAGCCGGCACATCGCCACCGAACGACTGCAGGTGGCCGCACTGAAGGCGCTGGGCTATGGCAATGGCCGCATCTCGCTGCATTACCTGGGGCTGGTGCTGCTCATCGTGTTGCTGGGCCTGAGCATCGGCACGCTGGTCGGCGTGGGACTGGGCCAGTGGCTCACCACGCTGTACACGCGCTTCTTCCGCTTCTCGCACCAGCAGTACTGGCTGCCGCTGTGGCTGCCGGCCACGACACTGCTGGCCACAACGCTGGCTGCGGGTGCGGCCACGGCCAGCGCCATCGCGGCGATCGCCCGCCTGCCACCGGCTGAAGCGATGCAGCCCCCGTCACCGGCCCGCTACCGCCGCAGCCTGCTGGAACGCCTGGGCTGGCGCATCGTGCAGTCGCCCCTGCTGACAATGAGCCTGCGGGAACTCAGCCGGCGTCCGGTGCGCGCGGCGCTGACCAGCGTGGGCATCGCCAGTGCCGTGGCGATCCTGGTGGCCGGTGCCTGGTGGTCGGATGCCTTCGATAACCTGATGCACATCGAATTCGGCCTGCGGGAACGGGCCGACGTCATCCTCTCGCTCAATGAGCCACGTGGACCGGCCGTGCTGCAGGAGATCGCGCGCCTGCCCGGCGTCCTCCAGTCCGAGGGCAGCCGCGACCTGGCCGTGGAACTGCGCCATGGCACGCAGCGACTGCGCATGGGACTGCTGGGTATTGATGACGAGGCCCGCCTGCATCGCGCGCTGGACGATGCGTTCCGTCCGCTGGCCCTGATGCCGGGCAGTCTGTCGATCACGGCACTGGCTGCCGCAAGGCTGGGCGTTACGCCTGGCGACTGGGTCTGGGTCGATCCGCTGGAAGGCACGCAGCCCACGCAGGCGGTGCGCGTGGGGGCCGTCGTGGGCAACCTGGTGGGTCGCTCGGCCTATGCACCACGTGCCTTGGCCAACCACCTCGCGGGTGAAGGCCACCAGTACAACAGCCTGCGGTTGCGCGTGGCCGCCGATGAACGTGACCGCTTGCTGCAACGGCTGGCCGACCTGCCGCTGGTCGCGGCGGCCGGCGACAAGTCGCGGCTACTCGCCTACTTCCGCAGTTCGACGGCGCGCAACCTGCTGGTCTTCACGGGCATCCTCAGTGTGTTTGCCGCGGCCATCGCAGTGGGCATCGTCTACAACAGCGCGCGCATCGCGCTGGCCGAGCGGGCCTGGGAGCTGGCGACGTTGCGCGTGCTGGGCCTGACGCGGGCCGAAGTGTCGCGCCTGTTGCTGGGGCAGCTGGGACTGCAGGTGGCGGTGGCGCTGCCGCTGGGCTTTGCGCTGGGACGCGGGCTGGCCGCGCTGACGGCGCGACTGATTGCCGGCGACCAACTGCGTATCCCCCTGATGATCCTGCCCGCCACCTACGCCTATGCTGCCCTGGTGACACTGGCCGCAGCCGTGGCCTCGGCGCTGGTCGTGCGCCGACGCGTCGACCAGCTGGACCTCGTTGCTGTACTCAAGACCCGGGACTGATGCCATGACACGACGCGCACTGCTTCTGGCCGCCACGGCGCTGCTTGCGCTGGCAGGCCTGATTGCGTGGGCCTTCATGCCGGCTGCCGTGCGCGTGGAAGTCACCGCGGTGACGCGCGGCCCCTTCGTGCTCACGGTGGATGATGACGGCATCACGCGCGTGCGCGAGCGCTATACCGTGACTGCGCCCGTGGCCGGCCAGTTGCTGCGTCCGCCGGTGGTGGCCGGTACGCCCGTGGCCCGCGGCCAGGTCGTGGCGACGCTGATTCCGGCCAACCCGCAGCTGCTGGATCCGCGCACGCGCGCCGA
>CANGFJ010000242.1 GCA_947453065.1 Pseudomonadota bacterium
ATCTTGGCGGCCACCTCTTCGATGGGACGCATCTTGGCTTCGCGCGCAATCTCGATATCACTCAAAGGCATGGGAAGGTCCCTGTCTGGCTGGGTTAAAGAGGGCGGCAATGATGCCCCGGACGGCCCTTTTTCGCCAGTATTTGCCCTGATTGCCTGCGGAATTGCGTCACAGACCCGGCAGCCGGGGCGGCCGCCGGGAAGGCCTGGTTCAGGCCCCGTGGGCAAGCTTGAGGCCGGGACGAGGCCAGCGGGTGCGGTAGAGCGTGCCGCTGCTGGAGCCGGTGATCCAGACGTCCCGCCGGTCGGTCCCGCCAAAGCACAGGTTCGTGGTCACCGGATCGGGCAGCGCGATGTGCTCGTAGCGGCCATCCGGACGGAAGGTCGTGATGCCGCCGTTGAACAGCGTGGCGCAACAGATGCGACCGTCGGCCTCGACTTTCAGGCTGTCGAGCCACTGGTAGCCCGGCAGGGTCGCGATGACCCGGCCCTGGGCCGTGGGGTCGTTGGGCACTTCGGGCACCAGGGTGCCGGTCTGCACCAGGTCGAAGGCGTACAGGCGCCCGAGCATGCAGTCGACCATGTAGACGACCTTGCCATCCGGCGACAGGCCCACGCCATTGGGGGAAATCTGCGCGCTGCGCTGGCGGCTGATGTACGAGCCATCAGCTTTGGCGTAATACAGCCCGCCCAGACGGCGGACTTCGTTATCGGTCTGGCCGTAGCAGGTGAACCAGAATCCCCCCTTGCCATCGAACACCAGGTCGTTGGGGCTGTTGAGCAGCTTGCCGTCGCAGCGGTCATACAGCGTGGTGACCTTGCCGGTCTGCAGGTCGACCCGCTGGATCGAGCCACCGTTGTACACCGCCGGCGGCGGGCCGGGCATGTTGGTGACGCCCTCGGTCCAGCCCCAGGCCCCACCGTTGTTGGTGACGTAGACCGCGCCGTCCGGGCCGATGGCCGCGCCATTGGGACCACCGCCCAGTTCGGCGATGACCTGCCGCTGGCCCTTGGCCGTGATGCGGGTCAGCGTCTTCGCCCGCATTTCCACCAGGATGATCGAACCATCGGCCATCGCGATGGGGCCTTCTGGAAACAGCAATCCTTCGGCCACCACTTCCAGGCCCTTGCCGGCTGCCCGGGCTGCGCGCGGCGCCACTGTTACGGCTGCGGTTGCCACGGCCAGGCCCAGCAGGCCACGTCGATTGATCGTTGTCATGTCATCCCCCCGCGCTCCCATGCCCCAAACGGGGCCATCGGGCGCTATCATTCGTGTTTTACATCTGCCGACGGACACACGCCCATGGGCCGCATATTCGAAGTACGCAAGCATACGATGTTCGCCCGCTGGAACCGCATGGCCAAGCAGTTCGCGCGCATCGGCAAGGACATCACCATCGCCGTCAAGGGCGGTGGCACCGACCCCGCCAGCAACCCCACGCTGCGCCGGGTCATCCAGAACGCCCGCTCGATCAACATGCCCATGGACAAGGTCGAGTCCGCGATCAAGCGCGCCTCCGGCCGTGACGCGGCCGACTACACCGAGATCATTTACGAAGGCTACGCGCCTCACGGCATCGCCGTGCTGGTCGAGGCGGCCACCGACAACCCGACGCGCACCGTGGCCGGCGTGCGCAACGTGTTCTCCAAGCACGGCGGCAACCTGGCCGCCAGCGGCAGCGTCAGCTTCCAGTTCAAGAAAATGGGCGTGTTCCGCCTCAAGCCCGAGGGCATCAACCAGGACGACCTGGAGCTGTACCTCATGGACCACGGCCTCGACGAGATGGGCGAGAGCACGGGTGAGACCGGCGAAACCCAGATCGTCGTGCGCTGCGCCTTCGAGGAATTCGGCCATGTGCAGAAGGCGCTCGAAGAGCGTGGCATCACGCCGATCTCGGCCGAGCACGAGTACATCCCGCAGGTCGCCACCGAGCTGACCGAAGAACAGGCCGCCGAAGTCATGGCCCTGCTCGACAAGATGGAGCAGGACGATGACGTGCAGAAGGTCTATCACACCCTTGCGTAAGCTGGCCTGGCAGCAGCCCCTACGCCCGCTGCTGCTGGCCCTGCCCCTGTGCCTGGCGCTGTCCGCCTGCACAGGCCACGCTGACGGCCCGACCATGTCGCAGGCCCGCGGCCTGGACGCCTTTCACTCCATCGACCTGCGCGGCGCGGGCCAGCTCGACGTACTGGTCGGCCCGCGGCAGTCGGTGGTGGTGGAGGCCAGCCCTGACGCACTGACCCATATCAAGACGACCTCGGTCAACGGCGACCTGGTCGTCGAGAGCGAGGCGGGCTTCTGGGCTCAGTCCAGCGGCACACTCAAAGTGCGCATCACGCTGCCCAAGCTCAATACGCTGGCGCTCAATGGCGCAGGCCAGGTCAGCGTGTCGGGTCTTGCGGGCGGGTCGACCACGTTGGTGCTGTCCGGCGCAGGCGAGCTGGAGGCCAGCGGCGCCGTCGATTCGCTGACCCTGCGCCTCAACGGCGCCGGCCGCGCCGACCTGTCACGACTGAAGGCAGTGGCGGCCATGGTGACCGTCAATGGGGCTGGTCACGCCGTGGTTCAGGCCACCGACAAACTCGATGCCCGGCTCAACGGGGTCGGGGCCATCGAGTTCCTGGGCACGCCGCTCGCGCTGACCACCGAGATCAACGGCGTGGGCCGCATTGGCCCGCGCGAGGCCGCGACGCCCTAGGGCGTCGGGCGATCGCTGCGCCAGGACGCTTCCAGGAACAGCGTGCGCGGCCGGCCCGGGAAATAGCGGTAGGTGCTGAAGGCGTAGTCGCCGCGATCGGCATAGGCCTTGTTCGTGACGTTATCCAGGCGTGCAGAAAGCCGCCAAGCCGGCGTCAGGCGCCAGCCGCCGCGCAGGTCCACCACATCGTGGCCACCATAGAAGTGCGCGTTGGCAGCATCCACCGAATAGCGGCCCACATGCTGCCATTCCAGCTCCAGCGACGCAGGCTCCACCGGCTGCCATGACACGCGCACGTTACTGACATGGCGCGGTGCCGTATCGATATCCCGCCCGCTCACGATCGTCTCGCCGCCATCGATCGTGCGGTTGAAGTCATAGGTGTGGCGCGCCACGGTGCCATTCACACCCACGTTCAGCTGGCGCAGTGGCGCCCAGGACAGCTCGTACTCGGCGCCGCGATGCCGCGTGCGGCCGCCACTGATATTGAAGCCCACGGAGTCACGGAAGATGACGTTGTCCTTGACCATCGTGAAGCCGGCCAGCGCGTATCGCAGGCCCCACGCCGTGCCACGCAGGCCCAGTTCCAGGCTGTCGGCGCGCTCGGGCCGAAGGTCGGCAATGTTCTGCTGGCGCTGCAGGCGATACAGCTCACTGGTGTCCGGCGCGCGATAGCCCCGCGACGCGTTGGTGTACAGCAACTGCGAGGGCAACAGTTCGTAGCTGAGCGAAAACTTCGGCGTGAGGTTGGCAAAGCCATCCTGGCGATCCGCAGGCCGGCTA
>CANGFJ010000243.1 GCA_947453065.1 Pseudomonadota bacterium
ATCGATCAGCGGCTGGCGAAACGGACCGTCGATCAGCTGCGCCCAGCGCATCAGCACCGCGATGCGGGCGTCCAGGTCCAGCGCCGCCCAGGCCTGCTGCCCCTGGCGAAGTCGCGCCGCCACAACACCCACAGTCGTCCGATCAGCAACCGCCAGATCGAATTCTATGCGGCCGGTACGCGGGTCCTGCACGGCAATGCGGCGCACGGTAGCAGTCTGTTGCATTTATCCCTCGTGGCCGCTCTTGGCGTGGCGACCTTGTTGATTTCATTGAAATCTCAACGAAAAAGCTTGATTTGTCAATCTTGCCAGAGCCTGCGACTATCACTGTCTATCACAGACCCCGGAAGATGAAGAAAAAAGCCTCCAAGACGCCGCCCGCGCCGGTTGCCGCCCGTCCCTCGGCCGAGATCAGCCAGCTCCTGCCGCTGTATGACATCGGCGGGCGCACTTATTTTGGCTACCGCATGGTGCTGGCAGCCAAGCTCTTCGACCGTGCCATCAGCAAAATCCTGGCCGAGCACAGCGACCTGACCGTGCCCCAGTGGCGCGTCATGGCACAGCTGGGCCTCATGCCCAGTGGCACGGTCCGCTCGCTGGCTGATGGCGCCGCGGTAGACCGCGCCGAGATCAGCCGGGCCACCCGTGAACTGGAGCGACGCGGCCTGGTTCGCCGGCGCGAGGACGCCAGCGACCGTCGCAGTCCGGTGTTTTCGCTGACGCCAGCCGGCCGCAAGCGGTACACCGTGGTGCGCACGCCGATCCGCGACTTCATCGTCCACCAGATGGACGGCATCAGTGCACGCGATCTGGCCGCCGCCAACCGTGTGCTGTGGGCGATCACCGAAGGCTGCCTCCAGGGCTGAACGTCACCTGCGTTACTTCCTACTCTGGCTGCTTGCAGCCACCCTGCGGCCAGGTAGTGCCCTGGCAACAGAGACCCCAGCGCGAGGACCCCGAAAAAAGCAGGCGCGAGGCCGAACAGGCGCTGGTCATGCTGCAGAACAGCCCTGACGCAGACCTGGAGGTGCGCGCGCGGCTGGTCCTGTGTGACCACCATGCCGAACGCAGCCAGCAAGACGCCGAGACCCAGCTGGCCGCCATCGAAGCGCTGCTGCCGCGCATCCACCGACACGGGCTGCGCGCGGCTATCTGGAAGGCCTGCAGGGGGATTACGCCCCGGCCCTGGCCGGCCTGCGCCGGGAGCAGGCAGTCACGCTGCAGAACCTGGGACGGGTCGCAGAGCGGCTCGGTCACTGGACGCGTGCCCGCGAGTCCTTCGAGTCCTCGCTCGCGCTGAGCCGCGACATCGGCTATCCGCGGGGCGAGGCCTATGCACTGCGAGGCCTGGCCGCCGTGGCCAACCAGCAAGGCGATCCGGCGGGGGCCCTGCGCATCCTGGACACCGCACTGTCGCTGCAGGCACAGCTTCCGGACGCGCGGCTTGGCGCCCTGCTTGCGATGGTGAGAGGCAGCGCGCAACACAGCCTCGGACGACTCAAGGAAAGTCGCGCCGCACTGCTGGGTGCGCTGGAAGTCTTCCGTCAGGCTGACTCGCCGGGCGAGCTGGCTGACGCCTACAGCCAGTTGGCGGGTGTCGATGCGGACCTGGGCGACTGGCGACAGGCCTATCAGTGGCAACGGGCTGCACGGACCCCCAACGAGCAACTGCTGCGCAGCCCTGCAGCAGACCCAGCGCGCAGCAGCTGCAGGTCGCGGTGATCAGCCGGACGGCCGTGCTGGTCGTCCTGCTGGCCACCCTGGCCTATCACCAGCGGCGCCGTGCTCGGCCTGCTGCCGGCCGCGATCCACACGACCGGGGAGCGCGCCACGGCGGTATTGATCCTGGATATCGACCATTTCAAGGTCATCAATGACGAGCAAGGGCATCCGGCGGGCGACGCCGTGCTGCGCCGCGTGGCCAACCAGCTGCGCGACAGCCTGGCGCCACCGGGCTTCCTGGGACGTATCGGCGGCGAGGAATTCCTGATCGTGGTGCCCGATACCACCCTGGAACAGGCGCTGGCCATCGCTGAATCGCTGCGCAAGGGGGTCAACCACATCGACACCAGCCGGATACCCGCCCTGCTCCCGATCACCGCCAGCATCGGCCTGACACTCGCCGTGCCCGGTGACGGCCCGGGCAGCCTGCTGCAACGGGCCGACGCAGCGCTCTACCGGGCCAAGCGCAGCGGCCGCGATTGCGTGATGGTGGAGTCCGCAAGCCCCGCCTAACAGGGCCCGGAGCGCCGTGTTGTGGCAGCGCCGCCCGTGGGTGAAGATGAAAGTCTTCTCCACCAACAGGCCAAACCCGAATGAACACCACACTGGTTAAAGTCGTCGTGGGCGTCACGCTGTCGGCCTTCCTGACGGTTGCCCTACCGTCCCCGGCGCAGGCTGGCCTGATCGGCAACGCTGCCCTCCTCGACGCCCCGCAGGGCAGCGCGCGCGATGCCCAGCTGGCCCGCGTGCAAGTCGCCCTGGCCCGGGCCGACGTGCAGCAGCAGCTGCAGGTCCGCGGCGTCGATGCCAACGACGCCGCCGAGCGCGTCGCCGCGCTGTCGGATTCAGAACTCTCCACGCTGGCCACCCGCATCGACCAGCAGCCGGCTGGCGGCATCCTGGCGCTGATCGGCGCTGTGTTCGTCGTGCTGATCATTCTCGACTACGTCGGCGTGACCAAAGTCTTCCGCCACCGCTGAAGTCGCCCGACGTGCGGGCCAGGCTCTGCTCCGGCCTGCTGTGCCTGCTGCTGGCCAGCGGCTGTAGCGTGTTGCCCTCGCGGGCGACGCCGGCCCACGCGGCCGGCGTAGCGCTGCAGCAGGTCCCCTTCTTTCCGCAGTCTGACTATCAGTGCGGCCCGGCCGCCCTGGCCATGTTGCTCTCCAGCGCTGGCATCGCTGTCACGCCGGAGGCACTGGTGCCGCAGGTCTACCTGCCTGCCCGCCACGGCAGCCTGCAGGCCGAGCTGCTTGCGGCGGCTCGCCGACACGATCGGCTGCCCTATGTCATCGACCCGACCGCCGCCGCCCTGCAGGCGCAGCTCAAGGCCGGCCATCCCGTGTTGGTGCTGCAGAACTTCGGCTCACGGCGCAGCCCGCTGTGGCATTACGCGGTGGTGATCGGCTATGAGCCCGGTGCACGGGCCTACTTGCTGCGTTCGGGCATCACGGCGCGGCAGCGCCTGGTGGCGCGCCGCTTCCTGGCCACCTGGGAGCGCGCCGATCACTGGGCCGTGGTGTTGGCGGCGCCAGGACAGGTGCCGATCGGCGCCCAGCCGGCCAGGTACCTGCAAGCCATGTCGGCCCTGGAATCCGCGGGCCACTACCCCGCAGCCGCACTCGGGTATGCCGCCGCCGTGGCGCAGTGGCCGGATGCGCCACTGGCCTGGTTCGGCCTTGCCGGCGTCCGGCTCGCGCAGGGCCAGCCCGCAGCCGCAGAAACAGCGTATGA
>CANGFJ010000244.1 GCA_947453065.1 Pseudomonadota bacterium
ACAGGAAGCCTTGCGGCACTTTGCCAGCCGCCGTGCCCTGAACATGGATGGGTTGGGTGAGGCCATCATCAGCCAGTTGGTAGAGCGGGACCTGGTGCAGAGTCCGGCGGACCTCTACGCGCTGGAGGTGCAGGTTCTGGCCAGCCTCCCCCGCATGGGCGAGAAGTCCGCGCGCAATCTCCACGAGGCCATCGCCGCCAGTCGTGACACAACGCTGCCGCGATTCCTGTTCGGGCTGGGTATTCCGGATGTCGGGGAGGCGACGGCGGCCGCTCTAGCGCGGCAATTCGGCAACCTGGACGCCTTGATGCAGGCGGATTTGGAGCGGCTGGTCGAGACACCGGATGTGGGGCCGGTGATCGCGGCCAAGGTCGCAGAGTTCTTTGCGGATGGCGAGAACCTGCGCATCGTGCAGGCGCTGCGCGCACGTGGCGTGCACTGGGTGGAAGGCGATCCGGTCGTGCGCGAGGTGTTGCCGCTCTCGGGCAAGGTGTTCGTGTTGACCGGCACTCTGCCAACGCTGAGCCGCGACGAGGCGAAGGCCTTGCTGGAGGCGCAGGGCGCCAAGGTCTCTGGGAGCGTGTCAAAGCGCACGCACTATGTGGTGGCCGGCGAGGACGCGGGGTCCAAGCTGGCCAAGGCCAGGGAACTGGGCGTTGAGCTTCTGGATGAAGCCGGTCTGACAACCCTGCTGCAGTCGGCGTCGGCAGACCGCTAGGCCGAGGCAGCGTCCAGCAGGCTGTTGCGGACGGCATAGGCGGCTAATTCCGCATTGCTCGCAACGCCCAGCTTTTCCAGGATGCGGGTGCGGTAGGTACCGACTGTCTTTACGCTCAGCTGCAGTTCGGCGGCGGTGACGGCAGGGGGCAGGCCCCTGGCGATCCGAGTGAACACTTGCAGTTCGCGGTGCGAGAGGCTGCGGTGCGGTGCTTGCGCGACGTTGGCTGCGCTGCCTGGCGCGTAGCGCTGTCCGTCAGCCACGAGTCGAATGGCATGCAGCAGTTCCTGTGGGGTGGCGTCTTTGCACAGGTAACCCCGGGCACCGGCGCGCAGCATCGGCGCAGCGAAATGGCTGGCGGGGTGCGTGCTGAAGAACAGCACAGCCAGCTGTGGCTGAGCGGTGAGGAGTTTGGCCAACAGATCGACTCCGCTACCATCTGGGAGCGAGATGTCGAGCAGGACCAGATCGGGTCGCGTGCGCGGCAGTTGCTCCATGGCCTCTTTGCCGCTGCCCGCTTCGGCCACGACTTCCAGCGTGGCGTCAGTACTGAGCCATTGTCGTAAGCCCGCACGGAAGATCTCGTGGTCATCGACAAGCAGGATACGGACCATCTTAATGATCCAGGCTGGTTTGTCCGGCCTCCGCGCGGTATTCGTTGATGCGGTTGTAGAGGGTCTTGAGGCTGACCCCCAGCATGGCTGCGGCACGCGTCTTGTTGCCGTTGCAGAGCTCAAGGGTGGCACGGATCATCAGTCGCTCTGCGTCTGCCAAGGTAGACCCCACGGCGATCTGCACGTGGCCGGTGCCCCCTTCATAGGCATGTCCGTTAGGGAGTACCGCGATTTCTTGTTCGTTTTTCACTTTGACTTCCCTGTTTCTTGATAAACGCGCCAAGAACGGCGCGTTCAAGTGGAAGCAAAGTGTGTTGTTTAAGTGGGACGCCGCGTATCAGCTGAGTCCTACACTTGGTGTAGGAGACGTCCTACAGCTGAGTGGGGCGGCCAGGCGGCCGCCCCTGTACGCAGTCCTTAGAGCTTCTTCTCGATCTTGGCGGTCTTGGCGAGTTCATCGGTATAGGCCTTGAACTTCTTGGCCTCCACGATCTGCACCAGTCGGTCCTTCACGCTATCGAACGGCGGCGGGGCGAGGTCGCGCGTGTCGTCCAGGCGGATGATGTGCCAGCCATACTGGGTCTGAATCGGGCTGTGCGTGTACTCACCCTTCTTCAGCTGCAGCACCGCCGCCGAAAATGACGGGACCATGCGGTCGGGCGTGAACCAGCCCAGGTCGCCACCGTTTTCCTTGGAAGGGTCCATGGACTCTTTCTTCGCCAGCTCTTCGAACTTGGCCCCTTTTTCCAGCTGCGCGGCCAGCTTCTGGGCGAACTGCTCGGTGGCGACGAGGATGTGGCGCGCGTGATATTCGGTCTTGGCCAGCGCTGCAACCTGCGTGTCGTATTCCTTCTTCAGGTCTTCATCGGTGGCTTTCTTGTCTTTCAGGTAGGCCTGGGAAGCGGCCTGCTGCAGTACATTCAAGCGGGCCAGCTGCAGGATGGCCTGCGTCTCGGATTGCTTGGCGATGCCGGTTTTCTCGGCATCAGCGGCAACCAGTTCGCCACGGATGAGGTTTTCCAGCAGCTGCGCCTTCTGCTCCGGCGTGGCCTCGGAGGCGGGTTTGCCCGATGCGCCCTGCACGTAATAGTCGAAGGTGTTGCGGGTGATGTGGACGCCATTGACGATGGCCACGTCAGCGGACGCATCGCCCTTGGCGGCGTCCGCAGCCGGCTTGCTGCAGGCAGCCAGGAGGGCGAGGAGAACAATGGCGGGAAGCGCGACGTATTTCATTCGGTAACTCATGGGGTTGAGGGATGAACGGGATCAGGTTTCTTCAGGAGTCCGGGCATCGATCTGCAGGGCGTGGATGGCATCCTGCATGAGGTCTGCGACGGCTGCATAGACGAGGCGGTGCCGCGCCAGCAGGCCGAGCCCGACGAAATCGCTGGCAACGATGCGGACGGCGTAGTGCCCGCCGCTGCGTGCGCCGGCGTGCCCGACGTGGGCTGCGCTGTCGTCACGAACCTCCAGGGACTGCGGTGTGAATGTCGCTGTCAGGCGTGCCTCGAGGGCCTGCATGACGGTGCCGGGATGGTCGCTGGCGTTCACGGGTGGTCGGCAGGCGGGGCGCTTGCCGTCTGGGTGAGGCGGGAGAGCCAGAACGCCTGTGCGAGCACGAAAACCAAAGTGGTGAGGGTGAGTCCGATCACCTTGAAGTTGACCCAGGTTCGCTCGGAAAAGTTGCGTGCGACCAGGATGTTGGCAACGCCCAGCACGGCGTAGAACACCACCCACAGGGTGTTCAGGCGCAACCAGAGGCCGCGCGAGAGGGTCTGGTCGCCGACGGCGCTACGCAGGAAGCGCTGCACCAGGGGCTCTTTGCCGATGAAGGCGCTGCCCAGGAAGGCCAGCGACAGGATCCACATGAAGATGGTCGGCTTCCACTGGATGAACTGTGGGTTGCGCAAGATGAGGGTGGCGCTGCCGAACACCAGTACCAGCACGGTGCTGAGCAGGTGCATCCGCGGGATGCGCCGGGTCAGCAGCCAGTCGAGGGCCAGCAGGGCCAGCATGGCGACCATCAGCGTACCGGTGGCGAAGTACAGGTCGCGCAGGTAGTAGCCGGCCATGAAAGCCAGCAAGGGGGTGAATTCCA
>CANGFJ010000245.1 GCA_947453065.1 Pseudomonadota bacterium
CAGAATGTAGATCCGCGAACCAATTCATATTTTGCAGCAACAAATTCAAGCTGGTTGGCCCTGGACCCCGTGTGTAGAGCCAACCCCCATGTAGTTGTTGTGGATGTTTCTAGTGCCGCAGAACCCTGGAATCAGAGTATCAATCAGAATTATCCGGTCTACGGTGACAACGGGCCGGGACCTATCTCGAGAACTTTGCAGGATTTTGGCTTGGCTTCTGGAGCGACGATATCTATTTCATGTGTATCGGGCGTAGCGAATGCAGGCGTAGGAAGTCACGGTTGCGGGGGGCTCAACCCTTGGTCAGGAGGCGGACTGACTCCCGTAGATAACAACCGCTTAAACGGCTATCTATTCCCCAGCTATTACCTGGATCCTAGTGACTATCCGGCTTACCTCGGGCAGGTCATTGGAGTATTCACTGACGCAAATGGAGTGCTAGTCGGCGTTCCGTTTCTTGTTGGGCCCGCAGTCAAGACCCACGTGATTCCAGCAGGAGCCACCAAAGTCCAGTATGGAGTTAATGACACCGCATACTGGGATAATTCCGGTAGCTTAAGTGTGCAAATGGCTTGGTGAGAAAATGGCACTCACAGATAATTCCAATAATGTTCCTTGAAGGGATTTTTTATCATTTTTAGTGCAGCGCAGGCAGCTATCAAAACGAATTATCCAACGTATGTTGTGTCCGCCGCAGCGGTCCTAGCAGCAACCCTCGCGTTGCTGCTTTCGATCTTGTCCTACCGCGCCGTCCATACCCTCCAAAGCGACGACCCCACAGCGCTCGCCACTATCTCGGCACTACTGACTGAGCGCGATACGGATATGCGCGCGTTGCAGTCAGCACCCTTCACCGAACCCAACACTGGTGTGCTCGGCTCCTATCTCGCAAAGATCCGTCGTGACGGCATGAGCAAGAACGCTGAGATGAAGCAGCGTCTGGACGAACTGGCTATGAACACCGCTGCCTTGCTCACGCTGGTGGATCTGGTCGAGCCTAAGGCCAAGACGCCGGGATTTAAGACTGAGGCCAAGAAATTCCGCACCTACGCTTTGGCTTGGACAGACCGCTGGAACAGCGTGATGGAAACCTTTATGGCAGGTGGCAACTACCCGACTGCTGAAGTGCCGTTTCCAAGAAGCTTTGAGGACGCCGTCAAGGCGGAGATGGACGCGTCTCGCTGACTGGGGTTCGGCAAGGTTTCTCGCCCCCGCGCTAGAATGCCGCCTCCCCACCCTCTGCCGGACCCACCGGCCAGGACGCAGGCCATGATCCGCATTACTGAACTGCCGCTGCCCCTCGATTACCCGCCCGAGGCGCTGCGCCAGGCCATCGTCAAACGCCTGGCCCTGGCCGACGACGAGCTGCTGGACTTCACCCTGTTCAAGCGCAGCTATGACGCGCGCAAGAAACACACGGGCATCTTCTTCATCTGCATCGTCGATGTCAGCGTGCGCGACGAAGCCGCGGTGCTGCAGCGCTGCGCACACGATCGCCATGTGGCCGTCTCGCCAGACACGGCCTATCACCCGGTGGCACAGGCGCCGGCGCTGCTCGCAGAGCGCCCGATTGTCGTGGGGTTTGGTCCCTGCGGCCTGTTTGCCGCCTTGCTGCTGGCGCAGATGGGCTTCAAGCCCATCGTGCTGGAACGTGGCCGCGACGTGCGCCGCCGCACCCGCGACACCTGGGCGCTGTGGCGCAAGAACACGCTCACGCCCGAGTCCAACGTGCAGTTCGGCGAGGGCGGGGCAGGGCTGTTCTCCGACGGCAAGCTCTACAGCCAGATCAAGGACCCGAAGTTCTACGGTCGCAAGGTCATGCACGAGTTCGTGCGTGCCGGCGCCCCGGCCGAAATCCTCTATGTCAGCAAGCCGCACATCGGCACCTTCCGCCTCACGGGTGTGGTGGCCGCGATGCGCGAGGAGATCATCGCCTTGGGCGGCGAGGTGCGCTTCGAGAGCAAGGTCACCGACCTGCTCATCGAAAAGGGCCAGGTCGAAGGCGTGGCACTCGAGAGCGGCGAAGTCCTGCACAGCCGCCACGTGGTGCTGGCGCTGGGGCACAGCTCGCGCGACACGCTGCGCATGCTGGAGCAGCGGGGCGTGTTCCTCGAGGCCAAGCCGTTTGCCATTGGCTTTCGCATCGAGCACCCGCAGTCGTTGATCGATGTCGCGCGCTTCGGTCGTTTTGCCGGGCACCCGGAGCTGGGCGCTGCCGACTACAAGCTTGTGCACCATGCCCGCAACGGTCGCGCGGTCTACAGCTTCTGCATGTGCCCCGGCGGCACGGTGGTTGCGGCCACCTCCGAGCCTGGGCGCGTGGTCACCAATGGCATGAGCCAGTACTCACGCACCGAGCGCAACGCCAACGCCGGCATCGTGGTGGCCGTGAATCCCGAGCCGGACTTCCCTGGCGGGCCGCTGGCCGGCGTCGCCCTGCAGGAACAGCTGGAGTCAAATGCCTATCTGCTGGGCGGCAGCGACTACTGTGCCCCCGGTCAACTGGTGGGCGACTTCCTGCGCGGCGCAGCGTCCACGCAGTTGGGTGAGGTGGTGCCGTCGTACAAGCCTGGCGTGTTGCTGGGCGACCTGGCGCAGGCGCTCCCGGCCTATGCCATCGATGCGATGCGCGAGGCCTTGCCCGCCTTCGGCAAGCAGATCCGCGGCTTCGATCGGCCCGATGCCGTGCTCACTGGCATCGAAAGCCGCACGTCATCGCCGGTGCGCATCACGCGTGACGCAGAGTCGCTGCAGAGCCTGAACGTGCGTGGCCTCTACCCCTGCGGCGAAGGGGCCGGTTACGCCGGCGGCATTCTGTCTGCGGGCGTTGACGGCATCAAGGTGGCTGAAGCCGTGGCGCGGAGCTTGTGCTGATCGGGGCAGGCCTCGCCCCACACGCAGGAGTCTATGCGCTGGTGCGCGCCACCGGCTGGTGGCAGAGCGCCATGCAGGTGATGTCATCCGACTGCGCCACGCCGCCGGTAAAGGCGTCGACGACCGCCAGCAGGCGGTCAATGCAGTCCCCGGGCCCCGCGCACTGCACGCCTTCGAAGGCCGCCTTCACGCGCGCCGAGCCGAACTCCTGGAAGTCCGCGTCCATCGCCTCGGTGATGCCATCGGTGATGAACAAGACCGTGTCGCCAGGCTGCAGCCCGACTTGCGCCGCTGCATAACGCTGCTGTCCGCGGATGCCGAGCGCCCGACCCTTGGGGGCGTCCAGCCAGCGCACCTCGCCCGTGCGGGGAATGAGCAGGGGCTGCACGTGGCCGGCATTGACGAAGGCCAGCGCCCCGGTCGCCGGGTGGTATTGGGCATAGATGGCCGTCACGAACAGCAGCTCGGTGTTGCCCTCGTGCAGC
>CANGFJ010000246.1 GCA_947453065.1 Pseudomonadota bacterium
ACGCCCTTCTTGAGCCAGGCCTTGTACGGATGACGGGACTTCAACTGGTTGTCGATGTCCGCGTTCTCGAGCAGCGTGCCGGTCTGCAGGTCCAGCGCCAGCATCTGGCCCGGGCCCATGCGGCCCTTGCGCACCACGTCTTCCGGCGCGTAGTCCCACACGCCGATCTCCGAAGCGATCGTGATGTGGCGGTTCTTGGTCACGACATAGCGCGCCGGACGCAGGCCATTGCGATCCAGCGTACAGGCCACATAGCGACCGTCGGTCAGCACGACGCCGGCCGGGCCGTCCCACGGCTCCATATGCGGCGCGTAGAACTCATAGAAGGCGCGCAGGTCCGGGTCGATGCTGTCGACCGTCTGCCAGGCCGGCGGCATCAGCAGGCGCATTGCCTGCATGACATCCAGGCCGCCCATGACCAGCAGCTCAAGCATGTTGTCCAGGCTCTGCGAGTCAGACCCGGTCAGCGACACCAGCGGCAGGATGTCATGCAGGTCCGGCAGCAGCGGCGACTTGAAGATCGGGCCGCGGGCCTGTGCCCAGCTGCGGTTGGCCTCGATCGTGTTGATCTCGCCGTTGTGCGCGAGATACCGGAACGGATGCGCGAGGCGCCACTGCGGCAGCGTGTTGGTCGAGAAGCGCTGGTGGAACACCGCCACCGAGGCCTCGACACGCGGGTCCTGCAGGTCAATAAAGAAGTCGGTGAGGTACTGCGGCATGACCATGCCCTTGAACACGATGGTGTTCGCGGACAGGCTGGGCAAGTAGAACACCGGGTCGCTGGCTTCCAAGACGCGCTCAGCGCGGCGACGGGCCAGGAAGAGTTTGCGATTGAACTCGTCCTCTTCCATGTCGTCGTTCGGGGCGCTGACGAACACCTGCTTCATCTGCGGCAGGGTCTTGATCGCTTCGGCGCCACAGGCCTCGTTGTTGGTCGGCAGCACGCGCCAGCCCGAGATGATCAGGCCCTCGCGCTCCAGCTGCAGGTCCAGCTGCGCCTTGGCCGTGTCGGCCAGGCCCTGGTCCTGGTTCAGGAACACGATGCCGGCGGCGAACTGGCGCCCCAGCTTGAACCCCGCGTCCTTGGCGATGGCGCGCAGGAACACATCGGGCTTTTTCAGCAGCAGGCCGCAGCCGTCGCCGGTCTTGCCGTCGGCAGCAATGGCACCGCGATGCGTCAGGCGATTGAGCGAGGAGATGGCCGTTTTGACCAGCCAGTTGCTGGGCTGGTCATCAAGACTGGCGATCAGGCCAAAACCGCAGCTGTCCTTCTCATAGGACTCCCGGTACAGACCACGC
Source organism: Pseudomonadota bacterium (assembly GCA_947453065.1). GTDB lineage: Bacteria > Pseudomonadota > Gammaproteobacteria > Steroidobacterales > Steroidobacteraceae > ZC4RG30. The sequence goes on from CANGFJ010000246.1 coordinate 1,300, forward strand.
GAGACTTCGGAACTCATCGGCTCACCTTTAAACCGGGATGCCGCGACACGAAGGCACACACAGCCTTCGCCACAGGCACCCCGCCTATAACGACCTATTATTCAACAACTTACAGCTTAAGGAACCGCGCGCCAGATGGCCTTGCGGAGAGGACAACCGCTTACGTCCCCGGGGGGTCAGGCACAACTGCCAAACCTGTCCTTACCCTGAATAATACCGGTGTCCTCGGTGTGGTCAATTTTTCACCCGCCTGGCCCGTCCGAAAGACTCAAAAAAAATCCCGCCGGGCCCTTGCATCAGGGGGGCTGTGGTCTTAACGTTCGCGCGCGTTGCGAGGTGTGGTGCCGCTCGTGACGTCCAGAAATGGTTGTCAGGACCCCTTTGGAGGTGGCTCGACTTTAATGAAGACTCGCAAACTGTCGGCTGAATCGGAACCTGGGCCCCGTCTGAACCAGGTCAACCAGTATCTTGAAAAGAATTTTCCCGACTTTTTTGCTGAAGCCCGCTTTCAGGTGGGTGACGACGACTATTTTCTCTACAGCCGGTTTGGCCAGTACCTGGCCCGCTCCATCGAGGGCAACCGCGCTCCGCGACACAAGATCCTTCGCGGCTTCACCGTGCTCAACAAGATGGCCCGCGCATCGACCAAGGATCCCGAGATCCGCGGCATGATGGTTTCCGGCCCGCTGGAATTCATCATGGACGCCCCCAAGGCCCGCGAACTGGCCCGCAAGCGCCTCTCGCCGGTGGCCCAGGGCTATCTCGAGAGCCTCTGCGAATGAGCCTGCGCCGCCCGCCTCGCCTGGACAACGGGTGAGCGAGCGGCGTGCGCAGGACGTTCTGCAATACTGGTTCGGTGCCAACCCGACGGCACAGGACCAGCTCAGCGCGCGCCTGCGCCTGTGGTTTGGTGGCGACGAGCCGCCCGAGATCCGGGACCTGCGGGACGAGAGCATCGCCGAGCGGTTCGGCACGCTCATCGAGCGGGCGGCGGCGGGTGAGCTGGATGCCTGGGCGGCCAGCCCGCACCGCCTGCTGGCGCTGATCCTGCTGCTCGACCAGTTCCCCCGTAACGTCTACCGCGGCACTGCCCAGGCCTTTGCGCAGGATGCCAAGGCACTGGACCTGGTGCGTAACGGCCTGCAGCGCGGTGCCGACGCAACGCTGCAGCCTATCCAGCGGGTGTTCTTCTATCTGCCGATGGAGCACGCCGAGTCGGCGGATATGCAGGACGAATCCGTCGCCGCCTTCCGCCGCCTGCTGGAGGAAGTCCCCGACGAACAGCATTCCCTCTTCCAGAGCTGCCTGCAGGCAGCCCAGGACCACCAGCGCATCGTGGCCCGGTTCGGCCGCTTTCCCCACCGCAACGCGGCGCTCGGGCGAACCAGCAGCGAGGCAGAGCAGGCCTACCTGAACGACGAGGGTGTTCGCTTCGGGCAATAAAAAAGGCGCCGCGGTTTGAGACCGTGGCGCCTAAAAGAGCGGTACACCTCAGGGGGGGGAAGGGTGTCTCGCAAGCTGTCAGCAATGACGCGCTTGATATTAGATAAAGCAAACTGCATGCCAGCTGAACGAAACGCCCTCTTGGGGCTGGCGGCCTCATCAAAGGCCTCTACGACCCCGATGGTGCACCGTCACCGCTCAATCAGCGCACCATCGTGGGGCAAACCGTTCAGGGGTGATACACGACGCAGGCCTGACCTTTGGCCTTGATGGCAGCGCAGAGATCACGAGCCTTGGCCTCGCTGTCCTGGGGCAACTGCAGGCGGTACACCTTCCCGCCGTTAGCCTGCCCTTCGACGATGCGGTGTTTCGCCGCGCCCAGCTGCAGGGCGTTATGCGCCTGCACGATCTGCCACTGTGCCTCGGCCTTGGCCTGGGTCGAAAAGGCGCCCAGCTGCGCGCCAAAGCCGGCGGGACCCGTAGCCGGCGCCGCGGCCACCGCAGGCGGAGCCTTCGCCTCCGGTGCAGCCTTGGCGGCAGGCTCAGGCTTGGCGGCAGGCTCCGGCTTGGCGGCAGGCTCCGGCTTGGCGACAGCAGCAGGCTTCTCGAC
>CANGFJ010000247.1 GCA_947453065.1 Pseudomonadota bacterium
CGGCGTGATCCCATGCTGGACCGAAGCCGTGCAGTTGCTGAAGGTCGGTGGCAAGGCGCAGCTGGTCTGCCCGCCGAACCTGGCCTACGGTGATGAAGGCCGCCCGCCGCAGATGCGCGGTGGCGCGACGCTGGTGTTCGACATCGAGCTGCTGGAGATCAGCAAGCCCGAGGCCGCGCCGACCGCCGCTGCAGGCGCTCCGCCGGCCCCGGCGCACGCCCACTAAAGGGCTGCGTCACGGTGCTGCCCGGCCAGGGCAGCATCGGCCACGCAAAAACCCCCGCCGCCGCAAGGTGCCGGGGGTTTTTCTTTGATCTTTGGGAAAGGGGGCTGGAAGCAGCCGGTGGGCCCAGGCGCCAAGCCCACCGAAAGAAGACACAGGGAGAGAAAGTACTTATCAACCAACCAGTCATTCGATGCTGACAGACTCGAATAAGTGGCAATCCGGTTTTTGTTGTTTTTCTATCGACTCGATTTTTGCTTTTGTTGGGACCGTTCCAAGATTCCCTACAGCCTGTGTCTTCTTGCGGTGGGCCTGCAGGTTACTGCCCGGCCCGTCCCGGAACTGTCTCCGGCGAGCGACATCAAACCATGCGCAACCCTGCCTGACAAGGGTTTTCTGCAAGCCAGTAATGAGACGCGAACGTATCGATTCATTTTGAATCGAACCGGACCGGGACGTCTCGAATGCAGCCTGAAAACACCCGAATCGGCGCAGACAGTGCGCACCGGGTCTTGACATCGAATCGGAATGTTGGCTGGCGCTACGGCCGGCCGGATCAGGCTATGCCACCCAGCAGCGGCACAAACGCAACGGGCCCCAGGCTCTCGCGATGGATGCCACTTTCGCGGCGGGTGAGGCGAATCAGTTGCTGCTGCCCTTCCGGGCCTACCGGCACGATCAGCCGACCTCCCATGGCCAACTGTTGCACAAGGGCCTCAGGCATCGTCAGCGGCGCCGCGGCGGCCAGGATGCCGTCGAATGGCGCCTGGGTCGGCCAGCCCTTCATGCCGTCGCCGTGGCGGAAGCGGACATTGCGCAACTCCAGTTCGAGCGCGCGCTCCTTGGCCTTGCGCAGCAGCGGCTCTACCCGCTCCACGGAAAACAGCTTCTCGGCAAACGGCGACAGCATGGCGGTCTGGTACCCGCAGCCGGTCCCGATTTCCAGGACCTTGCCCAGCGGCCCGCCTTGCAGCAAAGCCTCGGTCATGCGCGCCACAATCAGGGGCTGGGACATCGTCTGGCCCCAGCCGATAGGCAGGGCCGTGTCTTCATAGGCACGACTGGCCAGCGCTTCGTCCACGAAGATATGCCGCGGCAGCACCCGCACCCGCTCCAGGACGCGCAGGTCGGTAATGCCCTGCTCGCGCAGGCGCTGCACCAACCGGTCGCGCGTGCGCGCCGAGGTCATGCCGATACCGGTGTGGCTGGGACGGCTCATGCGAGCGGCTTGAGCCAGTGGCTGACCGTTTCGAGCGCGCTGTAGCGCGTCAGGTCGATCTGCAGCGGCGTCACCGACACGTAGCCCTGGGCGATGGCATCGAAGTCCGTGCCCTCCCCGGCGTCCTGCCCCTCGCCGGCCGGGCCGATCCAGTACATGCGGCGGCCCCGCGGATCCTCGACAGGGATGACCGGCTCGGAGCGATGACGCCCCCCCAGCCGCGTGGCCTTGATGCCCTTGAGCTGCTCATAGGGCAGATCGGGAATGTTGACGTTGAGCGTGTAGCCTCGCTCCAGCGGGCTTTCCTGCAGGCGGGCCACCAGCGCGTGGGCCACCCGGGCAGCCGCGGCAAAGTTGCGCTGGCTACCCGGCTCCATGCACAGCGAAAACGCGAGCGTGGGCAGACCCAGGAAGCGTCCTTCGATGGCAGCCGCGACAGTGCCGGAATACAGGGTGTCATCGCCCAGGTTGGCCCCATCATTGATGCCAGAGCAGACCAGGTCGAACTCAAAATCGAAATAGCCGGAGACCCCCAGGTGCACGCAGTCCGTGGGTGTCCCGCCGACCACATAGTGGACCCCGGGTTCGGACTCGAAGACGCGCAGGGGCACATCGAGCGTCAGCGAATTGCTGGCGCCACTGCGGTTACGGTCCGGCGCAAGGACGGTGGTGCTCGCGAGCGGGCGCAGGGCTTCATTGAGCCGCACGATGCCCTCGGCGCGATAGCCGTCATCGTTGCTGACGAGGATCTTCATGGAGAGACCAAGCTAAAGAGACTTCGCGCAAATATACTAAAAAAACACGGCCTCCCTGACGGAACCGAAGGATCCCCCATGGCGGACAGCGATGGCGACGACAAGCGCAAGGCCGAGCACAGCCTGTTTCGCGACGCCACACGCGATGTGCGCCGCCTCAGCACCGAGCCGCGCCACGACCTGGGCAGGGGTCGGCCGCCGCGAGCCCGCCTGTCGAGGGCGGCGCGGGTGGCCCGGCTGGCCGGCGTCCTTGCTGACCCGCAGCAATCCCACACCCCGGCGATACCGACCGGCGACGGCCTGAGCTTCCGGCGGGACGGGGTGACCGAGCAGGCCTTCCGCCAATTGCGGCGCGGACAGGTGCCGGTCGAGGCCGAACTGGATCTCCACGGGCTGACGGCGGCCCGGGCAGAGGCCGCACTGACCCTGTTCCTGGCCGAGGCCCTTGCCCACCAGCTCGAGGGCCTGCGCATCGTCCACGGCAAGGGCCTGCGCTCCGGCGAGCGCGGGCCCGTACTCCGGCTGCTGGTCACGGATTTCCTGCGGCGCGTCGGGGCCGTTCAGGCCTTTGCCAGCGCGCGCGGGACCGACGGCGGCAGTGGCGCCACCCTGGTCCTGCTCGCCCCAGGCTCCCGCAGCCGACAGGGGCGAAATTTACAGGGGGTTTGATTAGGATTGGCGCGCCCTCTCCACCGGCACGGACGCACCCCATGCAGCAGACCGCCCCCTCCCCGCAGGACAACGCCCCCCTGGGCTTTGGCACCTTCCTGGCTGCACGGCTGCGACCCGTCAGTGCCTTGTGGATGGCCAGCCTGGCCGCTGGCGCGCTGCTGCGCGTCATTCTGTGGATGCATTTCGGCCTCGCCGCCGATGTCTCGGCCCTGTCGCTGCCCGTGCTGCTGCTGGCGGGCCTGGTCAACGACAGCGTGCAGGCGGTGTATGTGCTGCTGCCCTTCATCGCCTACTTCCTGCTCGCGCGCGCGCGGCCGGCCGGTGGACGCCGCCCCTGGCTCGGCCTGCTGGCCGCCCTGTTCCTGTTCGGCGCCGGCTACCTGTGTTTCACGGAGTACTACTTCTTCGAGGAGTTCAACGCCCGCCTGAACATCGTGGCCTTCGACTACCTGATGTACCCGACCGAGGTC
>CANGFJ010000248.1 GCA_947453065.1 Pseudomonadota bacterium
AGCCTGGGGCACGCGCATCGGCCATCAGGTTCATGCTGGTGGCGTGCCCGGTGTCCGGATCGCGCGACGCGGGCAAGCCGTTCTTGCCAATGAACGGCAGCACGCCGAAGTTCTCGTGCGTCGTGAACTTGGTGTTCGCTGCGGGCCGCGGCCGTCGGTACACGGACACCGTCGGGGTCGGCGAACGCAGTCCGAACCGTGCATCCAGGTTGCAGCCCGTCGGATCGCGCACGACCTCGAGCGTGAACTCCGGATCCAGCGGCTTGCCGTCAGGCCCCTTCGGCGGCCAGGGCAAGCCCACGCGGATGAGTCCGCGATTCAGCAGCAGCGAGTGCGAGGCCTTGTCCGCCTGCGGCAGTGTTGGACAGTTGGCGCCATCGATGGCAGCAAAGAGCGGATCGCGGCCAGCGCTCGCCTCCCAGCGCTCGCGCGCCGTGCGAACCGACAGGCTCATCGCATCAGAAGGCTGGTGGCAGCTGACACAGGCCCGCCCGTTACTACCCAGCGCCTGGAAGAACGGCTCGTCGCGCGTCGCCAGCGGCCCCTCGGACAGCACCACGCCCAGGCTGCCCTGTTCGTTCGGGTACGCGATCTGGGCTGGGAACACGCGTCCGTCGCCGGGGCTCCACCAGCGATCGGTCGGCTCCGCGCCCACCGCCAGGGTGTGACAGGCTGCCGCAATCAGCGCGAACATACTCCAGCCACCGCGGACCCGCTGCCGCGCCGCGACCCACCCCTGCGTGTCCGGATAGCCGTCATCGGATCGGTAGCGTGTCGCCATGGCCAGTCTTCAAGGGATGAGAGGAGCCCCCGAGTCTACGTGTGGGGACACCATCACAACAGGCCCCAACAGCCCGGACGGGCGCAACGGCGCGCCCGGGGCATAGGTCGGCGCGGCCGTGAACGCGACCTTCTGCGCGTTGGGCTGCACATCGCCAATGAGGCGGTTCACCCACAGGTTGGCGACACGCACCTCCAGGGTGTTGGCCCCGGCTTGGGTCGCAGGCCCGATGTCGAGACGAAACGGCGCACGCCAGACTGTTCCCATCAGCCGACCGTTGACGCGCACTTCGGCAACGTCCCCGACCTGGCCCAGATCCAGCTGGAGGGCAGCGCCGGGCTTCACGCCCTTGGGTAGCTGGAAAGACTTTGTGTAAGTCGACGTGCCCGAGAAGTAACGGATGCCAGCCTCGCCGTGTTCGCTGAAGGAATGCAGGTGTTCAAGCCGGGTCGCCGCCGGCGCGCCACGACCCGGCTGGAACACAACGTCCCATGCACCGGCAAGCTCTGCCACCGGCGTGAAGGTCGGCCGCATAACCGTCGCGGACGCGACCCGCGTGGGTTCACGGAACACCACAAAGTAGGAATCCTCGGCCGCAAGCTGCAACGGCACGACGGTCTCATCCCCCTCGATGCGGTAGGACACAGGCTCGATCAGCCCCGTGTCGGCATGCCAGATTTCCGGTCTGCGCCCCGTAACGCGAAACCGTGCTTCGAAGGACTCGGCACGGTTGAGGCGGTTGTTGACGAAGTAGAGATCGCCGTCAGACACCAGGCGGTGCACGAACAGCACTTCACTGTCTGCTGCGGGCTTTGCAAACTGAAAGTCGGGCTGGGTGCCGATCGATAGCAGCGCGGCCTCGATGTCGCGACCCGCGATCACCCGACCCTTGCCAACCTGCGTCACCCCCGAACCGGCCCACAGGCGTTTTACGAGCGTCGCAAACGCCACGGCATCATCGGCGAGTGCCGGTGACGACACGGGCGCAGGGCCGACGACTGTTGCACCGGCCTCGGCCAGTGCCGCAATCCGCTGCAGCGTGGGCAAGGTCATCCGCGCACTCGAACCGCCCAGGTACAGGACGCGATAGCGTGAGCCGCTCCTGGCCACGAGCTCCCCGCCCTCCACGTCGAGCAGGTTCTGCAATACCTCTGCATTTACGAAGTCGAAGGCATAGCGCTGCGGCACGTCCTTCAATGGCCCCCTGCCATACAGCGACGTCAGTGGCTGCTCCTCGCCGTAGAAGTAGGCAACGTCAGCGACGTTGCGACCCTGTTGCAGCAGGTAACTGCTGCGCGAGACGTAGTCGATCCAGGGGCGGGCCATCTCCGCCCAGCTCTCATGACGGTTGAAGTACTGCCCAAAGATGGCCAGCGATAAACCCGGCACCTTGTCATCCACCGGTTGATGCACGGAGGTATGAATGACCGGACGGTTGATGCCGTAGGCAAACTCCAGATCGATGATGCGCCGCAGGTCCGAGGGCGCGAAGGCCCAGGGCGAGTTCACCGCCGTCATGGATTCAGCCGCCACATAGGGCTTGCCGTACAGGTGGGCCACCGACGAGGCCCCCTTCATGTCGCCGAGCAGCGTGGGTCGCGGCGAAAAGCCCCGGTTCCAGGCCCACAGCGCCGCCATCGGCGTGTCTGCGTGGGCGCGCATCGCCATGTCATCGCCGAGCGAAGGTCGATGGTCTTCCAGTGCCTCGCCATAGACCGTCAGCCCCTGCGCATGGGCGACCGCGGCAATCGTGCCGTAGTGTTCGCTCGCCATCAGGTCTGCGAGCGTGCGACGGTAGTCATACAGGAAGGCATCGCTGCGGGCCCGCGATTCGATAATCGTGCCGGTGAGCGCGGGCAGCCAGGGCAAGGGGTCGTAACCGCGCAAGCGCCGAAACTGCTCGACCATGCGCGGCGTCCAGTTCGCAGCCCCCACCTCAATGCTATCGGTCAGCAGCGCCCGCAGGCCCTGCTTGCCGAACTGCGCGTCACCCACCGTCTCGCGGTACATCCGCAGGTAGGTCTCGATATAGCGGCGCACGGCGACACCATCGAACTTGTCCACCTCAAGGCCGGTCGCTTCGGGCGGCGCCGGATGGTTCGTGGTGCCGAGCAGCGAATAGCCCAGGCGCAGCACGCGCCAACGACCGGGCGGCGGCGTCCAATCCAGCGTGCCATCCGGCTTCATCCGCGAGGTGATGTCCAGCACCTGCGACAGCGGCACACTCGGTGCGTCGCCATCTGCCCCGTCGCTCAGCGCGTAGTAATCGCGGGCAATGGCAAAGCCTGCCTTGGCCTCAAAGCGATCGACGCGCGCCTCGGACCCCAGACGCAGCTCGCCAATCTGCAAGGGCGGCAGCGGTCCCGCGGCGCCAGCGAAAGCATCGATGGCAGCGGCACCTGGCGCGCTCTCGCCCGGGTTGGCGCGCGGGGGGTCGGTATAGGGACCCATGACGAGCCGGAACTCCTGCGCCGTCACCGGCGCGAAACTCACCGTGGTCGGCGCACCGGTCATCGGCAACGAGGCGA
>CANGFJ010000249.1 GCA_947453065.1 Pseudomonadota bacterium
AGAAGAGGCCGGCAACCCGGTGGTGCCCCCATACCGCCCACCGCAGATCCCCAGTCTCGATGCCACGACTGCGCGCGACATCGCGCACGCTCTGTTGGCGGCCACGAATCCCCGTATTGAGGTGGGGCAGCTTCGCACCCCCGAGGGCGTGCGGCTCGTGGTCGAGCTGGCCCAGCTCGTCGGTGCCTCGACCAGCACCAAGGCCACTGCCGGTCCGATGAGCTTTCCGCAGCGTCATCCGCTGTGCGGTCCGGGTGCGGACACCCGCTATGACTACCGTCTGGGTCTGGAGATGGGGCCGGCCGATGTCGCCCTCATTGGCCCACGCGTCGACTCGCTGCACACCACGCGCGATACGGCGAAGATCGGCTTCGGCGGGCTGCGCAGCGCACCGGCTCCGGTCGCGGGCGTAAAGCGACAGGTCTCTATCGATGCCGAAGCCAGCCTGCCGGCCCTCATCGCTGAAGTGCGGGCGGCGCTCACGTCGGCCCAGCGGCGCACGATTGAAGCCCGTAGTGCACGCCACGCACAGGCCAACCAGCAGGCCTTCGTCGCGGCGCTGGATCGGGCGCTGGAGGTCAAGCGCAAGGGCTGGGACGCCAGCCCCGTCAGCACGGCGCGGATTTACGCGGAGCTCTGGCCCTTGTTGATGAACGAGGACTGGTGCCTGGCCAGCCCCAGCAATTTCTCGGGCTCGCACCACCGCGAGCTGTGGGCCCACGACAAGCCCTATAGCTATCTGGGCACGCAGGGTGCCGGTGGTATGGGCTATGGCGCGGGCGCTTGCGGGGGCGCTGCACTGGCAGCACGCGAGCGGGGCCGCATTGTCGTGAACGTGCAGACTGACGGTGACCTGAACTATCAGCCGGGTGTGCTGTGGAGTGCCGTCCACCACAAACTGCCGTTGCTCACCGTCATGCACAACAACCGCGCCTGGCACCAGGAGCTCATGTTCCTGGAATACATGGCTGGCGTGCGCGGCCGTGGCACCGACCGCGCGCACATCGGCACCACGCTGCGCGACCCGTTCATTGACTACGCCAAGATGGCCTCAGCCTATGGCATGGCCAGTGAAGGGCCGATCAGCGATCCGCGTGAACTGGCGGCAGCGCTCGCGCGCGGCATCGCGTCGGTAAAACGCGGCGAGCCCTATCTGATCGACGTGCTGACCCAGCCCCGCTAGCAGGAGAATGCAGATGTCCCCCTTTCATCGCGCCTTGGCGGCGGCCGTGACGGCGCTCCTGCTGGTGACGGCTGCGCAGGCAGCCAACCCCGGCAACGTCACTCAGGGCAAGCAGCTGTACTACGCGCATGGCTGCTACGGCTGCCATGGCTACAACGGCGAGACCGGTGCCCGCGATCTGGTGGCCACCAACAGTCCGCTGATCGCAACCGAGGCGATGTTCACGGCGTTCCTGCGCATGCGGGCGGATGTCGCGCCGGACGTGCCATCCACCCACATGCCCAACTTCGGTGCCGAGGCGCTGAGCCAGGCGCAGGTGCATGACCTCTACGCCTTCATCCAGACCTTTAGGCTCAACGCGCCGGCCGTCAAAGACGTGCCGACGCTGCGTGCCATCCGGGAATCGGCCAACCGGCCTTACAAGCCCTGAGCCTGCTCAGAGTCGTTTGGCCACTGAATCCCAGTTGAGGTTGGTGAAGAACGCGTCGACGTATTTGGCAGCGGCCGCGCCATAGTCCAGGTGGAAGGCGTGCTCGTACATATCGAGCACGAGGACTGGCTTGGTATAGGCCGGTGCCGTTGCGTGGTCTGCCATCCAGTGATTCTCGAGCAGCTTCAACTGCTCGTTGTACCCCAGCATGACCCAGCCCGATCCGCCGGCCAGCCCCATGGCGATCTTGCGGAACTCTGTTTCCCACGCGTCGTAACTGCCAAACGAGGCAGCGAGGCGCGTGCGCAGATCGGCGGGTGCCTTGCCGTCGCCGCCTAAATTGGCAAAGTACTGTTCATGCAGCACCACCGAGCCCGTGCGCAGCAGTTGTTCCCGCTTCAGGCCTGTATAGACGTAAGGCGGTGTGTTGGCATCGCCTGCGGCTTGTGCCAGGCGGCCGCGCAGGACGTTGAGTGCCTTGACCGCGCCGCTGTAGTTGTTCTCCCAGTGCGACTGAATGAGCTTCTCCGACAGCCCCTGCAGTGATTTGGCGTCGAAGGGCAGGGGTACCGGTACATGCTGGTACTCATAGGCCAAGCGGCCCTTCGTCGCGTCCGCGGCGCGGGCGGTCGGCGCAACGGGGCTTGCGGCCAGCAAGGCAGCAGAGGCGGTGCCGCGGATGAAATTCCGGCGTGATGTGTCGGTCATGGTGTCTCTCCAGGGCGTGACTTGGACTTCCACAGGTGCGTTCGCTAACGTGTCTACCACATGTCTGCTCACAAGAAAGAACCATGACCAACACCCCCGCGCCAGTTCGCTTCAGCGAAGCCCTGCGCTTCTGGTTAAAGCTGGGTTTCATCAGCTTCGGCGGGCCGGCCGGGCAGATCGCGCTCCTGCACCAGGAATTGGTTGAACGGCGGCGCTGGATCTCCGAGCGGCGGTTCCTGCATGCCTTGAATTTCTGCATGGTGCTGCCGGGACCCGAAGCACAGCAGTTGGCAACCTACATAGGCTGGCTGATGCACCGCAGCTGGGGTGGCATTGTGGCGGGCGTGCTGTTCGTGCTGCCTTCGCTCTTCATCCTGATTGGCCTGTCCTGGCTGTATATCGCCTACGGCCATGTGCCGCTGGTGGCGGGCCTGTTCTATGGCATCAAGCCCGCTGTCACGGCCCTTGTCGTACAGGCCACGCACCGCATCGGTTCGCGCACGCTCAGCACGGGTTTTCTCTGGGCCATTGCCGTCTTGGCGTTTCTGGCCATTGCACTCTTCAACGTGCCGTTCCCGTTGATCGTGGCCCTGGCAGCGGTTGCCGGCTATGTCGGCAGTCGCCTTGCACCGCATCGCTTCAAGGGTGGTGCGGGCCACAAGTCGGCGACCAAGGTGGCAGGCCCGGCCGTTATCGATGACGACACGCCGCTCCCGCCGCATGCGCGCTTTCGCTGGACTGCCGTGATCAAGGTGGTGGGCGTCGGCCTGACACTGTGGGCAGTGCCGATGGGCTGGCTGCTGTGGCAGCAGGGGGCGGCGCACACGCTGACGCAGATGGCCTGGTTCTTCACGAAGGCTGCGCTGCTGACGTTCGGCGGTGCCTATGCCGTCTTGCCCTATGTGTACCAGGGTGCCGTGGCCGGGTTCGGCTGGTTGAG
>CANGFJ010000250.1 GCA_947453065.1 Pseudomonadota bacterium
CCACTCGGACCAGCCGCCCAGCCGCTCCAGCAGCGAGCGGCGCACCAGCGTCATCGTGCCGTGCTGGATGATCGCGTTGCGCTCGTTGCGCGTGACCATGCCAATGTGGAAGAAGCCGCGGTACTCGGCATAGCACATCGCCTTGAACGCGTTCTCTTCCTCGTCGCGGTAATCCTGCGGCCCCTGCACGATGGCCATGTCCGGGTTCACGAACGGCGGCACCAGGTCGCGCAGCCAGTTCGGTTCGACGATGTAGTCCGCGTCGATGCAGGCCAGCACCTCGGCATCCGGCGCCGTGTGGCGCAGCGCGAAGTTCAGCGCGCCGGCCTTGAAGCCCTCCAGCGGCGCCACATGGAAGAAACGGAAGCGCGGCCCCAGCGTGGCGCAGTGCGCCTCGACCGGACGCCACACCGCCTCGTCCCGGGTGTTGTTGTCGATCACCAGCACTTCGAAGTCCGGGTAATCCAGCCGCGCCAGCGCGTCGATCGTCTGGATCAGCATGTCCGGCGGCTCGTTGTAGGCCGGGACGTGCACCGAGACCTTCGGGAAATAGTTGTCGGCCTTCGACGGCGCATGCATGCGCACGCGTCGGTTCACCCAGTGCGCCTCGGCCCATTCATGCGCCTCGGCAAACAGCACCGCGATGACGCCCAGCATGCCCAGGATCAGGAACGTCCCCACCAGCACCGTGGTCAGCGTGACGTACTGCTGCGAGTAGTCATAAATGATGTACACGGCCACGGTCGCCGTGGCGTACACCACCAGCGCCAGGAAGAACCGGCCACGCGTTTTCAGCGTGTCGCTGTTCATGTAGAACACGCCCAGCAGCAGCGCCGCCAGCGCCACCGAGATGCCGGCCAGCAAGTGCCATTCCGGCACGCGCACGATCGGGTCGGTGAACACGAACTTCGGCTCGCGGCGCACGTTGTACACGCCCCAGTACGCACCGACGCCGCCCTCGTTGAATGACTTCCACGGCTGGTCAAAGGCTTCCATCACGTAATAGATGTAGCCCTCTTCCTCGGCGCGGTGGATGAAGCGGCGCAGGAACAGCGCCTGGTTCGGCGTGCTCGCCACGGCCCCTTCACGCGTGCGGCCTTCCGACGGCCAGCCCACCTCGCCAATGACGATCTTCTTGTCCGGGAAGCGCGTCTCGAGCTTCTTCATCTTGTCGATGACGTAATCGACCGCCTCGTCCAGCGGCACGCCTTCCCAGAAGGGCAGCATGTGCACGGCGATGTAGTCCACGTGCGCGGCCAGCTCCGGATGCGCCAGCCACACGTGCCACGGCTCGGCCGTGCTCACCGGCTGCTTCACGGCCGCGCGCACGCGGTCGAGCATGACGCTCAGTTCCTGCAGCGAGACGTCATTGCGCAGCAGGGCTTCGTTGCCGATCACGACCCGCACGATGTTGCGGTGCTTGTGGGCCAGGTCGATCGCTGCGCGGATCTCGTTTTCGTTGCGCGGCGGATCGCGGTCGATCCACGCGCCCTGCGCCACGTTGAGGTGGAACTCCTCGGCCAGCTTCGCGATCGAGGCCAGCGACCCCTGCGTCGAGTAGCTGCGCACGGCGTGCGTCTTGCCCGCCAGCAGCTTCAGGTCCGAGCGGATCTCCGCCTCGCTGGGCAGCTGGTTCTGGATCGCGTCCTGCCCTTCCTGATAGGGCGAGAACGAGAAGCCCTGGATCACCTGGGGCCAGGGGACCTCGTCATAAGGCTGGTTCAGGTAGGCCCAGCCGCCGACGGTGAGTGCCGCGACGATGGCGAGCACCGCGAAGCCGGCGAGGAAGCGCAGGAATTTTCTCATGCAGGCAGCAGTCGATCTGGGAAGCCAAAAATACCATGCGGCCCGACGGGCCGCCCGGGCTGCTAGACTCTCCGGCTCATGAAACGCGTTGTCGCCGTAGCCAACCAGAAGGGCGGGGTGGGAAAGACCACCACGGCCGTCAATATTGCTGCCTCCCTGGCGGCCACGAAGCGCCGTGTCCTGCTGGTCGACCTCGACCCCCAGGGCAACGCCACCATGGGCTGTGGCGTCGAGAAATCCACGGTCGAGCTGGGCAGCTGCGAAGTGCTGCTGGGCGAGTGCACCGCCCGCCAGGCCATCCGCACCGTCGCCGAGGCCGGCTTCGACATCCTGCCCACCAACCAGGACCTCACCGCCGCCGAAGTGCGCCTGCTGGCCACCGAAGAAGGCCGCGAACTGCGCCTGCGCGAGGCCCTGGACAGCGTCCGCGGCGACTACGACCTCATTTTCATCGACTGCCCGCCCTCGCTGAACATGCTCACGGTCAACGCGCTGGTCGCCGCCGACAGCGTCATGATCCCGATGCAGTGCGAGTACTACGCGCTCGAGGGCCTCTCCGCCCTGGTCGCCACCATCGAGCAGATCCGCGAGGCCGCCAACCCGGGCCTGCACATCGAAGGCCTGCTGCGCACGATGTACGACCCGCGGAACAACCTCTCCACCGAGGTCAGCGGCCAGCTCATGACCCACTTCGGCGACCTGGTGTTCCGCACCGTCATCCCGCGCAACGTGCGCCTGGCCGAGGCCCCGTCCTTCGGCCTGCCCGTCCTCCTGCACGACCGGGATTCGCGTGGCGCGCTGGCTTACCTGGCCCTTGCGGGCGAGATGATCCGCCGCGAAGAAGAGAAATCCGAGCCGGCGGCCGCGCCCTAGCTATCATCGCCGGCATGTCCCAGAAAAAGCCGACCCTAGGCCGCGGCCTCGCCGACCTGCTTGGCCAGTCCAAGCCCCGCGCTGCCCCCGCCGCTGCCGTTCCGGTGAACGCGGGTACCCCCGTTGCCGCCGCCGCGCCCACCGGGTCCGGCCACAAGGCCCCCGTTGGTGAAGAGCTGGCCAGCCTGCCGGTCGGCCTGCTGCAGCGGGGCCGCTACCAGCCTCGCGCCGACATGCGCCAGGAGGCCCTCGAAGAGTTGGCCATCTCCATCCGCAGCCAGGGCGTCATCCAGCCCATCGTCGTGCGTCCGCTCGACCCGCCGAAAGCCGGCGAGCCCCAGCGCTACGAGATCATCGCCGGTGAACGTCGCTGGCGGGCTGCGCAGATCGCAGGACTCACCGCGATCCCCGCTGTTATCCGCAAGGTCCCCGACGATGCCGCCATTGCCATGGCGCTCATCGAGAACATCCAGCGTGAGAACCTCAACCCGCTGGAAGAAGCCCGTGCCCTGGAGCGCCTGATCGCCGA
>CANGFJ010000251.1 GCA_947453065.1 Pseudomonadota bacterium
GACGTGGTGATGATGCTGCGCGTGCAGCGCGAGCGCTTCGCCGACACCAGCATCCCGGCCGGCGAGGACTACTTCCGCTTGTTTGGCCTCACGCCCGAGCGCCTGGCGCTGGCCAAACCCGATGCCATCGTCATGCACCCGCAGCCCATGAACCGCGGCGTGGAGATCGACTCCGCCGTGGCCGATGGTCCCCAATCTGTCATCCGCGACCAGGTTGCCAACGGCGTGGCCGTGCGCATGGCCGTCCTTGAGACGCTGGCCACGCGGCCCACCCCCCGCAGGAGTTGAGTGAACGTGTCTGCAGTCCCCGTTGATCGCCACGCCCATCGCGGCACCATTTTCGTCGAGGACGCGCGCGTCCTCTCGCAGGTCAGCCACCCCGGCAAGCAGTACGTGCTGCGCCTGCAGGCGCCGCTGTGCGCCTCGCGCGCCACGGCCGGCAGCTTTGCGCACGTGGCCGTCGACCCGGCCATCCCGATGCGCCGCCCGCTGTCGATCATGCGGGCCAACGCCACCGAAGGCTGGATCGAGATCCTCTACAAGGTCATGGGCGAAGGCCTCAGCCACCTGGCCAGCCGCAAGGCCGGCGACACCGTGAACCTGCTGGGCCCCATCGGTCAGGGCTTCACGCCGCATGCGGACAAGCCGCTGGCCTTGCTGATCGGCGGCGGCGTCGGCATTCCGCCCATGGTCTATCTGGCCGAGGTGCTGCGTGAGCGCGCCGCAGAAGGCTTCCGGCCCTTTGCCATCATGGGTTCGGAGATTCCCTTTCCGTTCCAGGCGCGGCCCTCGCGCATCGTCGTGGCGGGCATGCCCGATGGCGTCATCGCCAGCATGCCCTTGCTAGAGGACTGGGGCATCCCGAGCCGCCTCACCAGCAAGTCCGGCTTCCCGGGCTGCCACGACGGCTATGTCACCGACCTGGCGTGCGCCTGGCTGGGCACGCTGGATGCCGAGACGCTGGCCCGGGTCGAGGTCTTCACCTGCGGCCCCACGCCCATGCTCAAGGCCGTGGCGGCACTGGCCCGCGAGTTCGGCGTGGCCTGCCAGGTGTCGCTGGAAGAATTCATGGCCTGCGCGGTCGGTGGCTGCGCCGGCTGTACGGTGGAAGTGCAAACCGACCAGGGGCCGGCCATGAAGCGGGTCTGCGTCGACGGGCCGGTGTTCGACGCGTATACGGTATTCAGTCCAGCTCCATAACGAACGATTTGTCGGGGGATTCCATGACCACATTACGCACACGGCTGCTGACGGCCGCCTTCACCTGCACGGCGCTGGGCGCCCTGTCCCTGGCCGCCACGGCCGCCGAGACGGCAGCGCCTGCCGCTGCGGCACCGGTTGTCGCGCCCTATGCGATGCCCGCCAACACGCCGGCCTTCATCCGCGCGGCCATCGACTCGGCCGACCGCAATGCAGAGACGAAGGCGCGCGATGCCAACCGCAAGCCCGCCGAACTGCTGATGCTCGCGGGCGTGAAGCCGGGTGACCGCGTCGTGGAGTTCGCCTCCTTCGGCCAGTACTTCACCCAGCTGCTGTCGGACATCGTGGGGCCCCAGGGCCGCGTGTACATGCTCGACCTGCCCTACACGGCCGCCCGTGCCGGCGTGGCCAGCGGTGCCTTCGTCGACAAGCATCCGAACACGCAGTACACGCTGGTCAACTACAACAGCGTCGAGCTGCCGCAGAACGTCGATGCGGTGATGAACGTGCTGTACTACCACGACCTGTTCATCGACACCAACAGCATCAACACCGCCGCGCTCAACGCCAAGATCTTCAAGGCGCTCAAGCCGGGCGGCACCTTCTTCGTGGTCGACCACAATGCCGAGGCCGGCTCGGGCACGCGCGACGTGAAGACCTTCCACCGCGTCGATCCGGCCGTGATCAAGGCCGAGGTCACCAAGGCCGGCTTCCAGCTCGTCGAGGAGAGCAAGCTGCTGGCCAACCCGCAGGATGACCACAAGCAGATGCCCTTCGGCAAGGACATCCGCGGCATCACCGACCAGTCGGTGTTTGTCTTCCGCAAGCCGAAGAAATAACGCCTAGCGAAACGGCGCTCAGCGCCGGTTGCGTCGCCAGTGCCTCACCAGCAGGAACACAGCGATGCAGCCGGCCTTCACCAGGCTGGTGACCAGGATCAGCTGCGCCATTCGACCCTCTGCCAGCGGCGGCGTGCGAGTTCCCGCAATCCGGCCGCACCGACGGCCAGGGCGAGCAGCAGTCCCCAGCGTTCCTGCCCCGAGGCGCTGAACAGCGGCACCACCGTACCTGCATACCAGGCCGCGACGATCGCCGCGCCCAGTGGCACATCGACCCAGGCGCTGCGCTTGACCTGTGCCAGCCCCAGCCAAACGACAGCCAGTGCCGGCACCAGCAGCGATGCGAGTACGTACTGCCAGCGCCACGGCGGATGTGCGGCCAGCGTCGCCCACAGCAGCGCAAAGAGCAGCCCACACACAATGGCCAGTGCGGCGCAGACACGCAGCGCCAGCCCCTCGCAGCGCCGAAACAGCGCCGCGCGATCCAGGCCCGCCGGCAACCAGAGCGTATGTGAGCGCTGTGCGATCGCATTGGCCACCGCACCGGCCACGACCGCGCTGATCGACAGCGTGGTGAACAACATGGCCACGGCAGGCACCGGATCACTGGCGGCATAGTGGGCAATCAGCCCCTGCACGCCGAGCAACACGCACGTCGCCAGCAGCCACTGCAGCGCGAGGCCCGGCACGCTACTGCCACCGAGCAGCAAGCCCTCGAAGCCGCGACGCGGTGACACCGGGCCGGCGCGCAGGCCGGCCTGCATGACAAAGAGAGACTGATCGCCGGCCTTCAACCAGCCGGGCGAGGCAATGCGCCGCGCCCGCACATACCAGACACCAAAGACGACCCAGGTCACCGCCAGGGCGACCCAGCCCTCGGGCCGCTGCCAGTAGGCAGCGGGCTGTTCGATGCCCGCGGCACGCAGAAGCAGCCCCGGCAGCACCCACAGTGCGAGCGCGGCCAGCAGGCCGGCGGGCGAATGGCTCGCGATGAACTGGCCGATCGACACATGGGTCGCGAACACCAGCGTCAGCGTGAACATCACCAGGTAATCGCCCAATGCCGGTCGGTTCTGCAGCGGCACCTGCACCTGGAACGCATAGGCATAGCAGGCCAGCCACAGCAGCGAGCCCGCCACC
>CANGFJ010000252.1 GCA_947453065.1 Pseudomonadota bacterium
AGCCCAGCACCTCCAGCCCGCAGTCATCGGCCGCCTCGGCCAAGCGCGTGAAATCGACCCAGGCGGTCAGGTCCTGCAGCCCCGGGAACAGGAACGGATCGTCATGCGCGCGCTGCCGGTAGTGGCAGCGCAAAGTGCCGGTGTCACGCGTCGGGTGGTAGTACTCGGCACGGGGCAGGCCGTAATCGATGAACAGCGCAATGCCCTGGGCCAGCTGCGCGGTGACTTCAGCGATCCACGGCCCCACGCGGCGACACAGCTCCGAGGCATGGCCGGGCGCCAGCGGCTCGGGCAGCGACGACAGCACGCGGCGCACTTCATCGGCCAGCGGCACGGGTGCCGGACGCTCGCGCCAGACAAAGGCCCCATCGGCCGCAAGGCCCACGCCCCGCTCCACGATGCCGGTGTCGCGCAGCGCGAAGGCTTCGCAGGCCAGCGCATCCAGCACCTCATTGGCCAGCAGCACGCCGCGCCACGGCGCTGCCGGCGGCGCATCGAGCCAGGCCACGCGTGCGGCAATCGCCGGTGGCAGCGTGGCCAGCAGCTGGCGCTGCCGCTCGCGCAGATCGGGGCTGACTTCCAGGATGGCGTAGCGCAGCGGCAGGCAGTCGCGTCGCGCCAGCTCGGTGAGCACATCAAAGGCCAGCCGCCCGCTGCCGGCGCCCAGCTCCAGGATTTCCCCCTGCGCCACCCCGCGCAGCACCGGCTCGCACTGCGCAGCCAGGCAGGCGCCAAACAGGCTGGAGGTCTCCGGCGCGGTCGTGAAATCGCCGCCCGCGCCCAGCTTGCGCGCACCGGCGCTGTAATAACCCAGACCTGGCGCATAGAGCGCCTCGTGCATGTAGCGGTCGAAGGGCAGGAAGCCATCCTGCGCGGCGATGAGCGCGGCCAGATGCGCGCGAACGCGGGCGGCGTGTTGCTGCAGGTGCAGCGCGTCAGCATCCATCATAAGCTCCACCCATGACCCAGCCTCTGCTCGACAAAGTCGTCCTGATTACCGGCGGCGCACGCCGCGTCGGCGCGGCCATCGTGCGCACGCTGCACGCCGCGGGCGCCCGCATCGCCATCCACCACCGCGCCTCGGGCGCCGAGGCGGATGCGCTGGCCGCCGAACTCAACGCCAGCCGCCCGGGCTCCGCCATCCTGCTGCAGGCCGACCTGCTCGACACCGCGAAGCTGCCGGCCCTGGTCGACGCCACGCTGGCCGCCTTCGGGCAGCTCGACGTGCTGATCAACAATGCCTCGACCTTCTACCCCACCGCCATCGGCACGGTCACCGAGACGCAGTGGGACGACCTGCTGGGCACCAACCTCAAAGCACCGCTGTTCCTGTCGCAGGCGGCCGCGCCCGCGCTGGCACGCAGCCAGGGGCTGATCCTGAACATCGTCGACATCCACGCCCTGCGCCCGCTGAAGCGCTTTCCGGTCTACTGCGCGGCCAAGGCAGGGCTGGTCATGCTCACGCACTCGCTGGCACGCGAGCTCGGGCCGCAGGTGCGCGTCAACGCCATCGCCCCGGGGCCCGTGATGTTTCCCGAGACCGGGCTCACCGACGACAAGAAAACCGACATCATCGATCGCACGCTGCTCAAGCGCCCCGGCTCACCCGACGACATCGCCAAGGCGGTGCTGTTCTTTGCCGCCAACGCCCCGTATGTCACGGGGCAGGTCCTCGCAGTCGACGGCGGGCGCAGCACCAACGCCTGAGGGGCTCACGCCGCAGCGAGGTCCAGGTCGACGGCCTCGAGCGGATTGGCGTCGCGGTCAAAGCGCGCCCACAACTGCGCCATCGTCGCCAGCTGCACCGGATGCCACAGCGCAGGGGCCACCTCTGCCAGTGGGCCGAGCATGAAACCCCAGTCCAGCAAACTCGGTCGCGGCAACTCCACGCCATCGAATGACCCCACGAGGTCGTCAACCAGCAGGATGTCCAGATCCATGGCGCGCGGCTCCCAGCGCGGCGCGTTGGCCGGCCGGCCGCACAGCGCCTCGATGCGTTCGAGCTCGGCTTTCAGCACTGCCACGCCCTGCGTCAGCGGCAGCGCCACCACGAAATTGATGAAGTCCGGCCCGTCGAAACCCACCGCCTTGTTGCGATAGCAGCGCGAGAAACGCGCGCCCGGGAACAGGCGTTTGAGCTCCCGCGCCGCAAGGCGCAGGTTAGCCTCGGTGTCGAGGTTGCTGCCGCCCGACACATAGGCGGTGACCGCCGTCACGCAGCGCTGTCCGCCGCGCGGTGGCGCTCGATGCTGACGCCCACGTCACGCGAGCCGCGGATCGCACCCGGCTTGTTGACCATGAGCTTCACCCAGGCCACCGGGAACTCGTCCAGCAGGGTCATCGCCAGGCGATGCGCCAGCGTCTCGACCAGCTTGAACTCGGCGTTCTCGACGAACTCGATCGTGCGCTTGGCCATGCTCTTGTAGTTGACCGTGTCGACCACGTCGTCGGCACGCGCTGCCAGCGCGCAATCCACCGGCACTTCCAGGTCGATCACCACCGTCTGCTTGACGTGGCGCTCCCATTCGATGAAACCGATGGTGGTCTGGATGGCGAGGCCGCGCAGGAAAACTCGGTCAGTAGGCTGATTCATGCTTGCTCTTTGAAGGTCCCAGTCAATTCGGTGTCGGCCGGCGCGCCGCGCGCCAGCTCCATCAACGGCCACTGCGAACGCGCCTGGATGGCCAGGTCGGTCGCCGCGCCGCCGCGCCGCAGGCGCATCAGGCCGGCCACGGCAATCATGGCCGCATTATCCGTGCAGAATTCGATGCGCGGGTGGTAAATGCGCCCCCCGTGGCGCCGCGCCAGCGCGCCCAGCCCTTCGCGCAGGGCCAGGTTGGCGCCGACGCCACCGGCCACCACCACGTCGGGGATGTGCGTCGCCTCGATCGCGCGCGCCGTCTTGCGCAGCAGCGTCTCGACGATGGCGTCCTGTACCCCGCGGGCAATGTCGGCACGGCGCTCCTCGGTCAGCGGGCGCTCTTTGGCCGCCAGCGACACGGCGGTCTTCAGCCCGGAAAAGCTGAACTCGAAGCCCGGCCGGTCGAGCATCGGGCGCGGAAAGGAAAACACCCCGCTGCGACCGTGAACCGCCAGCTTGGCCAGCTCCGGCCCGCCCGGATACGGCAGGCCCAGCAGCTTGGCGGTCTTGTCGAAGGCTTCGCCGGCGGCGTCATC
>CANGFJ010000253.1 GCA_947453065.1 Pseudomonadota bacterium
CGACGGCCAGCAGCTCGCCGGCCTGCGAGGGCAGTCGCACGGACAGGTCGGTGAGCTGCAGCAGCGGCGTGGCGGTGTCTGTCATGGCATCAGGTCGACGAGGGGTCATAGGCATCGCGCAGCGCATCGCCGATACGGTTGCAGCAATACACGATCAGGGCCAGCAGCACCGCCGGGCAGATCAGCAAGCGGGGACGCCCGCGCATTTGCGCGGCGCCGTCTGCAATGAGTACACCGAGCGATGTCAGGGGCGACTGGGCACCCAGACCCAGGAAGCTCAGGAAGGCCTCGATGAGGATGACCGTGGGGATGGTGAGCGTGAGGTAGACGATGACGATGCCCATGAGGTTGGGCAGTAGATGGCGGCGAATGATCTGCGCGCCGCTCATGCCGCCAGCCCGCGCCGCTTCGATGAACTCGCGCTGCCGCAGCGACAACGTCTGGCCGCGGACGATGCGCGCGATATCGAGCCAGGAGACTGCACCGATGGCGATGAACAACAACACGATGTCGCGCCCGAAGATCACCGTGAGCACGATGACAAAGGGAATGAAGGGCACGGAATACAGCACGTCGACGGCCCGCATCATCCAGCCATCGGTGCGCCCACCTGCATAGCCTGCGGTCACGCCCCAGAGGACGCCGATGAACAGGCTGGTAAGGCTGGCGGCCGCCGCCACCAGCAGCGAGATGCGGCAGCCCCACATCAGGCGCACCAGCAGGTCGCGCCCCAGGTCGTCGGTGCCCAGCAGATGCCAGTCCTGCCACTGCGGCCCGAGGTCCAACGCATCCCAGGACGGCGTGTAGTAATCGTGCGGCGATAGCCAGGGCACCACCACCGACGCCAGCACCAGCAAGCCCAGCAGGACAAGGCTGACGCGCGGCAGGCGGCGGCTCATGACAGCCTCACGCGCGGATCGAGCCACGCATAGCACAGGTCGGCGAGCAGGTTGGCCAGCACGATGAGGCCGCCGTAGAGAATGGTGACGCCCATCACCAGCGTGTAGTCGCGGTTGAAGGCACCGGCGACAAAGAAGCGACCAATACCCGGCAGGCCAAAGGTGGTCTCGATGACGATGGAGCCAGTGATGACACCGATCGCAGCGGGGCCGAGAAACGAGACGAGCGGCAGCAAGGCGGGTTTGAGCGCATGGCGCAGGATCACCGTGCGCCACGGCAGCCCCTTGGCCCGGGCCGTGCGGATGTATGGCGCCTGCAGCACTTCCAGCAGGCTGGAGCGCAGGATACGGGCGACATAGGCCACATAGGGCAGCGACAGCGCGACGACGGGCAACACGAGGTTGCGCAGGGCGCCCTCGCCCCAGTCACCGGCCGGCAGCCAGCGCAAGGCCACGGCAAACACCAGGATCAGCAGCGGCGCAGTGACGTAGACCGGCACCGAGATACCCAGCAGCGCGATGCCCATGCTGAGGCGATCGGGCCAGCGGTCACGGCGCAGGGCCGCCAGCACGCCCAGCGGCATGCCCACCAGCAAGGCCAGCAGCAAGGCCAGCCCGCCCACTGTGAGGTCGATGGGCAAGCCCTGGGCAATCAGCTCGTTGACGCTGGTATTGCGGTACTGGAACGACGGACCGAAATCCCCGTGCAAGAGCTGCTGCACATAGCGCAGGTACTGGCGCGGCACGGACTCATCCAGGTGATAGGTGGCCTCGATGCTGGCCTGGATTTCAGGCGGCATGTCCTTTTCGGTGTCGAAGGGGCCGCCCGGCGCAGCGTGCAACAGCCCAAAGGCCAGCGTCACGATAACGAGCAAAGTCGGGATTGCGTAGAGCAGGCGTCGCAACACGAAACTGATCATGTCAGCCCCCCTGCCCGGCTGGCACGCTCAGGTACTGCGAGAGGTGCCGGTCCATCACGTTACCCTGCCAGCCCTGCACGTAAGGGCGCACCAGGTGCCGACTTTGGTAGAAATAAACGGGGATGAACGGCGCGTCGTCATTGAGCAGGGACTCGGCGCGTTTCAGATCGGCCAGGCGCTGGACCTCGTCGCTGCCCACGGCGCTGGCTGCGATGGCTGCCTCGAACTCCGGCCGGAAATACTGGCTGCTGTTCTGGCCGCCACTGCGCTGGAACAACTCGAGGAAGGTCAGCGGATAGGGGTAGTCGCCGATCCAGGCGTTCCAGTAGAGCGAGAGCTTGTGCAGACGCCGGTCTTGCTGGAACACGCGCCATTCTGAATTAGACAGGCGCACCTCGGCGCCCAGCGTGACACGCCACATCGAGGTCAGCGCTTCGAGTAGGCGCCGGGTATCGGCACCGCCTGTGGGCCAGGACAGATCGACGACCAGGGGATGCGCCGCCGAATAGCCCGCCTCGGCGTAGAGCTCGCGCGCCCGCGCATGACGGCGCTCGGCGGGCCAGCTGGCCCACTCCGGCACTGCCGGGGCATAGCCGTCACTGGGCGGCACGAGGTTGTAGGCCGGCAGGTAGAGCTGCCGCAGCAGCTTCTGGGTCAGCACATCGCGATCGATGGCCATCGTCAGTGCCTGGCGCAGGGGGCGCGAATCAAACGGCGGCCGACTGACCTGCATGGTGAGCAACACCGTGCCGAAATACGGGGCCAGCTGCACCTGCCCGCCCAGGCTCTGCCGCAGCCAGTCGATGTCCTCGACGGCGAACCCGTCGGTGACATCCAGGTCACCGGCGAGGTAGCGCGAGGTGGCCGCACTGCGGTCTTCAACCGGGAAGTAGGTGAGGCGCTCCAGCTGCACCGTAGCCACGTCGTGGAACTGCGGGTTGCGCCGCAGCTGGATGGCGCCATTGATGCGCTGGTTCTCGAGATAGAACGCGCCGTTGGAAACCAGGTTACCCACCCGCGTCCAGTCCGCACCCTTGGCGCGAATGCTGGGCTCGTGCAGCGGGAAGAGGTAGTTGTTGGTGACCAGGTAGAGAAAGTACGGCGTCGGCGCGAGCAGCCGCACTTCCAGCGTGTGCGCATCCAGCGCCTTCACACCCAGCGAGGTGGATGGCATGCGGCCGGCTGCCACGTCCAGCGCATTGACGATGGGCGCCAGCTGTTGCGCCGACTGCGAGGCCGTGGCCGGGTCGACCGTGCGACGCCAGGCGTAGACGAAATCGGCCGCGGTCAGTGGATCGCCATTGGACCAGCGCACATCCGGCAGCAGGTGGAAGGTCCAGACCAG
>CANGFJ010000254.1 GCA_947453065.1 Pseudomonadota bacterium
CGGGCCAATATCTCATAGAACAAGTGGGTGGCCGGAGGCTGCGGCCGGTATGCCGATGAACACGGCGGCAGTGAGTCCGAGCCTTGAGCAGGACGGCTATTGCTGCAGGCAATGCAATTGCATTACCCTGTGAGGCGCCCACCCCGTTTTTGACCGGAGCGCGTCATGGCTGCCACCCTTGAAGTCGAATCTACGCTGACCGACCGTTACCAGACCACGGTGCCGGAAACCGTGCGCCGCGCCCTCCAGCTGGGTAAGCGCGACAAGATCCACTACAGCATTCGCCCGGGCGGCGAGGTCGTGCTGTCGCGTGCCGAGCCCCCTGAGGAAGACGATCCGGTGCTGGGGTCTTTTCTCGGTTTCCTGGCCCACGACATCGCCAGCCATCCCGAGCGTCTACAAGTCATTGATGCCGGTTTCGTGCAGCGCCTCCAGTCGCTGAGCGGTCGCATGGAGGTCGATTTTGACGCTGCCTTGTCGGCAGACGATGAATGAGCGCGGGCGAGCCCGCGCCTCTGGTCGTTCACGGCTGGACGATTTTTGCTCATCCGCTGTTCCTGGCTCAGATTGAAGCGCTGGCGCAGCAGGTCGAGTCCCTCAAGAACAAGGATCCGATCGGCTACGTCAAGAAAAACGCCAGCAAGCGCCTGGCGGCGATCAGCAAGCTGGCATTCGACGTCATCCCGCAAGACCCGACGCGACCCGAATACCGGCAAGGCACTACCCTCGGTGAAGCTCACAAGCATTGGTTCCGCGCCAAGTTCTTCCAGCAGTACCGGCTGTTCTTCCGTTACCACGCCCCCAGCAAGGTGATCGTGTTCGCCTGGGTCAATGACGAGGACACCAAACGCGCCTACGAGCGCAGCGATGACGCCTACCGCGTGTTCCGCAAGATGCTTGAAAGCGGCCATCCGCCCGACGACTGGAACCAGCTGCTGGCCGAGGCAGCGATGTGGGAAGGTGGCTTGCTGGCGCGGAAGTAGCAGCGCTTGGACAACCTCATCGGGCAAAGCAGCGTCATCCCCCGGACGGGTATGACTTAGGGGCAAATGTTCGAAACGGAGCCAACACCTCGGAAGCGGACAAAAAAAATCCCAACCTGATGAAGGTTGGGATTTTTGCGATTGGTGGAGGCGGGGGGAATCGAACCCCCGTCCGCAAGCGCGCCGCTATTGGTTCTACGTACGTAGCTGTCTCTTTGTTTTTCTCGCCTCGCACTACCCGAGCAGCAGGGAAGATGCTTAGCCAGCTACGGTGTCTCTTAACGACACACCCCGTAAGCACGGTGCATCGCGATCCTATGAGCGCGTCCCCCGGTTCAGTCGCATAGGCACGAACTGGTCGAGGGTTAAGCCGGGTTAAGCGGCTAGAGCGTAGTTGTCGTCGTTGGCAACTAAAGTTTGCACAAAAGTTTAACGAGGACTCATGCACCTCGGTACGCCCCTCAAGTTTTGCAACCCACGTCGAAACCGGTCGCCCCCAGAGAGAGTGGTCAGGATACACCTTTCGGCTTCTCCACAGTCACTGTGTGGGGCCAGCCACCGGTCTTTCAAGCCTCGGCTTTGATCCGGGCCCAGGCGGTGACGGCGTGGAGGAGGTCGGCCAGCGCAACGGGCTTGGGCAGGAAGTCGTCCATGCCTGCTGCGATGCACTTCTCGCGGTCCTGCTCGAAGGCACCGGCGGTCAGGGCGACGATGGGCACGCGCGGCCGGCCGTGGGCCTGTTCCCATTCGCGGATGGCCCGCGTGGCGGCATAGCCATCCAGGACCGGCATGTGGCAGTCCATCAGTACGACCTGGGGGTTGGCACCATTCATGATGGCCTCCAGGGCTTCCTGGCCGTTGGCATAGGCGCTGATGTGCATGTGGCTCTTGGTGAGCATGGCCTCGACGACCTTGCGCACCATGGGGTTGTCTTCGACGACCATGACGCGGAAGCCTGCCGTTTTGGAGGCGGCCGGTACATCGGGCCTGCCCGGGGCATCGGTGCGGTGGCGGCCGGTGTCTTCGAGGGCCAGGTCGATGGTGGGGGTGGCCTGCACGCGGAACCAGAAGCGGGACCCTTCGCCGGGTCGGGACTCGACGCCTACCGACCCGCCCATGAGCTGGGCGAGGTTCTGCACGATGGAAAGGCCCAGGCCCGAGCCGCCATGGCGGCGGGTGTTGGAGGTGTCGAGCTGCGAGAAGGGCTGGAACAGCAGGGCGATCTTGGCCTCCTCGATGCCGATGCCGGTATCGGTGATCGCAAATTCCAGCGTGGCCTGGCCATCGATGCGCTCGACCTCGCGGGCCTCGATGTCGATGTGGCCCTCTTCGGTGAACTTGACCGCGTTGCTGAGCAGGTTGGAGAGCATCTGCCGCAGGCGCACCGAGTCGCCGAGGTACGACTGCCCGACCGGGCCGTGCCAGCGGCAGTTGACCTGCAGCTGCTTGCGTCGCGCGGACGCGCCGAACAGCGCGGCAATGTCCTGGCAGAGTCGCTCGGGGCTGATGACGGATTCTTTGATTTCGAGCCGCCCCGCCTCGATACGCGACAGGTCGAGGATGTCATTCAGCAGCACGAGCAGGATCTGGCCGGAGTCCAGCACGGTGCGGGTATATTCGAGCCGGTCGGTGGTGGAGAGGTCGGGTGCCATGAGCAGCTGGGCCATGCCCAGGATGCCGCTCATCGGCGTGCGCAACTCGTGCGACATGGTGGCCAGGAACTGCGTCTTGGCCAGGTTGGCCGATTCGGCCATGCCCTTGGCCTGCAACAGCGTCTGCTCGACGTTCTTGCGCTCGCTGATGTCGAACAACACGCCTTCCAGGTAGTGCGACTGGCCATCGGCGCTCTCGCGCAGGTGGTTGCGCTCCCAGACCCAGCGGCTCTCGCCACTGGCATGCACGATGCGGTACTCCCACACGTGGGTCAGGCTGTCTTGCGTGACCTGGCGGTGGGTGCGGTCCTCCGGATGCACGATGTCGGAAAAGGCACGGCGCTGGTTGCCGATGAAGTCGCTGGGCGGATAACCGGTGAGGTCTTCGATGCCGGGGCTGACGTAGTCCAGTCGGCCGATGTCCAGCGCGTCGCAGCGGTAGGCCGCGCCGGGCATGTTTTCAACCAGGCTGCGGAACTGCGCCTCGCTTTCCTGCTGCAGCTGTTCGTGCTGGGTTTTCA
>CANGFJ010000255.1 GCA_947453065.1 Pseudomonadota bacterium
GGGCCCCGATGTGCTGGAAGTGCGGGCCTCGATCGTGAACCTCGACCTCACCGCCCCGGAGATCAGCGACGCCGCGGTCCGCCGCACCTGGGTGCTGTCGGCGGGCGAGGGCACGCTGATCGCCGAGCTGCGCGATTCGCAGACCGGCACGCTGCTGGCGCGCGTGGTGGACCGTCGCGAGATGCGTCGCTACGAAGATTTCCAGATCGCCAATTCCGTTACCAATTCCGCGGAGGCGCGCGACCTCGTGAGTGCGTGGTCACGCCTTCTGCGCCGTCAAATCGATTCTGCGAAGGCAGACAGCAAGGGTCCATGAGCGCTACGCCTGAAAGTTTTGATTCTGCCTTCACCAAGGCCGTCGACCTTGGCAACAAGCTGGCCGACAAGGACAAGGATGCCGATGTCTGGGACATCGCCGACGGCCTGCTGGCTGGCGCGATCCAGTACTGGCTGTATTCGCGCCAGCCCTGCGGCGATCCGCGCTGCCAGGACTGCCTGCCGATCAGCACCGCCGAGAGCCGCATGCAGGAGCTCAAGCGCCTGATGAACGAGCTGGCCTCCGACAGCGAGTACTACCACACGCCAACGGATTCCAACGCCGGCCGGGCCTGAATCCCGGCTAGAATTCGCGCCCCCTTGCTGGAGTCATCGTGAGCACTGTCATCCAAACCGAAGTCGTCATCATTGGCGCGGGCCCCTGCGGGCTCTTTCAGGTCTTCGAGCTCGGGCTGCTGGGCATGAAGGCCCACCTGCTCGATTCGCTGGCCCATCCGGGTGGACAGTGCACGGAGCTCTATCCCGAAAAGCCGATCTACGACATTCCGGCGTTGCCGGTGTGCGGTGCGCAGGAGCTGGTCGACCGCCTGCTGCAGCAGATCAAGCCCTTCGGGGCCGAGATGCACATGGGCCAGGAAGTCACCGGCGTGACCAAGCGCGAGGATGGCCGCTTTGATGTGGTCACCGCGGGCGGCCTGCAGTTTGATGCGGGCGCCATCGTGATCGCCGGCGGCGTGGGCTCGTTCCAGCCGAAGAAGCTGGGCGTCGAGGGCCTCGATGCCTTCGAGGGCAGCCATGTCTTCTATCGCGTGCAGAGTGCCGCTGCTTTCCACGGCAAGCACCTGGTCATCTTTGGGGGCGGCGACTCGGCACTGGACTGGACGCTGGACCTGGCCGACAAGGCCGCCAGCCTCACGCTTGTGCACCGTCGTCCGGAGTTCCGCGCGGCACCGGCTTCGGTGGCGCGCATGCACGAACTGGTGGCCGCGGGCCGCGTGCGCTTCGTCGAAGGCACGGCGGCGGGGCTGCTGCGCGACGGTGAGGCCTTTGCGGGCATCACGGTGAAGGGTGCGGACGGCACGCTGCACGAGCTGAAGGCCGATCGCGTGCTGGCGTTCTTTGGCCTGCACCCCAAGCTGGGGCCCATCGCCGAGTGGGGCCTGGAGCTCGAGAAAAAGGCGCTCAAGGTCGACACCGAGAAGTTCCAGACCAACGTGCCGGGCATTTTCGCCGTGGGTGACATCAACACCTATCCGGGCAAAAAGAAGCTGATCCTGTCGGGCTTCCACGAGGCGGCGCTGGCCGCCTTCGGCATCCAGGCCTATCTGTATCCGGCCAAGCGCCAGTTCCTGCAGTACACGACCACCAGCCCGGTGATGCAGAAGCGCCTGGGTCTGGCCGAGGAATAGCGCGCAGCGCGCAGCATGAACCCGCACCTGGTGGATCTGCTGCGCCTCCTTGAGCTGGAACGGCTCGAGGACAACCTGTTCCGGGGCAGCAGCCGCGACATCGGCAGGGCACAGGTGTTCGGTGGGCAGGTGCTGGGCCAGGCGCTGTCTGCCGCCTATGCCACCACCACCGGGCGCAACGTGCATTCGCTGCACGCGTATTTCCTGCGGCGCGGCGACTTCAACGCGCCCATCGTCTACGAGGTCGATCGCAGCCGCGACGGCCACAGCTTCAGCAGCCGCCGCGTCATCGCCATCCAGCATGGCGAGCAGATCTTCCACATGTCGGCGTCGTTCCAGGTGCCGGAGCAGGGGCTGGAGCATCAGGCGACGATGCCTGTCGTGGCCGGGCCGGAGTCCTTGCCCGATGCCTTCGAGGTGCCCCCGGCGCTGCGCGACCAGCTGCCGGAGCTGGCGCAGCGCTTCCTGCGGCGCGAGATGCCCTTTGAGTTCCGTCTGGTGCAGCCGCTGGACTACCTGCAGCCGGCGCGTGAGGCGCCGCGCCAGTCGCTGTGGTTCCGTGCCGTGGACCACTTGCCCGACGACGACCTGCTGCACCGCTGTCTGCTGGCCTATGCGTCGGACTATCACTTGGTGG
This sequence comes from Pseudomonadota bacterium, assembly GCA_947453065.1. Taxonomy (GTDB): domain Bacteria; phylum Pseudomonadota; class Gammaproteobacteria; order Steroidobacterales; family Steroidobacteraceae; genus ZC4RG30. The sequence goes on from CANGFJ010000255.1 coordinate 2,323, forward strand.
GGACGGCCTTGCGTCCGCACGGCCTCTCGATTGCCTCGCCCGGCGTGGTGATGGCCAGCATTGACCACGCCATGTGGTTTCACCGCCCGGTGCGCGTGGACCAGTGGCTGCTCTATGACATGGAGAGCCCGAGTGCCTCAGGCGCGCGTGGCCTGGCGCGGGCCAGCATCTTTACGCGGGAGGGCGTGCTGGTAGCCAGCACCGCGCAGGAAGGGCTGATTCGCGTGGTGCCGGAGCCGGCGGGTTCAGCCCCCGGTTGAGCGCAGGACTTTGCCCGGGTTGAGGATGCCCTTCGGGTCAAACGCCTGCTTGATCCGCCGCATCATCGCCAGCTCTTCGGGCTGCGCGTAGCGCTCTAGCTCGCCGACCTTCAGGCGCCCGATGCCGTGCTCGGCGCTGAAGCTGCCGCGCATCTGGGCCACCAGGTCGTGGATGGCGCGCTTGAGGGGCAGTTCGCGGGCGAGGAAGGCGCCCAGCTCGGCCCCTTCGCGCTGGTTCAGGTTGAAGTGCAGGTTGCCGTCGCCCACGTGGCCGTAGGAGACCAGGTAGCCCTCGGGGGCCAGTTCGGCCACCAGCGCCGCGCCGCGCTGGATGAAGGCGGGCATCGAGGCCACCGGAATCGACACGTCGTGCTTGAGGCTGCCCCCAGCGCGGGTCTGCGCGGCGGGCACGCTTTCGCGCAGGCGCCAGAAGTCCGCGGCCTGCGCGCTGCTGCGCGCGATGGCGGCGTCCGTGGCCAGGCCGGTCTCGATGGCGCGGCCCAGTTCGCCCTCGAGGACGGCGTCGAGGTCCTCGTCGGCCGAGGAGGTGAGTTCCAC
>CANGFJ010000256.1 GCA_947453065.1 Pseudomonadota bacterium
CTCGGAACTCATCAGGTAGTCGAGTTCCGCCCGCTGCAGCCGCAGCGCGAAGCTGTCCTGTTCCGGGAACCGGTGCAGCAGCGAGGTCATCCACCACGAGAAGCGCTCGGCTTTCCAGATGCGGTCCAGCGCCTTGCGCGAATAGTCCTCGATGCCCGCACCGGAATGATCGAGGAAGTGTTCGAACAGCGCCTCCGACAAATAGTGCACGTCGCTGGCGGCCAGGTTCAGACCCTTGGCCCCGGTGGGCGGCACGATGTGCGCCGCGTCGCCCACCAGGAACAAGCGGTTGTAACGCAGCGGCTCGGCCACGAAGCTGCGCAGCGGCGCGATGCTCTTCTCGATGGACGGCCCCGTGACGATACGCGAGGCCGTCAGCGGATCCACCCGCAGCAGCAGTTCGTCCCAGAAGCGCGAATCGGGCCACTGGCTCAGGTCTTCATCCAGTGCGCACTGCACGTAGTAGCGGCTGCGCGTCGCAGAACGCATGGAGCACAGGGCAAACCCGCGTTCATGGTTCGCATAGACCAGCTCTGGCAGCGAAGGCACATCGGCCATGACGCCCAGCCAGCCGAATGGATACACGCGTTCAAAGGTGCGCAGCGAGTCGGCAGGGATGCTCTGGCGGCTCACCCCGTGGTAGCCGTCGCAGCCGGCAATGAAGTCGCAGTGCAGTTCGTGCTGCTGGCCGTCTTTGGTGTAGGTGATGCTCGGGGTCGCCCCCGCCAGGCCATGCAGCGCCACGTTGCTGGCCTCGTACACGGTGGCCGCGCCCGCCTCGGCGCGTGCAGCCATCAGGTCCCGCGTCACTTCCGTCTGACCGTAGACCGTCACGACTTTGCCCCCGGTCAGGGCGTGGATATCGATCCGATGCAGTTGCCCGCCGAAGGCAAAGCCCGTGCCGTGGTGCACGAGGCCTTCCTGCTCCAGGCGGGTCGCACAGCCCGCCTCCCGCAGCTTGCGGACGGTGATCTCTTCGAGCACGCCCGCCCGGATGCGGCCCAGTACATAGTCGCCGGTGCGCGCCTCCAGGATGACGCTATCGATGCCCTTGCGGTGCAGGAGTTGGCCCAGCAGCAGGCCGGACGGCCCGGCGCCGATGATGGCGACCTGGGTCCTGGCGGTGAGAGTTGTCATGAATGATCAGCGTTTAGGGTCGAAGGGCGGAGGATCTATGCCCACGGCGGCCTGCGGCACTTTGGCGAAGCGGGAAACGTCATAGCCCTGCTCTGTAAAGGTAGCCAGGATGCGCGCATAGGTGTCATCGGGCAGCGAGGTGCCGCGCGCCATGACCCAGCCGTACTGGCGGCTCGGATGACCCACCGCGATCCATTGGTAATCCGGATCGATGGCCAGCACCACGTATTTGATCTTCAGCAAGCCGAAAAACAGCACGTTCCACTCGGCATTGGTGCTGTGGTTGACCACCACCGCCCGTGCCTGCGCCTGGCGCGCCAGGGGCGCCGAAGCTGATTTCTTGCGGCAATCGAACCAGTTGTCGATATCGCCGTCCGGCCGCAGCGCATAGCTTTCGATCGAATCGAAGCAGTCTGCTTCCGCAAAATAGGGGATGTTGGCGATGACCCGCCAGTGGCCCATGTATCGGGCCAGGTCGACGTGATCGACCGTCTTGAGGTCGCCGAAGCGACCGGCCAGCAAGGCACAGCCTGCCAGCGTCAGCGCGGCCAGCCCGACCAGGATCGAACGGGCTGACCGCAGCAACACAGGTCTTAGCCCTGGCTGCTATCGCCGGTAGCGCCATCGGCACCCGCGACGATGGACTTCCAGGTCACGGACTGGCCATTACGGCGGCCCTTCTCGACCAGCTTCAATCCCTCCGCGTCGATGGTCAGCGTATAGGCCTTCTCGTTGATGAGAATTTCGCGCTTGAGCGGACTGTCCAGCTTTGTCGTCATGTGAGGCTTTCCCCATTTATCCAGTGAATATCATCGCCGGGCGGACGCCAGGCGGTAGGCGCAGTTTAACACAGTGACCGTCCGGGAGGCTGCCAGACTGCCCGCGCGGCCCTGCTGCAGCAAAAAAGCCCTCCGGATCGAACGCCCGACGAGGCCCGAGCTGCCGTACAGGCGGCCCGGTGGACCTGTTTAGCGGCATCGGGCCCGGCAATCCCTTGCACGATCAATGAGTGGGCACGCCGGCACCTGGAGCGCCTGCACACGAAGCATTCATTGCTGGCCACGCCGGTCATCTCTAGACTGGCGTGACCTCTTTCAGGCGCAGTCCACCTTCATGAGCGATTCCTCCCAGCCCGTCTCTGCCGTCATCCGCGCGCGTATCGCGGCGGCCAAGCAGCGGTTCCACGCCAACGACAACATCGCTGAGTTCATGCAACCCGGCGATCTGGAGGCGTTGATCACCGAGGTCGAGGGCAAATTCAAAGCCGTGCTGGACAGCCTGGTCATCGACACCGAGAGCGACCACAACACGCAGGACACTGCGCGTCGTGTCGCCAAGATGTACCTGACCGAAGTGTTCCGTGGCCGCTATATGGCCGCCCCGCCGGTTACCGAGTTCCCCAACGCCGAGCGTCTCAACGAGTTGATGATCGTCGGCCCGGTGACCGTGCGCAGCGCCTGCAGCCATCACTTCTGCCCCATCATGGGCAGGCTGTGGATTGGCATCATGCCCAACGAGCATTCCAACCTCATCGGCCTGTCCAAGTACGCGCGCCTGGCCGAATGGGTCATGAGCCGGCCGCAGATCCAGGAAGAGGCGATCACCCAGATGGCTGAACTCCTCATATCCAAGGTCAGCCCCGACGGCCTTGCAGTCGTCATGGAAGCCGATCATTTCTGCATGCACTGGCGCGGCGTGCGCGACTCCGGCGCCAAGATGATCAACAGCGTGATGCGCGGTTCGTTCCTGAAGAACGCCCCCCTGCGTCGTGAATTCCTTTCGCTCATCAACCTCAAGGGCTGAACGCGCCATGCTAGTCAGATTGCTCTATGCCAGCCGCGCCCCGACGTCCCTCTCGGCAGCGGTCGTCGATTCCATCATGGTCCAGTCCCGCCGCAACAACCCCGATCGCGGCATCACGGGCATCCTGTGCTACAGCGATGACATCTTCCTGCAGGTGCTGGAAGGCAGCCGCGATGATGTCTGCGAAACCTTCAA
>CANGFJ010000257.1 GCA_947453065.1 Pseudomonadota bacterium
CCTGTTCAATGCCGCGCTGACCATGAACATCGCCATGGGAACCTTGCAGGACGAACTGGCGCAACAAAGCTTGCCGCTAGACGCCAGCCAGCGCACTGCCGTCGACAGCCATGCCCAGGACAGCGCAACACAACTGCGACAACTCGGGGTCACAGACCCGCTCTGGCTCGATCTGGTCTCCACACACCACCAGGCCGACCGCCTGCAGACCCAGGCGGCGCAGATCCTCCCCATGGTCGATGTCTACGTGGCCTGCATCAGTCCACGGCGCACCCGCCATGGCTTGCGCCCACAGAAAGCCACCCGCGAGGCTTTCCTGCAAAGCCAGCAGCAAGGCGGGTCCCTGGGGGCCGTGCTGGTCAAGGCCCTGGGCGTCTACCCCACTGGCACCTACGTCAGGCTTGAATCCGGCGAAGTTGCCGTGGTCACGGGCCAGGGCAAACAAGCCAACCACCCGCTGACTTTCGCGATACGCGGACGCAATGGCCTGACCTTCGACAGCCCAGCCTCCCGTGACACGGCCGAAGCCGGCTATGCAGTCCGCGAATCCCTGGTGGCAGACGATGTGTCGATCAGGCTCAATGCCGCACGCCTGTTCCGGCAGACCTGACGTTCCTCAGCGCTCTCCTGCGCTAAAATGCGGAATTCGGACCCTTCGGTTCGAAGGAGAGACGAGTGCGGAGAACCTTGGCCCTTTGCCTGCTCGCACTCGGTGCGGCCCCTGCCGCCTGGGCAGCCGCCCCCAAGCCCCCCGTGCAGATCGGCCTGGACGCCGAGTTCAGCCTCGACAACAGCATCTCCGCGCAGGCCATCGAACAAGGCATGCGCATCGCGATGAGCGAGATCAACGCGCAGGGCGGCGTGCTGGGCGGCCGCACGCTGGAACTGGTCACGCGCGACAACGGCTCGATCCCGGCGCGCGGCGTCAAGAACATCCGCGAGTTCGCGCAGATGCCAGACGTGGTTGCCGTCTTCGGGGGCCGTTACAGCCCGGTGCTGCTCGAGGAACTGCCCACCATCAACGAAACCGGCCTGCTGCTGATGGCCCCGTGGTCCTCTGCCGACCCGATCACGCAGAACGAGATGAAGCCCAACCGCGTCTTCCGCCTGTCCCTGCGCGACAGCCTCGCGGTGCCCAGGATGCTGCAGTTCGCCGCCCAGCACGGCCATGACAAGGTGGGCCTGCTGCTCACCAACACCGGCTGGGGCCGCAGCAACAAGGCCGCCGCAGATCAGTACGCCCTGACGCACAAGAAGCCGCTGATCGTCCACACCGCCTGGTACAACTTCAAGGACACCTCGCTGGTCGACCGCTACGAGTCGCTGCTCAAGGCCGGCGCCACGGCCGTCATCCTGGTGGCCAACGACGATGAGGCCGCGCTGCTGGTGCGCGAGATCGCCGCTCTGCCGGTCGACCGTCGCGTGCCCATCCTCAGCCACTGGGGCGTGGCGGGCGGCCTGTTCACGGAACAGGCCGGGCCGGCGCTGTCGCAGGTGGATTTCACCATCATCCAGACCTTCAGCTTCTTCAAGGCAAGGCCGGCTGCGCTCGCGCGCTTCTTCGCCTCTGCCAAGGCCTTTGGCCTGGAAAAGCCAGTGGATGTCCGGGCACCCACGGGCGTGGCCCACGCCTATGACCTGACCCACCTGCTCGCGCTGGCCATCAACCTGGCCGGCTCCACCGACCGCAACAAGGTGCGTGATGCCCTGGAGCGCATTCCGCATTACGAAGGACTGATCAAGACCTATGACCGCCCCTTCAGCCCGACGGTGCACGATGCGCTCGGGCCCGAGCAATTGCTGATGACCCGCTACCGCCCGGATGGCGCGCTCGTTCCCCTGCCTTGAAGCGCAAAGACACGGCGCCCAGCCTGGCACAACGCATTGCGCTATTCAGCGCAGGCCTGCTGGTGGCGTTCATCCTGGCGCTGGGCAGCACCTCCTGGCTGCTCATCCGCAGCGAACAGGCCAATGCGCAGCGCCAGTTGCTGGACCGCGACCTGCAACTGCAATCCAGCCGCATCGGCAACCTCATCAGCACCCTGCACGGTGGACTGGCCGATGTCGCGCGCAGCAGCCTGATTTCCACTGCACTGGTGGACAGCCTCGGCAAAGAGGCTTATCTCATCCCTTACCTGCAGGGACTGCGGCGCATCGACGGCATCCCGATCTCCCTGGCCTTCACCGACTTCGAAGGCAACGAGATCGCCCGCAACGGCAACCCCGGCCTCAGCGATGCCGATTTCGACTGGCTGCGCACGGTACTGGCCGAGCCGACGCGCCCCACTGCCACCATCCTGGGCAGTGGCGATGACGCCGAACTGCGCGTCGCCGAACTGATCTATTACTCCCGCACCCGCACCCCCGAAGGCGCCCTGGTCTATCGCCTGAAGCTGAGCGACCTCTCCGGCGCCGATGCCCCGCTGCACTGGATTGGCGACGGCTTTACGCCTGCCAAGAGTGCCATTTCGCGAACACTCACCGTTCCGGCCCCGCTGCAGCCCCTGCGCCTGGGGCTTTCCCTGCATGACAGCAAGGTCGTGCCGCTGACGGCGGATCGGGTGCTGCTGCTGTTCCTGGCCATGACGCTGCTGGCCATCGGCCTGGCCATCTGGGCCACGCGCCGCATCGCCGAGCACGTCACTGTCGACCTGAAGCAATTGTCGGGCTTTGCCAAGGACGTCATCGAGCATGGCCTGGCCGGCCAGCGCGCCAGCCCCGGCGGCACCCGGGACATCCGTCAGCTTGCCGACGTCATCAACAGCATGCTGGACCGGCTGAAAACCCAGCACGAACAGCTGCAGCAGGAAAGCGAGGCGCAGTTCCGCAGCCTGGTTGAAAACATGCCCGGCGCGGCCTACCGCTGCGACGCGCTGGACATCGGCCGGCTGGACTACGTCAGCCCCGGCATCGAAGACCTCACCGGTTATCCGCCCAGCGACTTCATCGGCAACCAGCGCCGCGCCTTTTCCGACATCGTGCATCCGGAGGACCGGGCACACCGCCAGGTCACGCAAGACAGCCTGACCCACGTGTGGGAGTACCGCATCGTGCATGCCAGTGGCGAGAGCCGCTGGGTCTGGGAGCGCAACCAC
>CANGFJ010000258.1 GCA_947453065.1 Pseudomonadota bacterium
GCCGGCAAGCCGGGCGCCCGCGGCTTTGACACCTTCGTGCGCGCCTTCGACGCGAACATCCTGGTGCGTGCGGCCGGTGACATCACCGCGCTGTCGCCGCCACTGATCGTCGAGAAGTCGCACATCGACGAGCTGGTCGGCACGCTGGCCAAGGTCATCAAGGAAACCAAGCTGCCGTAGGCGGTTTCTGCAAGGCCAATGAAAATGGCCCGTCGCGCGAGCGACGGGCCTTTTGTTTATCCGTCGTCAGTGACGCGGTGTGCGCGTCAGTCAGCAGACCACGGCAGGGTCGTGGAGATCGTCGCCACGACCTTGCTGTCCGTGGAGAAGATCTTGCTGTTGCCGTCGGGCAGGTTGCTGCCGTCGACGAACTTCAGCGACACCGCCACCTTACCGAAGTTGCGCGACACGCCCACCGACCAGTCGGTGTAGCCCTTGCCGTAGGCGGCATCCCAGTAGTTGCCACCGCTGTAGCCGACATGGGCAAGCAGCGTGAAGTCCTGGGCCAGCGGGAAGCTGCCGTTACCCTCGACGTAGTAGGCGCTCTCGCCCACGCCGCCGAAGTCGGTGGAGTACCAGAGCTTGCCGGCGAACCAGCCACGGCTCAGGCCCACATAAGCTTCGGGGAAGTTGAAGTCGCTGGCGCCCGAATACGTGTAGTACACGAGGCCGGCGTCATAGCCGAAGGATTCGGCCGCATCGCCACCGGCAAAGCCAACGTTCAGGTCGACTTCGACCTTCGGGTCACCGGAACCAAAATCGAGGTTGCTGCCCCAGGCGCCCACGTACAGGCCGCTCTCGGTGGCGGAGTTGACGCCCAGCTGCAGGGCCGGGCTCTTGGCCGTCTGCGAAATACCGCGGAAGTCGTAGTCGGAGACCACGGCCGGCGTCACGGTGAGTTCTGCCTGCGCGGCGCCGGCAAAGGCGAGCAGCGCAGTGGCCAGGTAAAGGCGCGACTGAGTCATGGAATACCTCGGTAGAAAGCAAAACGCGCCCGCCTCCGGGGGGAAGCGGGCGCGTTCAGTATATCAGCCGAGGCCTAGAGGCTTATTCGGCCCAGGGCAGCGTCGTCGAGATCGACAACAGCACCTTGCTGTCGGTCGAGAAGACCTTGCCCGAGCTCGGCAGGTCGCTGCCGTCCACGAACGACAGGCCCACCGTGAACTTGCCCAGGGCCTTGGTCACGCCGACCGACCAGTCGAAGTAGCCATTGCCGTAGTTGGTGTCCCAGTAGTCGCCGCCGCTGTAGCCGGCGTGCGCCACCAGCGAGAAGTCGCTCGGCAGCGGGAAGGTGCCGGTGGTCGACAGGTACCAGGCGCTCTGGCTCAGGCCGCCGAAGTCCCAGGAGTAGAACAACTTGGCGTTGAACCAGTCACGGGTGACACCGGCATAGATTTCCGGGTAGTTGAAATCGCTCTTGCCGACGTAGGTGTACTCCACCGCGCCGACGTCATAGGCGAAGCCTTCCTTGGCATCGCCGAAGGTGAAGCCCGAGGTGATGTCCAGCTCGACCTTCGGATCGCCGGAGCCGAAATTGACATTGCTGCCCCAGCCGCCGAGGTAGAAGCCGCTGTCGTTGGAGTAGGTGACGCCGAGCTGCAGGGCCGGGTCCTTGGCAGTCTGCGAGATGCCACGGAAGTCGTAGTCGGAGACAACGGTGGGGGTGACCGTGACGGCAGCCTGGGCAGCGCCCGTGGCGGCCAGCAGGGCGCCGGCCAGAAGAATACGCGACGTGTTCATGAATCACTCCTCAAGGGGCAGTTGTTGCAAAAGTCCTACTGGAGTTGTTTGCAATGACCGTACCAACGCCCAAGCAATTGGGGAGTTTCGACAAAAAGACGGGGAAATTTTCTTTTGAGGGCACGTAGGGTGTGGATAGAGGGCCTTTTGCGACTGTACCTCCCGTTTTGGACCGGAACGGCCCACTTTCCCAACGCAGGACAAAACTGATGTTTTTTAGCAACGCGCCGCCGTCACGCCACACCTTGGCGCATCCGCGCGCGCCGTCGCGGCAAATCGCACCGTTTTAGTGCAGACCGGCCTGCTGGACGGGCCAGCCGGTGAGTCCCTGCCAATCGCCCGCTGCGCGGGCCAGGGCGGCGCGGGCGCGCCAGTAGTCGCGCAGGTAGCCCACGGCCTCTTCTTCGGCCCCGAGGCTGGAGAGGCGCAGGTGCAGCCGATCGACGGAACCCGGCTCGGAGGCCGTGCCCAGCTGGCTGAGGATGTGGCGCTGATTGGGCAGCACGGCGTCGCGGTATTTCTCGACCAGCGCGCGCGTGGCGGTCAGTTCGGCGGCATGGGTGCGCAGCTCGGTCCGCGCCGTGAGCGCGAGCGACTCGGCACTGCGCAGGGCCGTGCGCACTTCTGAATCGGCGGCCAGCAGCTGCGCCTGCCGCTGGTCAAACAGGGGCAGTTCCACGACGGCGTTGGGGCCGGTGAAGCTGATGCCGCCGGAGGAGCCTTCGCGGAACAAGCCCAACTCGAGGCTGCCGAGCCAGCGAAACTGGCGCTGTGTCTTGAGGGAGTCGAGCCGGGCCAGGAAAGTCTCGCGCACCGCACGGATGTCGAAACGCTGCTCCAGCGCGCGGGCTTCCAGGGTGGTCAGGTCGGGGTCGCTGGCGGGCAGCGCGGGCAGGTCGTCGGTGGTCTGCCAGTCGTCGCGCAGGCCGGCGATGCCCATGAGCTGTGCCAGCTTGGCCCGGGCACTGGCCGCCTCGAGGCGCGAGCGCAGCAGCGAGGAATCGGCGGCGAACACCGTGTTGCGTTCCAGTGCGAGGTCGAGCGCGGTGTAGCCCTTGCCGTTGGCCACCTCAACGACGATGGTGTCGGCGGCCGCCAACGCCGCAGCCGCGGCACGCTCCCGCAGGACGAGCACGCGCTGGGCGGCCACGTATTCCAGGTAGGCCTGGTTCACTTCAGCCGCCAGGCCCACGATGCGGTCAGCCACTTCCAACCGCACCCGCGCCAGGTCGCGCTGCGCGCTGCGCCGACGGGCGGGCAGGTTCAGCAGCGCCAGCACGTTCTGCAGCACCCCCACCGTGACGTTGCGCTCCGGATAGAAGGCCGAGAGGTTGCCGCC
>CANGFJ010000259.1 GCA_947453065.1 Pseudomonadota bacterium
TGCATGCGGCCGTGGTGGAACTGCTGGCGCTGGACGACGCGCAGATCAAGTACTCGACGGTGCAGAACTGGTACCCGGGTGATGAGAACGGCGTCGGCGGCATCTACAACTTCGTGACCAAGCGGGGCGAATGCCGTGGCCGCAACTCACGCATTTCGTGGACACAGGTCGAGACCGGTTCGGCCATCACCTGGAAGTACCCCAGCTGCGTGCTGCGGGGCGAGAACTCCGTCGGCGAGTTCTACTCGGTGGCAGTGACCAACAACTACCAGCAGGCAGACACGGGCACCAAGATGATCCACCTGGGCGCCAACACGCGCAGCACGATCGTCTCCAAGGGCATCTCGGCCGGACACGCGCAGAACACCTACCGCGGCCTGGTCAGCATGATGCCGGGCGCCAAGGGCGCGCGTAACTTCACCCAGTGCGACTCGCTGTTGCTGGGCGGGGACTGCGGCGCGCACACCGTGCCCTATATCGAAGTCAAAAATCCGCTCGCCACCGTCGAGCATGAAGCCAGCACCTCGCGCATCAGCGAGGAGCAGCTGTTTTATTGCCTGCAGCGCGGCATCTCGCAGGAAGATGCCGTGAACATGATCGTTGCCGGGTTCTGCAAGACCGTCTTCCGCGAACTCCCCATGGAGTTCGCCGTCGAGGCGCAGAACCTGCTTGCCGTGAGCCTTGAAGGAGCCGTTGGATGACCACGCCATTGCTTTCTATCCGTGACCTGCGCGTTCGTATCGGTGACCGTGAAGTCCTCAAGGGCATCAGCCTTGACGTTCCGGCGGGCGAAGTCCACGCCATCATGGGCCCCAATGGCTCGGGCAAGAGTTCGCTCTCGCATGTGCTGGCCGGCAAACCCGGTTATGAAGTCACCGGCGGCAGCGTGACCTTCAAGGGCCAGGACCTGCTGGCCCTGCCCCCGGAAGAGCGGGCCCGCGAGGGCGTGTTCCTGGGGTTCCAATATCCGGTGGAGATCCCCGGCGTGAACAACGCCTACCTGCTGAAGACGGCGCTCAACGCAGCGCGCCGCCACCGCGGGCTGACGGAAGTGGATGCCTTCGAGTTCCTGACCCTGGTCAAGGCGAAGATGCAACTGATGAAAATGGACGAGGCGTTCCTGTCGCGCGGCGTCAACGAAGGCTTTTCCGGCGGCGAGAAGAAGCGCAACGAGATCCTGCAGATGCTGGTGCTGGAGCCGGCACTGGCCGTGCTCGATGAGACCGACTCCGGGCTCGACATCGACGCCCTGAAAATCGTCTCTGCCGGCATCGAGACACTGCGCGCCCCCGAGCGGGCGATTGTGCTGGTCACCCACTACCAGCGCCTGCTGGACCATGTGGCGCCAGACCGCGTGCACGTGCTGGCCAAGGGCCGCATCGTGCGCAGCGGCGACGCCAGCCTTGCACTGGAACTGGAACAGCGCGGCTACGACTGGCTGCTGGACGATGCGGCCTGACATGAGCGCGACATTCATCCAACGATTGCAGCACGAGCATGCTGAGGTCGCCGGCTCGCTGCCGGCCGGCGTGGCCAGTGGTGTGCGCCGCGCCGCGGCCCTGCAACGTGCCGTGGAGACGGGCCTGCCAGGCCTGCGCGACGACGCCTGGCGCTACACCAACCTGCGGCCAGTCGAGAAGGCGCGCGTGGCACCGGCACTGGCCCTGGACGACGCCACCATCCTGGCGGGCGCCACGCCGCTGTTGCCGGCGCCGCTGCTGGGGTTCACCCGCTTTGTGTTCGTCAACGGCCACTTCGCAGCCACGCTGTCTGCCGACCCCGGCAGCCTCACGGGTGGCACCCTGCAGGCCCTGGCAGACGTGGGCGGCGTTGACAGCAGCGACGCCGACCCACTGCTGGCAGCCAGTGCCGATGAACGCTTTGCCTGGCTGAACGAGGCGTTTGCCACCGACGCGGCCCGCCTCACGGTACAGGGCGAACTGCAGGTAGAACTGCTGTTCATCACCCTGCCCTCGCCAGACGGCGGCGCAAGTTATCCGCGGCTGGAGGTGCACGCTGCACCCCGCGCACGGCTTACGCTGGTGGAACGGCACCTGGGTGGTGGTGGTCCGGCGGCAATGGCAGCAGCCAGCGTGCAGGTGCACCTGGGCGTCCAGGCGGTGGTCGAGCACTACCGCCTGCAGGCCTGCGCCAGTGACGCGGTCTTTCTGGACAGCCTGCTGGCCACTCTGGACGCTGACGCCGCTTACACGCTGTCGCAACTGAATCTGGGCGGGGCGTCGGCGCGTAACAGCGTGCGCATCCGCCTGGCCGGCGAGCGCTCGCAACTCACGGTCAACGGCATGAGCCTGGCCGATGGCAAGCGCGTGCTGGACACCACGTTCCAGGTGGAGCACGTCGGCCGCAACACGGCCAGCCAGCAGCTGCTGCGCGCCATCGCCAATGACCAGTCTGGCATCGGTTTCAACAGCAGGGTCGAGGTGGGTGCCAGCGCAGGCGGTGCAGATTCACGCCAGTCGCTGAAGGGGCTGATTGGCGGCACGGGCGCCGAGGTGAACCTGCGCCCGCAACTGGAGATTTTCACCGACGAGGTTAAAGCGAGCCACGGCGCCACCACCGGTGCGCTGGACGAAAACACGCTGTTCTACCTGCTGTCGCGAGGGCTGGATCCGGTCACGGCCCGCAAGCTGCTGGAGTGGGCGTTTATCGAGGATGTCATGCGCTGTATCACCCTCCCCGACCTGCGCCGACAGGTTGAACTGGCCACCGTCGACCGGCTTGGCAACGCCGCCGCCCGCGAGGCGCTGCTGTGAGCCTGGCCCCCTACGACATCGGCCGCGTGCGCGGGGATTTTCCGATCCTGTCGCGCCAGGTGAACGGGCGCCCCCTCGCCTACCTCGACAGCGCCGCCTCGACTCAGCGTCCCCGCGCGGTCCTGGCCGCCGTTGAACACTATGAGACCCATGTGCACGCCAACGTGCACCGCGGCGTGCACACGCTGAGCCAGCTGGCCACCGACGCGTTCGAGGCCGCCCGTGAGCGCGTGCGTCGCTACCTGAACGCAGCATCAACCCACGAAA
>CANGFJ010000260.1 GCA_947453065.1 Pseudomonadota bacterium
CTTCGTGACCTTCAGTCTCATGGTCCTGTTGTGGGCCATCTACGGTTACAGCCTGGCCTTCACGGGCGGCAGTGACTTCATCGGCGGCTTCGACCGTCTCTTCATGAAGGGCATGGACGGCAGCTCGCTGGCGGCTACCTTCAGCAAGGGCGTCTACATCCCCGAGCTGGTGTACTTCGTCTTCCAGGCGACCTTCGCCGCCATCACGCCCTGCCTCATCGTCGGTGCCTTCGCCGAACGCATGAAGTTCTCGGCGATGCTGGCGTTCATGGTGCTCTGGTTCACCTTCTCGTACCTGCCGATCGCGCACATGGTCTGGTTCTGGGCCGGTCCGGACGCCTACACCAGCGCTGATGCGGGTGCAGCAGCCGGTGCCACCGCGGGCTTCCTCTTCCAGAAGGGCGCCCTGGACTTCGCCGGCGGCACGGTCGTTCACATCAACGCCGGCATCGCTGGCCTGGTGGGCTGTCTCCTGATCGGCAAGCGCACGGGTTATGGCAAGGTCGCCATGCCGCCGCACAACCTGCCGTACATGATGATCGGCGCCTCCCTGCTGTGGGTTGGCTGGTTCGGCTTCAACGTCGGCTCCAACCTCGAAGCCAACGGCTTTGCGGGCATGGTGTTCGCCAACACGCTGCTGGCCACTGCCGCTGCCGCGCTGAGCTGGATGTTTGCCGAGTGGATCACCAAGGGTACGCCGACCATGCTGGGTGCCGCTTCGGGTGCCGTCGCTGGCCTCGTCGCCATCACCCCGGCCTGCGGCTTTGTCGGCCCGATGGGCAGCATCGTGATCGGCGCCCTCGCCGGCATCGTCTGCCTGCTCGCGGTCACCAAGCTCAAGACGGCCTTTGGCTATGACGACTCGCTGGATGTCTTCGGCGTCCATTGCGTCGGTGGCATCCTGGGTGCGGTCCTGACGGGTGTCTTCAACGACCCCAAGCTGGGCGGCACCGGCGTGTACGACTACGTGGCCGACAAGGTCGCCGACTTCGACATGGCCACGCAGGTCATCGCGCAGCTCTGGGGCGTCGGCACGACCATCGTCTGGTCGGGTGTCGTGGCCCTGGTCGCCTACAAGCTGGTTGACTGGACCATCGGCCTGCGCGTCCCCGAGGACGTCGAGCGTGAGGGCCTGGACACCACGTTGCACGGCGAGCGCGCCTACGACTGATCCTGAGCTGATCAGGGTCTGAGCCCTGAAGCCCCGGCCGCCGAGAGGTTGCCGGGGCTTTTTCTTTTAGCGAGACTGCCAGCCAGGAGCGATACTCCAAGGAACACCCATGCGTTACCTCATCCCCCTCACGATTGCAGCCACCCTCCTTGCCGCCCTCGGCGTCCAGGCGGGCGATATCTATCGCTGGAAGGATGCCAACGGCAGCTGGCACTACGCCGACCAGCCGGTGCCGGGCGCCGAGCGCGTCAGCTCGGCCACGCGCAACGCCCCGGCGGCCGATGCCGCCACGCCCCCTGCCGCGCGCAGCAGCACTGGCGGTCCTGCTTCAAGCCCGACGGCGCAGATCGCGCAGAAGGTCAAGCAGGACGTCGCCGTCACGCGCGCCGAGCATTGCAAGAAGGCCCGCGAGACCTACGAACAAGCCATTTCGGCACGGCGCCTGTTCAAGCAGGGTGCCAATGGCGAACCGGAATACCTGGACGAGACCCAGGTCGAGGCGCATCGCGTCGCCGCCCGCAGCGAAATGGAAACCCTCTGCGGCCAATAACGCCCTTCGGAGCGAGCTCACCATGAAAGTCGGATTTATTGGCCTGGGTGCCATGGGCGCCCACATGGCCCGCAATCTTCATCGCGTCGGCCTGCTGGCCTCGGTCTGGAACCGCAGCAGCGACAAGGCACAGGCCCTGGCAGCGGAGCTGGGCTGCGAGCTGGCCGCCAGCCCTGCCGCGCTCGCCGAGCGCTGTGAGGTCATCGTGCTGTGCGTGGCCGCCGACCAGGACGTGCTCGACGTCGTGCAGCAGCTGCTGCCTGGCATTCGCGCCGGCCAGCTGGTCATCGACTGCTCTACGGTCAGCAGTGCCACGGCGCACAGCGCTGCCGCCCTGCTGGCTGCCTACGGCGCCGACTTCCTCGACTGCCCGGTCAGCGGCGGCACCGAAGGGGCGCGCGACGCGCGGCTCGCCATCATGTGCGGCGGCAGCGAGGCAGCCTTCGAGCGCGCCCAGCCGGTGCTTGCGGCCATGGGGGCGACGATCGCCCGCTTCGGTGACACGGGCGCCGGTCAGGCCACCAAGGCCACCAACCAGATCCTCTGCGCTGGCTACATCCGCGCCATCGGTGAGGCCATGGCCTTCGCCCAGTCGCAGGGCCTGCCGCTGGCGCAGGTCGTCGAGACGCTCGGCAAAGGCGCCGGCTCCAGCTGGTACTTCGTGAACCGCGCCCCGAACATGGTGCGCGGCAGCTACCCGGCGGGCTTCCGCGTGCGGCTGCACGAAAAAGACCTGCGCATCTGCCGCGACATGGCGGCCGCCAGTGGTGCCGAGCTCCCCGTGGTGGAAGCGGTACTGCGCGACTACGCACAGCTGGTGGCGGAGGGCCACGGCGACGAGGACATCTCGGCCGTCTTCCGCCTCACCGAGCGCCTGTTCGACTGAAATCCGCGCCAGCCTGACGGTGTATCCTTGCGCCCATGCGCATCGAATTCACCAAGATGCACGGGCTGGGCAACGACTTCATCGTCTTCGAGTCCCCGACCGCTGCGGCCACGCTGACGCCAGAACAGTGGCGCCAGCTGGCAGACCGTCATCGCGGCATCGGCTTCGACCAGGCCCTCATCATCGAGCCCGCGCGCCGCGCCGGCACCGAGGCCTATTACCGCATCTTCAACGCCGATGGCCATGAGGTCGAACAGTGCGGCAACGGTGCGCGCTGCATCGCCGAACTGCTGCGCCTGAACGGTCGCTCGCACGACGGACAGGTGCAGATGGACTGCCCCGGCGGGCTGATCGGCGCACGCGTGCCGGGTGGCGGCATCGTGGCCGTGGCCATGGGCGTTCCGGAC